>PNBO01000040.1 GCA_003136095.1 Myxococcales bacterium
GAGAGCGCGGCCGGCGCCCAGCACCCGACCTTCAGCTACGACTTGAAGGGCAACGCCGATCTCGTGCTCACCGACTTCGCCAACCGCAGCGAAGGCATCTACGTGCCCGGCGACGCGCCCGCCGGGATCTACTACATCGTCGACGGCAGCGGGTTCATCGCCGCCGAGATCCAGAAGCCCGCCGGCGGGGATCGCCTGCTCGCCCTGCCCGCGGGCCGCTACCACGTGCGCCGGCGCCTGGCCGATCGCCTGCGCATCGGCGAGATCCACATCGTCGCGGGGCAACTGGCCCTGCTCGACGAGGCGCGCTTGCGGGACGCTCCCTTCACGGATGATCCGGTCAAGGGCGGGCTGCGCGACGAGGAAGGCGTGCGCGTCAGCCTCGGCCTGGGCGGCACCGTGCAGTCCTTCTTCGACGGGCCGACGCGCGACGGCCTCTTCCCGCCCACCGGCATGCTCGGCCTGGAGATCGAGCTGCGCGATTTCTTCCGACGCGGTTGGCTTCTGGGGTTCGATTTCGCGAGCGGCGGCACGCGCGGCGAGGTCGACCGCTACGGTACACTCTTGTCCTTCCAGTTCAGCGAGCTGTCTGCCGGTACCACCCTGGCCAAGGAATGGCGGTTCCGCGACAGCAAGCTAGCCGCCTCGCTCGGCTTGCGTCTGGCCGTTGTGCTCATGAGCCGCAAGTTCGACGAGCCCACCATTCCCGATCAGTTCTTCGCTACGTTCACGCCGGGCCTGGTCGCCGGCGCGCGCTACCGGCTGGCCCGGCACTTCAACTTGCTGGGCCGCGGCCGTGTCCACTACTTGCTCTACAACGTCGACGAGAACCGCTCCCTGGGCTACTGGGAGCTTACCGCGGGGGTTGCCTATGAATTCTAGACGGATGTCGCCATACGTAGCAGTCGTCGCGCTCTCGCTCGGCGCCTGCGGGAACTATTCCAACGACGACCTCGACTTCCAGCTCGCGCTGCCCGAGCAGACCGACATGGAAGCCCAGATGTATCTCTCGGTCATGCGCCCGAATTCCGCCGAGTACTACCGCGCCACCCGCTCGGCCGTCACGACCTTCAACGGCATGGTAGGCCAGCTCGTCGGTCTCGTCGATTTGGTGCGCGGGACCTCGCCGACCTCGCGCAACGGCGCCGAGCGCATCTGGGGACCCTGGCCGGTCGAAAAGTACCCGAACTGGGAGCTCCGCCTGGTCATGCAGCGGTCCACGGTGTCGGCGTCGCTTCTGCACATGGACTACTGGCTCCAGCTCCGCCCCGTGGGAGCCGGCGATTCTTCCTGGGTATCGTTCCTCGTCGGCAAGTACACCTCGGCGGGCTCGGCGCGAACCGGGCAAGGCGAGATCCACTTGCTCACCGCGGAGGCGCGCGCGGCCGGCTACCCGGTGAACGACGACGCGGGTCTCGCCAATCTCGATCATCTCGACGTCACCTATGACAATGCGGCCTTCCCCATCACGGTGACCATGGACATCGTGAATCTTCCCACGGCCACGACGCAATCCGGCCACTACGAGTATCTCCAGAATCAGGATGGGTCAGGGCAGATGAGCTTCGACTGGCAAGGTCTCTCGAACACTGGCGTCCAGGTGTCCGCCACCATGCAGGCGGAGTGGATCGGCTCCGGCGCTGGGCGGGCGGATCTCACGGCGGTGCTTTCGCCGGACCAGCCCACCGTCGTCACCCCGCTTGGCACCGAGTGCTGGGGCGTGGACAGCGTCGCCACCTACCGCTATCGCCTGCGGGACGACGTTACACTACTAGAAGTCGCCAGCGGTGACCCGGCCTCCTGCCTGTTCTAGGGCTTCTGGCAGCGAGGACAGAAGAAGGTCGAGCGCCCGGCGTCGACGCTGCGGCGGACGCGGCTGCCACAGGTCTTGCATGGCTCCCCTTGCCGGCCGTAGACCAGGAGCGCGTCCAGGTTCGTGCCCGGCTCCCCATTCGCGTCGACGAAATCGCGGAACGAGGTCCCGCAGTTGGCGATGCCCAGTTCCAGGGTTTGCCGAATCGCGCCCAGGAGGAGCTGGGCTTTACCACGCACGCGCCGAGCCGGGGTGCGCGGGTGGATGCGCGCACGGAAGAGCGCCTCGCTCACATAAATGTTGCCGAGCCCGGCGATGCGGCGCTGGTCGAGCAAGAAGGACTTGATNNTCGACGAAGCGCAGCTCGCGCCCGCCGGACAGGGTCCACGCGACGTGGGTGTGCTTGGCCCGGGGATCACGCTGGCCTTCGACGCGCAGCCGGCCGGTCATGCCGAGGTGGACGAGGAGGGTGCCGGCCGCTCGCCCGCGCCGCTCGAGATCGATGAGGATGTACTTTGCCCGCCGGGAAACCGCACCCACGGTCGCCCCCTGGCAATGCGCCCGCAAGGCCGCCCCATCGACACCACGGCCCATGCGGAGGGCCAGGCCGCTCGTCCACACCGCGGCAATGGTCTGGCCGCAGAGGCGCGGCCGCAGGGTGCGCACCACGGTTTCGACTTCGGGAAGCTCAGGCATGGGCCAAAGCCTTCGCCAGGCGGGCGAAGTCCGCCACCGACAACTCCTCGGCGCGGCGGGTAGGGTCGATGCCGGCCGCGGCTAGCGCGGCCAGGGCGCGGCCCGAACCGAACGCGGGCTCGAGCGCGCGCCGAAGCATCTTGCGGCGCGTGCCGAAAGCCTCACGGACGACGAGCGCGAAAAGATTTCCGTCGCTGACTTCGCCGAGCGGCTGTTCGCGCGGTCGCAAGCGCACCACCGTGGAGGTCACGGCGGGCGGCGGCAAGAATGCGCCGGCACCGACGTGAAACAGGATCTCGGCCAGGGCCGCTTGCTGGACCATGACCGAGAGACGGCCATAGGCGCGGCCGCCAGGCGGCGAGAGCATCCGCTGCGCGAACTCCTTCTGCACCATGAAGATCGCACGATCCACGGCCCGTCCCCCCGCGGCCGCGGCGAGGGTGGCGAAGATGACCGGCGAGGTCACGACGTAGGGCAGGTTGCCCACCACGACGAGCGGCCGGCCCGCTGCGCGCGCGGCGGCCGTCAAATCGAACTCCAAGGCGTCGCCCTCGACGATTCGCAGGTTGGGCGCCGCGCCGAGCTCGACGCGCAGGATTTCGGCTAGCCGGGCATCGCGCTCGATGGCGATGAGATTTCCCGCCCGGCCGAGCAAGCGCGTGGTCAGCGCTCCGAGGCCCGCGCCGATCTCGACGACGACGTCCTCGGCGGAAAGCGCGGCCGCGGCCACGATGCGCTCTTGCACGCGCGTATCGACGAGGAAATTCTGGCCGAGGGATTTCTTCGGCGACAACCCGTGGCGCGCCAGCAGCTCGCGCGCGGTGGGCAGCGGCGCTCGCGTTTCTTCCGCCGAGCCACTCATGACAGTGGCAGCCCAGGATCGACGCTCAAGTCGAGCGCGCCGCGTTCCCCGCGCGCGAGGGCCCACGTACCGGCGAGCGCAATCATGGCCGCGTTGTCGGTGCACAGCACGGGCGCGGGCACGTAGAGTGAGAATCCATCTTCGGCCGCGGCGGCCGCGAGGGCCTGGCGCAAGCCGCGATTGGCGGCCACGCCGCCGCACACCAGCAGATCGCACAGGTTTTCGCGCGCCAGCGCCCGCCGCGCCTTGCGCACGAGCACGTCGACCACGGCAGCCTGGAAGCTGGCGCAGAAATCGGCGAGGGCCGGACCCTCGGGCCGGCCAAAGGCGAAAAGGCGGGTGGCCACCGCCGTCTTGAGCCCCGAAAAGGAGAAGTCGAGATCCTCGCGGCCGGGTAGGGCGCGCGGCAGCGAAATAGCCTTGGCATCGCCCGCGCCGGCCAGGCGGTCGATGACCACGCCGCCGGGATAGCCGAGGCCGAGGAGCTTGCCGACCTTGTCGAAGGCCTCACCGGCGGCGTCGTCGCGCGTGGAGCCGAGCAAGCATGTCCTGGCTTGTCCCTCGACACGAAAGAGGGTGGTGTGCCCGCCCGAAACCAGCAGCGCGACGTGCGGGAAGGGCGGCGGCGGCGGATTCGTCGCATGTTCGAGGAAGATCGCGGCCAGGTGGCCGGCCAGGTGATTGACCCCGACCACCGGTCTCCCGAGGGCGTAGGCCATCGACTTGCCGAGCTCGAGCCCAACGAGGAGCGGCCCGACCAGACCCGGGCCGCAGGTGGCGGCAATACCGTCGATCTCCTCGGGCTGCACCCGCGCCTCGGCCAAGGCGGCGCGCACGACCTTGACCACGGTCGCGAGGTGCTGGCGCGAAGCCACCTCCGGCACCACGCCGCCGTACTCCGCGTGCACGAGCACCTGCGACGAGATGATGTTCGAGCGAATGGCCTTGCCGTCCTCCACCACAGCTGCCGCGGTCTCGTCGCACGAAGTCTCAAGGCCAAGGACCAACACGCAGGCACTCGCTTCGCGGCTAGAGGTTGTTGAGAATGGCGCGGATCTCGCGGGCAAACCGGCCGTCCGGCGCCAGTTCCAGGTATTTCTTGTAGGCCGCGCGCGCTTCCTCGAGCTTGCCGGCCTCCTGCTCGGCCGTGCCGAGGAAGACGTAGGCGTCAGCGCGGGCGGGATCGGCGACGAGCGCCTTGCGCGCGAGCGAGCGCGCCTCGCCCAGACGGCCGCGGTCGATCTCGGCGCGCGACAGAATGACCATGACCTCCGCGTCCTTGGCGTCGGCCTCGAGCGCGCGACGGCAGGCCGCCAGCACGGCCCGGGCCTTGCCCTTGCCGCCGGCATCGACGTCGATGCAGTTCTGGCGCAGCTCCCCCGCTGCCGGAGACGGAGTCGCGGCGGCGGGCTCGCCGTTGCCTGTCTTCAGCGTTCCACTCGGCGTGGTCGCGGTGGCGGCGGCAGGTGGCGGGGCAACCGGCGATGGGTTGGGTGCCACGGCCGCGCCCGTGCTTGGCGCCACCTGGACGCCGGCGGCAGCGGCCGGAGGTGGCGTGGTCGGCGGCGGCGCGGCGGGCGCGGCCGGAGGTGGGGACAGCGCCGACGTAGCGACAGTTGGTGAGGCCGCGGGTGGCGGCGCGGCGGGCAGCGGCTCGCCAGGTTGCGATGTCCTGTTCATGAGTGCCAGAGCCCCGACCGTGCCGAGGGCGAAGGCGGCAATGGCCATGAGCATGAGCTGCCGAACCTGCCTCGGCTTCCGCACCAGCCGGGTGATTTCCGCAGACTCGCGCGACAACGACCCCGCGGATTGGGCATCGTTGCTTTCGGCGCTCCCCGAGGCCGCCGTGGGCGACAGGCCGCGCTCGGATTCCGCCGGTGGCTCCCCGTCCATGGGCAGGACGTCCTCCGGCCCCAGGCGCGTCGCGGCCTCCTCGACCGGCTGAGGATCCACCTGGGCCGAGTCGGCCGGTGGTTCCGCCGGCTTGTCCGCCATGGACTGCACGTCGCCGGACTCCACCTCCTCCAGATCGGCCGTGTCGAGCTCGGCACCGCTGGTCTTGCTGTCCTCCGGCTTCACCGCGGCCGGCGCGTCCGCCGTCGGCTTCGCCGGGGCTGGCGCGGCCATCGCCTCCGGGTGTGACTCGGGCGGGGCGACCGCGGGCCAGGCCCCCCAGTCGACTTCCTTGCTCGGCCGCTCGGGCTCGGCCGGCGGGATCGCCTGGCTCTTGCTGCCATGGGTGGAAGAAACGACCTCCTGCACGAGAGCCGCCGCTGCCTCCGCCGCCGGATCGCCGTAGCGCTGGGTGTGGCGATCCAAGGCCAAGGGTTCCTGGACGCTGCCATCACCCTCGGAGAGGGCCTCGTGCATGGCGGCGGTGCGCAGCACGGAATCTCCGCTCAGCAGGCGTTCGGCCAGACCCATCGGCTTGGTGGGCCGCGGTTCTTCGCCGCCCTCGGCGGGTGTCTTGTTGTCTGGCACGGCGACCTCCGCATGCGCCTCCGCTACGGGCCTGGCCTCCGGTTCCCCGAACAAATTCTCGACGGGAATACCCCTGAGCGTATCGGCGGCCTTGCCAAGATCGGCATCGTCCGCAAGGCTCGCCTCCACGCGTGAGGGCAACGCGGCTCCCAGGGTTTCCTCGGCGGAAAGGTCACTGCCGGTGGACGGGGCGGGCACCGGCGCGGACCGGATTTCGTCGTCGCCCGCAAGGTCCGCGGGCAAGGGGATCTCGGATGACGCCCGCAGTTCGCCGCTGGCCGCCAGTTCCTCGGCCGCTCCCTCGGAAAGCCAGTTCGCCAGACGCACGCCAGGCGCCGCCTCGGCACCGCGTTCGGGCGCCTGGCGCGCGAAGATAATCTGGTCGGCGAAGAGCTTGTTGATGATGCCCAGGGTTTCAAGATCGGGAAGGTCGCTGTCTTCGACGACCTCTTGCAAGGTGCGGGCGCCGTCGCACAGGCGCAACACGGAATTCATCTCGTCGGGGAGCTCCGCCAGCTCCTCGGCGAGCACCCGGCAGTCCACCTCGAGAACGCCGCTCGTGGGCGGCAGGTTGTCGAGCAAGCGCGTGCCCTCGTCCAGTCTGCGCATCCCCTCCATGAGCAGCGCCGCCATCGACATGTCGATCACGTCGTGCCGCCGGATGTGTTTGAACTCGACGGCGAATTGGCCATCCGACCAGGAGAAGAGTCGATAAAGGGCATGCGCGCCCGAGAGGCGGCCGACCTCCGCGTCGATCACTTTTCCGTCGCGGAAGAAGATCGAGCCGCGGCGTTCGTCGCGGTTCACGATGTGGACGATGCCCGACTTGCGGTTGAGCTCGATGGTCTGAACGAGATCGACCACGCCCACGTCGGAAAGTTGGCCGGCGAAGCGCGTGCGCCCCTCCCGGCGCGATTCCATGTGTTCGCGTTCCGCCCGCTGCAGGGCCGTGCGCACGCGAATGCCAATCTCCTTGATGTAGATCGGCTTGGTNNAGATCGGTGTCCGAGATGATGAGGTCGGGGAGCTCGGCTGCGAGGGACGCGAGTGCCTCCCGGCCGCTCGTCGCGGTCGTGACCTCGAAGCCGGCCTTCTTCAGGCTCACGTCGAGAACGCGCAGGCTCTTGGGGTCACCGTCGACGAGGAGAAGACGGTTCTTTGTCTGAGTCGTTTCCATTCCAAGCAAAGTGGGCATTGTATCGCTCATCGCCCGGCGGGGCCATGCGTTGCGTGCTGCCTTTTGCCGCCTCGCAANNACCCTTCGTGTCCTATACTGCGCCGATGCTGGACGAGGGGGTCGCGAGCGTTCTCGCTCTTGCAGAAGCATGGGAGCTACCCTTGGCGAGCAAGGATGCTGAACGCCTCGTCACCTACTTGAGTCAGCTCCTCAAGTGGAACGAGCACGTGAACCTGACGGGAGCACATGAGCTTCGTGAGCTGGTGGGAGATCACCTCCCTGACAGCTTTGCGCTGGCGAAGTTGTGTCCTCGGGAAGCGAATGTCGTGGATATCGGTGCCGGTGGCGGGTTGCCGGCGATCCCATTTGTGCTCCTGCGGCCGGACTGCCGCGTCACGCTCGTCGAGCCGCGAGCCAAACGGATAGCCTTTCTCAACACCGCGGCCAGGGGATGTACCTGCCGGCTGCTCAAGGTAGTGCGCGCAAGGATGGAGGAGATGCCTGACTCTGCCTTCACCGTGGCCATCTCGCGTGCCACCTTCGGGCCGGAGGATTGGCTGGGGATGGCCCCGCGGCTTCTCTCCGCCGGTGGCGTGGCCGTCGTGTTCGCGGCCAGTCCCATCGCAAGGTCCGCCGCTGGCGCAAAGCTGGTGGAAGCGGTTGCGTATACAACCTCGAGCGGCGCACCGCGGTGGTCGGGTTCGTACTGTTTCACGTGAAACCCATCGATGCCCTGGTCCGTACCGCGGACGCCCCTGAGAGATACCCGATGTTCCACGTGGAACACGCTTCTCCAAGCCCGTTGACAGGCGAACCCCCTTCCTTCCACATTGCTACCCGGTGCTTCCCTCCCTCTCCAACCAGCTCACCGCCGAGCTGATCGCCCCGCGTGATCGGCATCGCCTACGTTCCTGCCACGCCCTGGAAGGCCCCTCCCGCGTCAACGTCACCAGCGACGGCCTCCGGCTGACCTCGTTCTGTTCGAACGACTACCTGGGACTCGCCTGCCATCCGGCCCTGGCGCGCGCAGCTGCCGAAGCCTCCGCCAGGTCTGGCTTCGGCGCCGCGGCCTCCCGCTTGGTGTCCGGAACCATGCCAGAGCATCTCGCACTCGAGGACGCCCTCGCCTCCCTCGTGGGAGCAGAAGCCGCCTTGCTCTTCCCCACCGGCTACCAGGCCAATCTCGGAGCCATCACATCCCTGGCAGGCCCCCAGGACTTGATCGTCGCCGACCGGGCCAATCACGCGAGTATCATCGACGCCTGCCGCCTGTCCCGGTCTAAGCTCGCCTTCTATCGTCATCTCGACCTCGCCCGCGCCGAGAAGCACCTCACCCACTTCGGCCCCGCCGCACGCCGCCGTTTCCTCGTCACCGAGTCCCTGTTCAGCATGGACGGCGACGTCGCTCCCCTCCTGGAGCTCCTCACCCTGGCCCGCGCCCATGACGCCGCGCTCATCGTCGACGAAGCCCACGCCATCGGGTGCCTCGGCCCGAGTGGCGGCGGGCTTTGCGCCCACTTTGGGGTACGTCCCGACGTGCTCGTCGGAACTCTCGGCAAGGCAATCGGCGCCAGCGGCGCCTTCGTGGCCGGAAGCACTGGCCTGCGCGACTACCTCACCAACTGCGCGCGCACATTCCTCTTTACCACCGCCTTGCCTCCTCCGGTCGCCGCCGCCGCCCTCGCCGCCGTCCACACCGTCACCTCATCAGATGGAGACCTTGTCCGCCGCGCCCTCCGCGATCGCGTGACCCAGCTCCGCTCCCTCCTCGCCCTTCCTCCCGACCCGTTTGCCTCCCCCATCCTGCCCTGGATTCTCGGCCCCGACGACCATGCCCTACGGGCCGCGAGCCACCTTCGCGACAAGGGAATTCTCGTGCAAGCCATCCGTCCTCCAACTGTCCGCGAAAACACCGCCCGCCTTCGCATCACACTCTCCGCCCAGCACACACCCGAGCAGGTCGCGACCCTCGCCGACGCCATCGCCTCCTTGGACCTCGACCTCTCTCACCCCTCTGCTACCGCCGGGCCTCACGCCGAGCCAACATCCACCCCTTCCCTCCCTCTCTCCCGCGGCCCTTGGCCCCCGAGCAACGACGGGATCTTTCTTCTCGGAACCGATACCGCCGTCGGCAAGTCCACCGTCGCTCTCGCCCTCCTCCACCTGCTGATTTCCCGTGGACGCAGACCCGTGCCGTTCAAGCCCGTCGAGACTGGCGCCGACCCACAGCCCAGTGACGCGTTACGCCTACTAGCCGCTTCCAACAGGGCCGACATCCCCCTCCACGTCGTCTGCCCATTCTCCTTCCCTTCGCCCCTTCCCGCGGCTGCCGCTGCGGCTGCCGCGGGCCTCGCTCTTTCCATCGCAACTCTCCTGTCCGCGGCCGCCATCGCCCGTTCCTACGGTACCCCCTTGGTCGTGGAATCCGCCGGCGGTCTCCTGTCCCCTTACAGTGACCGAGTGACCTCCGCTGATCTCGCCACCGCTCTTGGCTTTCCCGTCATCCTCGTCTCCCGCAACGCCCTCGGCACCATTAACCACACCTCCCTCGCCATCGCCGAGATCCGCCGCCGCGCCCTCCCTCTGGCCGGAATCCTCCTCGTCAATACCCAGCCCTGCGCCACGCCCGATCAGGCCTTCAACCCATCCCTCATCGCCCAACTCACCGGCGACACTCCTCTCGGCATCCTTCCCTACCTCGATTCCCCGACTCCCGACCGACTCGCTGCCGCCCTGGAGGCGGCTGCCGACCTCCGCCCCATCCTAGACCGCCTTACCTAGCCTCCAGCTCCCCTCGCTTCGGAAAGATCACCACCCGCCGCGCCGCTCCCTCCCCCTCCGATTCCGTCCTCACCCCCGGATGATCCGCGAGAGTCTTGTGAACCACCTTCCGATCCTGGGCACTCATCGGCTCAACCGGCACCGGACGGCCTGACCGCACGACCTTCTCCGCCAGCCGTCGCGCCAAATCCGTCAGCGAATCCTCACGCCGGCCACGGTAGCCCTCCGCATCCACGACGATAGGAAACCCTTCCCCCGGGTTCCGGAAGACGATCCTGCTCACCAGATACTGGAGGGAATCCAGGGTCGCCCCCTTTTTTCCGATCACCAGTCCGGACTCGCACCCGTGCGCATCCAAAATGATCTTCTCCCCATCGTCGAAAGCGCTTACTTCCGCGTCAACGCTCATCTTGTCGAGGATCTCCCGCAAAACCTTGGCAGCCTCCTCCCGCTTCTCGGCCAACGAAGTCTGCTCGCTCATCGCTTCTCCTCGACTAGATGGTGAAAGTCGCAATCGGCACAGGTAACGGCGGCGGACCCGCGTTCCGCTCTCTACCCTGACCGCTCCCCCCGCCAGGGCAACCTGTCTGCTTCGCATTTCCTGCCCCAGCCGCTCCCTCCTCCCGCTGCACCAGCGGTACCTCTTTCACCAGCCTCGCCGTCCCCACTGCCCCCCTCGCCTTCCGCTGTCGCCGCGGGCCCTTGCCCACGGTGGACCGGTCGCTTCGCGCCACTTTGCGCGCGGCAGCTTCTCTCGCCCTGGACTTGGCTTTCGCCCCTTTCGCGGTCATTGCCACGTGGGAGAAAACCCTACCTTTCCATGCTTGTGTTTGTCAAGATCAACTGGCTAAACCCCAAAACCCTGAGCTATTCTATGCCGTTGCGCAGTCTGTTTCCCAGTCGCTTCAGCCCTTCACAATTCCGTAATCCTCCCGACGAATCGCCGTTGACAGCGCAGCCACATCGGGGTAGAGTACGCGCGCCTCGGCTACCGAGGCAAATTCCGAAGGACTCACAGGAGAGCACCTCAATGGAGCCCACTTTCCACGTTGGTGATTTAGCAGTGTACCCCGCCCACGGCGTGGCCCAGATCACCGGCATCGAAACCCGCGAGATCTCGTCCAGCAAGCAGACGTTCTACATCCTCAAGATCTTGGACAATGGGATGAAGATTATGATCCCCACCAAGAACGCGGGGGCCGTCGGCCTCCGTGAGCTCATCCGCGCCGACGAGGTCGACGAGGTCTTCGAGATCCTCAAGAGCCGCGAAGATCGCCGTCGAGGGCCAGACCTGGAACCGTCGATACCGCGAGTACATGGAGAAGATCAAGACCGGTTCCGTCTTCGAGATCGCCGAGGTCCTGCGCGACCTGCAGCGTCTCAAGGGTGACAAGGAGCTTTCCTTCGGCGAGCGCAAGATGCTCGACACCGCGCGCACCCTGCTCGTCAAGGAGATCGCGGTCGCGACCAAGTCCAACGAAGGCAAGATCGAAGAGAAGCTCAACCGCATCTTCGCCTGCTGAGCTCCGTTATCCCTCCAAAGCCCGGTTGCTGTTCCCGACCGGGCTTTGGCTTGTCTGGGGGCTGGATTACACGTCCAGGTTGCGGACGTTGAGGGCGTTCTGCGCGATGAATTCCCGCCGCGGCTCGACCAGATCGCCCATCAGCGTAGAAAACAAGCGATCCGCCTCGAAGGCGTCTTCCACCCGGACCTGCAGCAAGGTCCTTCTCTCCGGATCCATGGTCGTTTCCCAGAGTTGCTCGGGATTCATCTCCCCCAAGCCCTTGTAGCGCTGGATCTGCAGACCCTTCTTGCCGAGCTCGTGGATGCGGTCGCCAAGGTCCTCGACCCGGTCGAAGTCGACCGTCTCCCCACCTGCTTGCAGGCGATAGGGGGGCTGGCCCATGATCGACAACTCCTGGTGCAACGCCGAGAGATCCGCGAACTCGGGCGAGTCCAGAAACGCGAAATCGATCACCGTGGCTCGCCGGATGCCCGCCGGCCGCACGGGCGCCTCGATCTTGTAGCCCCCGTGCTCGCTGTCGGGCGCCAATTTCAACACCACGTCCTTGAGCTCCGGCGCATACGCCTCGAAGTACTCCTCGAGCCGTCCCAGGGCCTTGGCGATGAGTTTCGGATCCTTGAGCTCCGCCTTCGTCAGATGAGCCGCCTTGATGATGGCGTCCACCAGACGCGCATCGCACCGCCGATCCAGGACACGCAAGAGCCGCCGGTACCGGCCCGCCTGCCGCGCCAGGTGGCGCAGGCTATCGCCACCGATGGACTCGCCGCCCCGACTGGGGACAAGCACCAGGTTTTCAGTCGCGCTGTCGAGCAGGAATTCCTCCAAGGCCTGTTCGTTCTTGAGATAGATCTCGCGCTTGCCCTTCTTGACCCGGTAGAGCGGCGGCTGGGCGATGAAGAGGTACCCGCGCTCCACGATCTCAGGGAAGTGCCGGTAGAAGAAGGTCAGAAGCAGGGTGCGAATGTGGCTGCCGTCGACGTCGGCGTCNNGCGTCGGTCATCACGATCACGCGGTGGTAGCGGATCTTGTCGATCTCTTTTTCCTTCTCGACCCCGCAGCCGAGCGCCGTGATGAGGGTAACGATCTCCTGCGAGGAGAGCATCTTGTCGATGCGAGCTTTCTCGACGTTCAAGATCTTCCCGCGTAGAGGCAGGATGGCCTGGTCCTTCCGGTTACGGCCTTGCTTGGCCGAGCCGCCGGCGCTGTCGCCCTCGACGATGTACAGCTCCGAGAGCGCCGGATCCCGCTCCTGGCAGTCGGCCAGCTTGCCTGGCAGCGACGAGATGTCGAGCGCGCCCTTGCGCTGCACCAGCTCGCGCGCCTTGCGAGCAGCGTCGCGCGCCCGCGCCGCCAGAACCGCTTTTTCGATGACCTGCTTGGCCTCGCGCGGGTGCTCTTCGAGAAACCGGCCGAGGCGCTCGTTGACGATGCGTTCGACGATGCCCTTGACCTCGGAGGAAACCAGCTTGTCCTTCGGCTGGTTGCTGAATTTCGGGTCCGGGTGCTTGACCGACACCACCGCCGTCATCCCCTCGCTGATGTCGTCGCCACCCAGGCCGTTTTTGAGGTCCTTGAGCAAGCCGGCGGCCTGCGCGTAGGCGTTCACCGTGCGAGTCAGTGCGGCCCGGAAGCCAGTCAGGTGGGTGCCGCCATCCTTGTTCTTGATGTTGTTGGTGAAGCAGAAGATGGAATCCGTGTATGAGTCGTTCCACTGCAGCGCGATCTCGACGATGGTGCCGTCTTGCTCGCCCTCCAAGACGATGGGCTTTTCGTGGGTGACGACGCGAGTGGTGTTGAGATCGGCCACGAACTGCGCCAGACCGCCGGCAAACTGGAACTCGTGCGCCTTGCCGCTGCGCTCGTCCTCGAGCGTGATGGTCAAGCCGCGATTGAGGTAGCACAGCTCGCGCAGCCGCTGTGACAGCACCTCGAAGCTGAATTCGGTAGTGCCCTTGAAGATCGCCGGGTCGGGCTTGAAGGTGATCTTCGTGCCGGTCTTTTCCGAGACCCCGATCTCCTCGAGGACGGTGACCGGATCGCCGCGCCGGTACTCCTGGTAGTAGACCTTGCCATCGCGCTTGATTTCGAGCTTCAGCCACTCGGAGAGCGCGTTCACGACCGAGACACCCACGCCGTGGAGACCGCCGGAAACCTTGTAGTTGGAATGGTTGAACTTGCCGCCGGCGTGCAGAACCGTCATCACGATCTCGGCGGTGGGACGTTTCTCCGTCGGGTGCTCGCCCACCGGGATGCCACGGCCGTTGTCCTCGACCGAAACCGAGTCGTCGAAGTGCACCTGCACGCCAATACGGTTGCAGAAGCCCGCCAGAGCCTCGTCCACCGAGTTGTCGACGACCTCGTAGACCATGTGGTGCAAGCCGCTGCCGTCGTCCGTGTCCCCGATGTACATCCCCGGCCGCATGCGCACGGCCTCGAGTCCCTTGAGGACCTGGATGCTCTCCTCGTTGTACTCGCTACCGGGTTTTGGCTGCTCTTGATCTGGCGCGTTATCTGCATCCGTTGACATGGAAAAACCCTAGGACTTTCAGTGACATAGCACCAATATGAGGGGGAGTAAAGCAAAACCGGGAAGCGATCAGCCAGGTTCGATGCGGCCGCTGCTGACGTGCCAGTCGACGCGTCCAGGAAGGTCCGGCAGAAGCCCCCTCTCGGTCACGGTGAGCAGAGTCTGACATGCCGTGGCCGAAAGGCTGCCGAAAAGGCGGGCGCGGCGCTCCTCGTCGAGCTCGCTGGCCACGTCGTCGAGCAGCAGCACCGGAGTCTCGCGATTGCCCGCCGCCACATGGCGCAGCTCCGCGAACTTAAAGGCGAGGACCAGCGAGCGCATCTGGCCCTGTGAGCCGTGGTCGCGCGCGAGCCGCTCGCCCAACAGCATCTCGAGGTCGTCGGTATGGGGGCCGAACCCGGTGAACGCTCGTCGCTGGTCGGTGCCACGGCTGTCCGCCAACCCCCGCCGGAGCGCTTCTCGGAGCTGGTCTTCCGTCGCTGCCGCCTCGACGCGGGCGTGACTCCGGTAGCGGATGCTCGCCGCGAGGTGCCCGTGGATCTCGGCGAACGCCTCGGCGAAGTGTGGAGCCAGCGAAGAGACCAGCTCACGCCGGCGGAGAACGATGCGCGCGCCGGTCATGGCCAGGGCTTCGTCGTAGCTTTCGAGCAGCTCCCTCGAGAACTCCCCCCGCCGAAGCACGCCGTTCCTGGCCTTGAGCGCGCGCTCGAAGGCGAGTGCCTCCCGGTAGAAGGCCCGGTGCACGGCGAACACGGCGCGGTCGAGGGCGCGCCGTCGCTCCGCCGCCGGCGCCTTGGGCAAGCGTAAATCGTCTGGCCCGAAGATCACGACGCCCGCTCCCTCCAGCGATTCCGCGTCCCGCCGAACCACCTTACCGTCGAGGGTCGTGGACTTCTTCCCCGCTCCCAGACGAACCCGCAAGGTTCGTTCCAAACCTCGCAACGTGATCCCGGCCTCGATGTCGGCCCCTTCCGCGCCCCACATCACGAGATCGGCGGTGCTGCTGGTGCGGAATGAACGAAAGGTGATCGCATAATAGGCCGCCTCGAGCAGGTTGCTCTTGCCCTGTCCGTTGCGGCCATAGAGCACGGTCACACGGGTTCCAAGCGGCAGGCTTTCGTTGGCGAGGTTCCGCCAGCCCCTGACGCGTAGGTTTCTAATGAGCAAGGCGGCTGGCTGGGATTCTGCTCAGGATTCCCATCCTACAGTCTCATCGGCATGATCACGCCCAGGTACTCCGTGCCGTCGCAGGGCTTGACCAGCGCTGGATCCAGATCGCCACCAAGCTCGATGGAAACTTCCTTCGCGCTCATCTCGGCGAGTAGGTCGATGAAGTAGCGAGCGTTGAATCCGATCTGCAGGCCAGGTCCCTTGTAGCTGACGTCCAGCTTGGCCTTGGCGTTACCGAGGTCGGGATTGTCCGCCTCGATCGAGAGCTTGCCCTTCTCCACGGAGAGACGAATGCCCCAGGTCTTGTCGGAGGCGATGATCGAAACCCTCCGGAGCGCATCGAGGAGCTCATCGCGCCCCACCACGATCTTCTTGTCGTTGTCCTTAGGGATGACTTGGTCGTAGGGCGGAAACATGCCCTCCCCCAGCTTCACGGATAGCGCCACGTCGGCGAACTTGAGTACGAAGGATCCCTGGTCGACCCCGATCTGGCTCGGCCCTTCACTTCCTTCCAGGGCTCGCCGGATCTCCGAGATACCTTTTCTCGGCAAGAGCACGCCCGCCGCCAGTTTGGGGCCGTCGGGCATCGCGCACGAAACCTTCGATAGACGGTGGCCGTCGGTCGAGACCATGGTCGCTTTCTCGCCATCGCTCTCGAAGAGCACACTGGCAAGATGCGGCCGCGTTTCGTCTTGCGAAATCGAAATCAGGGTCTTCCCGATCATCTCGCCGAGAACGCCGGATTCCACCTTGCTGCATGGAACATCATCGACGGACGGAAGCTTGGGAAAATCGCGATCGCTCATACCCACGACCTTGAATTCCGTCTTACCACTCTCGATGAATAGCCAGTTCTGCTCCGTCCGCTGCAGGCGAACCTCCTCCCCACCCAAGCCCTTGACGATTTCGTAGAGCTGGCGCGCCCCCACGGTAATACCACCTTCCTCGTCCACCTTGGCGGTACTGCCAACCATCATGGCGACCTTCAGATCGGTCGCCGCAAAGAGAACCTTGTCCTTCCCGCTGGCCTGAATGAGAACGTTGGCCAGAATCGGGATGGTGTTCTTTCGATCCGCGATCCCGTGGGTCAGATACAGACCACGCAGAAGGTCATTCTTTCCAATACGAAAGTCCATCGCTCACCTTCGATCAAGTGTCGTCATCCATCAACAACCTCAGAGAATCTATATTCTTTTGATCTACTTTGGGAGAAGTATTAGGGCCTGTGGATTTGTGGACAGAAAGCCCTTTCCGTCGGAGGCAGGCAGTTTGCGGTTGGGGAAAAGTCGGGCGGCGCAAGGGGATGAACTGGGGGTAGGGTGGTACGACCGGTTGTCCCGGGTTTGGGCACAAGCCTTAGGGCATCCTATCCACAGGTCATCGAAGTTAGGAGAGATGATGCCGTCAACCACGCCGATGGCACGCGCTCCGATGGCGAGACCGGCTCGCGAAAGAAACGCGTCGACGAAATTAGGCTAGAGGGTTGGGGATCCGGCGCGCTTCGCTGAAGGCCGGCTGGCCTGCGGACCATCGCGGGAAGGTTTGGCGAGGCCGAGCGCAGCGAGGGGGAGGTAGGGCGGGTGGCAGGTGCCGAGTGCGCAGCTAACCCTGCCAGGGTTCCCATCAACCGCGTAGGCGCAGCCGGGCTTTGCCCGGCGTAGCGAGAGCGCGGGAGGGTTTGGGAACCC
>PNBO01000199.1 GCA_003136095.1 Myxococcales bacterium
ACGGTCCGCTACCCGGAGCAATCCTTTGGGAAGAAGGAGGCCGGGTAATGCTGCGACCTGAAAGACCATCGGTAAGCCGTGGATCGGTAGGCCGTGGGTGGGAAATCCGCAAGCACGGTTTGATAGGGGGCTTTGCCCTCTCGGCGGTGAACACTTCATTGACGAAGCGGCAAAGTCTAGCGAATTTCCGCAAGACTCTGCTGGCCTGCCCGGCCTTGGTGATTACTCTCGTCGCAAGCGCCGCGGCGTTCGCAGAGATGCCGCGGCCAGTCCGCCTCGACTACGAGCGGCTGGACGGCGCGGCCCTTTGCCCAGACAACGCGGCGATTCGGGCCGGAGTCGCGGCTCGCCTGGGGTACGAGCCCTTTCGGGACCAGGCCGACGATCAACTCCGGGCCACCATCCGGCAGGCTGGCCACGTCCTCGAAGCGCGCATCGAGCTGACCGATGCCCAGGGCAAGCTCAAGGCCGAGCGCCGGCTGGTCTCCCGCAATCGCGACTGCGCCGAGCTGGCCTCCTCGGTCGAGCTGGCCATCGCCATCGCCATCGACCCCGTGGGCTCCGCGCCGCCACGGTCGGGCGAGAATCCACCGGAGTCGTCCACTGCGGGGGTGGCCAGGGCCGGCGCGCCTCGCGATGGCGACTCCGCATCGACAGAGGCGAGCACGCCCCCGACTGGCTCGTCCTCGACCTGGCCGCCGACCGCGAAACGAGTCGAGGTAGGCCTGCTGGGTGGGCTTCAGTCGGCGCCCGCGGCCAATCTGGGATTTCAAGCGAGCGCTGGCCTGCAAAGTGGGGCGGTGTCGCTGGGCCTCGAGGCACGCGTGGATCTGCCGGCGTCGGCTCCCCTGCGCGTGGGCGAGGCCAGCGCATCCCTCGTGGTCGCGTCCCTCGTGCCGTGCGCGCATGCCGGGATGGTCGCCACCTGCGTCCTGGTGACGGGGGGGGCGCAGCGGGTCGCAGGACGCGGCCTGCTCGATTCCCGGCACGCAACCCTGCCCTACCTCGGCTTCGGGGTCCGCCTCGCCTTCGCGTTGCCCGTCACGGCACGGATGTCCCTGGCGCTGCACGGGGACGTGACCGCGCCGGTCACCGAGACCAAGCTCACAGTCGACGATTCTGTAGTCTGGACCTCACCCCCGGTCGCCTTCGCCCTCGGCCTCGGCGTCGCGATCCGATTCCCATGACGGATCCGGGTTCTCGACCCAAACCATGCCTTGGGGGCCCTGAGACGAGTGCCCAGCGGCCTCCCGATCTACCTACCATCTATCGCTCGGAGTTCGCGTATGTGTGGAAGACTCTGCGACGCCTCGGAGCGCCGCTGCCCGACCTCGAAGATCTCGCCCACGATGTCTTCGTGGTGGTTCACCGGCATCTGGGCGACTACGACCCGGCGCGCCCGCTGCGCCCCTGGTTGTTTGGCATCGCCCTGCGCGTCGTGTACGACTTCCGGCGCCTCCAGCGCAACCTGCGTGAGTTTCCCCGCGAGCGCGTCGAACCCGTCGATGCCGCGCCCACGCCCCACGAACGGATGGAAGGGATGGAGGCGCGCGCCCTGCTCATGAAAGCCCTCGACGCACTCGATCTCGATCGGCGGGCGGTTTTCGTCATGCACGAGCTCGACGAGGTGCCGGTTCCCGAGATCGCCCTTGCGCTGGCGATTCCGCTCAACACCGCCTACTCGCGCCTGCGCCTGGCCCGGGCCGACATGGCGGCGTGGATCGTGCGGTTCCGCTCGGCGGAAAGGCGGCGCGATGACTGACCCGCCGGATCTCGCGCAGGAAACGCTGCGAGAATTGCTCGACGCGGAGAAGGCCTGCCCCGACCCGGCGCTCGAGGTGGGGCAGCGGGTCTTCACGCGTCTTTCCGCCAGTCTGGGGCTTCCGCCCGGCGCGGGCGATGCCATGCCGACCTCACCGGGGCCGACCGTGGCCCCGACCCCGGTGCGCACGGGGCTTCTGCGGCGCACGCTGGCCGGCTCCTCGGGGCGCGGGTGGGCGACCTTCCTGGTGGGAGCGACGGTCGGCGCCGCGACCTACGGTACCGTCCAGCGCATCCGGCAGAAGCCGGAGCTGCCTGCCCCGCCCGCCATCGTCGCCGCGCCGCCAGCGCCCGAGCCGCCGAGCCTGCCGCCGCCCCCGCCGCCCGCCGAGGCGGCCGAGGTGGCAGGCGTGGCCGCCCAGCCGCCTGTCACGGCGCCCAGCCGCGTGCGCGAGATCGGGCCGACCATGGGCGATGCGCGAGACCGGGGGTTGGCGGCCGAGCGCAAGTTGGTCGAGATGGCGCGCACCGCGCTGGGGCGTGGCCACACCGACCTTGCTCTCGCGGCGCTACGCCGGCACACACGGGCCTACCCAAACGGCCAGCTTGCCGAAGAGAGAGATGGCCTGCTGGTGCAGGCCCTGGTCGCCAAAGGTGAATTCGCCCAGGCTCGGCAGCGGGCGGCGCGCTTCCACCGCCAGCATCCGCACAGCCTGTTCTGGCCGGTCGTGGACGAGGCACTGCGCTCGATTCCGTGACGGATTCGACCGGCAAGGTCCAAACACTTCACGAACCAGCCAAGGAGACCCCATGCCAAGCTCGCTTCGTCTTTCCTCCGGCTTCGCCATCGTTCTGCTCGTGTTCGCCGCCTGTAGCAGCACCACAAGCATTGGGAAGTACCCAGATGGCAGCGCCGGCAACAAGGACACTACCGGCCAGACCGGCGACGTGACGCCCTCGCCCTACTGTCTTGCGGTTGGTCAGCAGTGCGCCACCAGCGCAGACTGCTGCTTGGGGATCTGCGATCCGGCGAGCGCCACCTGCGCCGCGTCCATCAACAAGTGCACGGCGACGGGTGGAGGCTGCGTGGCGTCGACGGAGTGCTGTTCGTTGGCCTGCACCGCTGGCCGCTGCAGCGCGTACGCGTGCATTGCCGATGGGCAAGCGTGCACGGACTCGGCGGCGTGTTGCGGCGGCAATTGCACCGGCGGCGTGTGCCAGGCGCTCAATACCGCCTGCCTGACGGCGGGCAATCCCTGCACCGTCGGCAGCCAGTGTTGCTCCACCCTGTGCGAGGCCGGCGTCTGCAAGCTGGGCGCATCGTTCTGCATCCAGACCGGTGACGTGTGCAGTGACAGCAGCACCTGCTGCTCGGGGGACTGCCAGATCGCCACCGGCACGCTCGGTACCTGCGCGG
>PNBO01000062.1 GCA_003136095.1 Myxococcales bacterium
TCGTTGCTGCTGTCGCCGACGAAAAGCATGGCCTCGTCGGGCGCGGCGCAGGCCACGGGATCAATGGGCCGCAGGGCCGCCAGCAGACCGTCGGCCTTGCCCCAGCCCGCCGGCCGCACGTGGATGTGGATCGAGCTGGCCATCACCTCGAAATCGGGGTCGACGAGCTTGCCGCTCGCCGCGAGCGCGGCACTGTCGAAGCGCGCGGGCCGCACGAACGCCCGCTCGAACAGCCGGAAGGTGTCGTCCGGGGTCACCTCCAGCGCGTACGCCTGGCACACCCGCGCACCGTTCTCCGCCAGGCGGGCGAGGAATCCCGGACCACGCTCGGGCCCGAGATCCATGCGCTCGCCGTCGCCGCCAAAGGCCACCAAGCCGTTCTCAGCCACCGCCACGCGCACGGCAGGCAGGTAGCCAGCCAGTGTTTGCGCCCAGCCCGCCGGCCGCCCGGTGACCAGCGCCACGGCGATCCCGGCCCGGCCCAGCGCCTCGAGGCACTCGACCGTGCCCGAGGGAATCTTCCCGTGGCTCGTGATCGTGTCGTCGACGTCGGCCGCCACCACGCGCACGCGCGCCAAGACCGGACCTGGAAACTCCGAAAACGGTTGCATGGGCACCTCGGCGCACACGACCACCCTGCCGGAAAGCACGGCGGGCAGCCCAGAAAGGAAAGGCTGAGTCTGTTACAGCTCGAAGCCGTAGGGCTTCTTGCCGTCCTTGTCCTTGTCCTTCTTCTTCGGCTTGCTTTCCGAATGCTGCTTCTTCGCGCGACGGTGCCGGCAGGAGGTGTTGGGCGCCTGCGCTTGCATGGCGCCGGGCTCACTGGCCTGCGCGGCCGGAACGGCGAGTGGGGCAACGAACGAGAGGACGAGGGTCAGGAGAACTGCTAAACGACGCATGGGTAAAGATCAGTGTAGCGGAAATCCGTGGACGCCATCTCCTTTTCTACTTTGAGGGGCCCGCCCCGGCCGGGCCGAACATACTTCGCACCACCTTGGCGACACTCTCCAGGCTGCCGAGCGGAATGCGGAAGTCGCCCGTCAGGGACCGTCCGCCGCGCAGCGTGAAAAGAAACGGGGCCTTCATCTCCGCCATCCCGGGCAGCGCCGCGGCCATCGCCGCCATCTGGCTGCCGGGCAGATCCTTGCCCTTGCCAAGCACGCGCAGCACCATGGATACGACATCCACCGAGGCCATGCCCTCGGCGCCCTGGCTGCGCGCCAGCGCCGCGGCCACGAGGGGCGCGCCCTTGCCCGAACCGCTGGTGCCGTAGCTGGCGAGGGTCTTGCGCGCCTCGCGACCGGTGGCCTGGAGCAGCCGTCCGTCCTTGACCGTGAGCGCGGTCCGGACGGTGTCCCCGCCCGCCAAGGCCTTGGCCAGGTTCCGCGCGATCGGGTCGCGATTCTCGATCTTCTTTTCGATCTCCACCACGCCGCCCGTACGCTTGATCTTGAGCGGGCTCAACTTCTGGCCGTAGATCTCGGCCTCCCAGGCCTGTTGCGCCTTCACCAGCGCAACCGCGGCGTCGAGCCCCGCCTTGGCGCTCGTGCCCGGCTTGAGCGTTGAGCTGCACAAGGTGGCGAAGCCGGCCCCGGCCGGGTCGAATACGCACGACCACTCGCCGGTCGCCGCAAACATCTTGTTCGAGTCTCGCCACAGCTCCTGTCCGGCGGGGCCGGTGGCCTCGAACACCTTGCCCGCCATGGACAACCAGTCCGTCGGGTTTCCGATCGCCACCACCGCAGTGCTGTCGTCGCGCACCGGCAGCTTGGCGTCGAACGCATAGGGCGAGCGCCGGGCCGTGCGGGCGGCGAAGTCGGTACCGGCGGCAGGGACCAGCTCGGATTGCACCATGACACCGTCATTCGGCCCCACCTCCAACACCAGGCGCACCGCCGAGGAATCGAGGGCGAGCTTGGCGGCGGCTTCCAGAAGCGCAACGACCATGCGCTGGAAGGCCGGCGTGGCGAGTCCCTGGCCGCTCTGCGCCTCGTGGGCCAGCAGGGACGCGGCCTCGGCCACCAGGGCGTCGCGCGTCTTGCCGCTGGCCGCGATGAGCGCGGGCGGCAGCACGGTGGCGACAATCTGCCCAGTCGACGGGGCCACCTGGGCGGCCTCGGCTAGCCCACCGGCGAGCAAAAGGGCCTCGGCGGAGCTCGAGACGAACAGGGTGCGTCCCTTGACGCCACCCCAGAGCACATCCCCGTCGGGGGTACGCCGCTCGGAAACCCCGTTCCGCGCCGCGCCGGGCGCGCCCATCTCCTCGAACGACCGCCGCGCGGCCGCCGCGTTCCGAAAGGTCAGAGCCGTACAGAAGCCCTTGCTGGTTGATTGGGGGGGCAGCACCCACACCACCGCCACCGGCGCGGCGGGATCCAGCCGGTCCCAGAAGGCATTGAAGCGGACGCTATCGCCGAGCAGACCCATGCCGCCGATCGCGGTCAGAAGCTCGCGACCGAGCATCATGGGCAGCTCCAGCCGCCGCGAGAGCGCGTCGAGGTCGCCGATGATCTTGGCGGGAGCAATGGTCACCAGGCTGGCGACGAGCGCGGCCCGGGCCGTGGCGGGAGCCGCGAACACCGGCTCGGCCGGCGCGACGAGCGCGGGCGCGGGCGTGGCAACGACCACGGCCGGGGGAGCGGCCGGGGTCGCGGCCGGAGCGGCGGGCGGGGCGGTACCGCAAGCGGCCAGGGCAAGAGAGCAAAGGCCGAGCGCGAGGCGCCGGCAAGTCGCGTGGGGAGCCGCCGAGCTTTGCTCGGCGCGTACCAACGTGGGAAGGCTTGGAAACCCTTCCAGGGTTTCCATATCAGTCGCGTGGGGAGCCGCCGAGCTTTGCTCGGCGCGTACCAACGTGGGAAGGCTTGGAAACCCTTCCAGGGTTTCCATATCAGTCGCGTACAGCATGCGTGTGGTCATGAGGCGTGCACGATACGACCTATCCGACCGGCTTCCAAGCCCGCAGCATCTGGCCCCGATAGGCTTCTCAGGCGGAATCTTGTGGGACGGGCTATAATCACTGCCACTCGTGATCGGTCGCAGCATCGGCAACTACAAGATCGTCCGTGTACTCGGTGAGGGCGGCATGGGGACGGTCTACCTCGCCGAGCACCCCATGATCGGCAAGCGGGTGGCGGTCAAGATGTTGCGGCCCGACCTCGGTACCGATCCGGGCCTGGTTTCGCGCTTCTTCCAGGAGGCCAAGGCCGTCAACGAGATCCGCCACCCCAACATCGTGGACATCTCGGATTTCGGGCATACCGAGGACGGCATCGTCTACTTCGTGATGGAGCTGTTGGAAGGCGAGAGCCTGCGCGATCGGCTCGCGAGCTCCGGTCCCCTGCCCATCGAAGAGGCCGTGGCCTGCGCCCGCGAGGTCGTCGACGCGCTGGCCGCCGCGCA
>PNBO01000258.1:0-27277 GCA_003136095.1 Myxococcales bacterium
TGATAGTCCTCGTGTCCCTTGCCCGCGAGGAGCACGACGTCCCCCGCGTGCGCCAGGGCCACGGCCCGCGCGATCGCCGCCTTGCGGTCGGGCTCGACGTGAAAACCCATCTGCCCATGCGCGAGCTCGCTCGCCGAGCGTTCGGGCTTCCCCGAGCGGCGCACGCCCTCGAGGATCATGTCGATGATCGACTCGGGCTTCTCCGTGCGCGGGTTGTCCGAGGTCACGAACGTGACGTCCGCGCGCCTGGCCGCCGCCTCGCCCATGAGCGGGCGCTTGCCGCGATCGCGGTCCCCGCCGCAACCGAAGACGCAGATGAGCCGGCCCGTGGCGAGTGGCCGCAGGACATCGAGGGCGCGCTCGAGAGCGTCGGGCGTATGCGAATAGTCGACCACGCAGAGAACGCCGGCGTCGTTGGCCACGGCTTCGAGGCGCCCCGGCACCCCGCCGAGGCGAGCCACGCCCGTCGCGATGGCGCTCGCCGGAAGGCCGTGCCCGAGCGCGATGCCCACCGCAGTCAGGATGTTGGCCACGTTGAAATCCCCGACGAGCGGCGAGGAGATGTCAAGTGGCCCCGCGGGCGTGTCGAGGCGCAAGGCGATGCCATCCAGCTGGAGGCGCCGCTCGCGCACCACCACGTCCGCGCCGCTCTCCCGCCGGCTGAGCGTGAGCACCGGTCCGGACGCCTCCCGCAGCATGGCCCGTCCGGCCTCCTCGTCGGCGAAAAAGACCGAGACCCCGACCGCTGGCACCAGCAGCTCGCGAAAGAGGATGCTCTTGGCGGCGAAATACCGCGGCATGGTCCCGTGGTAATCGAGGTGGTCCTGCGTGACGTTGGTCAGCGCGGCGACGCGAAAACGGCAGCCCGCGAGACGGTCCTGTTCGAGGGCGATGGACGACGCCTCCATGACCACGTCGCTCGCCCCGGCCTGCCTCATCTCGGCCAGGTGCTCGTGCAGCTCCAGCGCCCCGGGTGTGGTCAGCGCAGCCTCCTTGACCTTGCCGCCGAACCGGTATCCGACGGTGCCGATGATGCCGGTCGGGTGCCCGGCCGCAGCCAGGATGGATTCGACGAGGTAGGTCGTCGTGGTCTTGCCGTTGGTGCCGGTGACGGCGGTGAGGACCAGCGCCCTCCCCGCGCGAAAGCGGTTGGCCGCCAGCACGCCGAGCGCGCGCCGGGCATGCGGCACAAGAATCAGGGTGGCCCTGGCCGCGATCTCGGGGTCGGCCGCGCCTTCGGTCAGGATCGCCGACGCGCCGTTGGTCAAGGCGCTGTCGATGAACCTCCGGCCGTCGGCCTTGGTGCCGGGAACCGCGACGAACAGATCGCCCTGGCGCACCCGGCGGGAATCGTCGCGGACCTCACCGATTTCCAGCGCGGGACCGCCGGATACGATGCGCGCGCCCTCGACGTTTTCGAGCAGCTCCGCGAGTCGCACCATGCAGTCCTTCTAGCCTCCCCTGCGCTGGAAGGAAACCCGGCACGGGGAGCCGGCGGGAACCGCGCCCGGCTTGGGCGTTTGCGTTGCGGCCAGGCCGCTGCCGGTCGGTATGAGATCGACCCCGACCTTGCGCGCGGCCCGAATGGCTTCGCCCATGCCCATACCAGTGAAGTCGGGCAGCACCACCAGACCATGGCCGCCCGCGCCCCCCTCGCCCTGGGCTTCGTCCTCCACGGCCAGCGCGCCGTCGTCTGCCGCGCCTTCATCGCCCGCGACCACCGCGGCCGGCTCGTCCACGCCTGGGCTGTCCGCCTCCGGCTCCGCGGACTTCGCTTCGGGCTTGCTCGCCGGCTTGCCCTTGGCCACGACGGACGCCGTCGGGGCGACGCCGAGATAGCGCAGCGCCGTTTCGGCGATGGCCTTGAAGGCGGGCGCGGCCACCAGCCCGCCGTAGTGGACCCCTTGCGGTTCGTCGATCATCACGGCGATGACCAGGCGAGGAGCATCGGCGGGCACGATGCCCACGAACGACGCCAGGTACTTCGATGGATCGTAGCGCCCGTTCGTCACCTTCTGCGCCGTGCCCGTCTTGCCCGCGACGGGATAGCCAGGAATGGCCGCGAGCTTGGCCGTCCCGTCCTCGGTCACTCCTTGCATGATGGCGAGCAGGGTCCGCGCGGCGCTCGCGGACATCACGCGCCGATCGCTGGGCGCCTCCTCGGGCCGCTCCACCGCTTCCTGCCTGCCCCCCACACCGAGATAGTGGAGGGCAACGCGCGGCGGATGGTACATGCCGAGGTCCGCGATGGCGGCGAACCCGGCCGCGAGCTGCACCGGCGTCACGGTCATGCCCTGACCGAAGGCGTGCGTGGCGAATTCGATCTCGCCCCAGCGCGAGACCGGTCGCAGGATGCCACGGCGCTCGCCGGGCAGGCCGAGGTAGGTCGGCCGGCCGAATCCGAAGCGGTCGAGCGCGCTCCACAAGGCTTCCTTGCCGATGCGGCGGGCGATCTTCACCGTGCCGATGTTGCTCGAGTACTTGAGCACCTCGGCCGCGCTGAGCACGCCCTTGGGGTGATCGTCGCGAATGTGGAACTTGCCGACCACGAGCTGCCCCATCTGGCAGTCGATCCTGTCCTCGGGTTTGACCTTGCCCGCGTCGAGCGCCGCCGCGAAGGTGAAGGTCTTGAGCGTCGAGCCAGGCTCGAAGGTGTCCGAGATGGCGCGGTTGCGCGCTCCGCGCTTGGCCGCGTCCGCGGGATCGTTCGGGTTGTAGGTCGGCACGGAGGCCATGGCGAGGATCTCGCCCGTGCGCGGATCGAGCATCACCGACATGCCCGCCTTGGCGTTGTGCTTCTGCACGGTCTCGGCCAGGATCCGTTCGGTTTCGAACGTCAGGTAGCGGTCGAGGCTCAACACCAGATCCTTGCCCGCCGACGACGACGAATCGATCGCCCCGTCGACGAGCAGGTCGCGCCCGAGCCGGTCGTGCACGCCCACGAACTCCATGCCCGTGCCGTGCAGGGCCTTCTCGAACCCCAGCTCGACGCCCTCGAGCCCCCTACCGTCGAGACCAGCGTAGCCAACCACGGTCGCCGCCAGCGCGCCGCTCGGATAGTACCGGCGCGGTTCCTTGCGCAGACCAACGCCCGGCAGCTCCAGCGCGGCCACGGCCTTGCTTTCGTCCAGGGTCACGCGCCGCTTGACCCACGCGAAGTACTGCTCTTTCTTGCCGGCCAGGCTCTTGTCCAGCTCACGAATGTCCATGTGCAGGGCCTTGGCCAGCTTGCCGCTGCCATCCGGCCCGTGCGCGAGCTGGCGTGGGTTGCAATAGACCGAGTCCAGATCCGCGGTCGTGGCCAGCTCATGACCCTTGCGATCGAGAATCCGGCCCCGGCGCGGCGCGATCTCGATTTCACGCAGATAGTTGTTCTCGGCCCACTCACGCAATTGGGCCGCCTCGCGCACCTGGAGCTGGAAAGCGCGCTGGCCGACGAGAAACGCCAACCCCATCAGGCCAAGCCCGAACAAGATCACGCGCACCTTGGTCCACAGCGTGATCATTTCCTGCCGGCCTCCGCGNNGGATCCTTGAGCATGCCGATCTCGATTTCGAGGTGACGCCGCTGCTCGGTCAGCTCGCGGAACGCGCGCTCTTCCTTGCCGAGCGCGATGGCGACTTCGATGCGCTTCGCGTGCACGGCGACGTGCGCGGTCGCGCCCAGGGTCACGCCCAGCACCAGCAGGCCGACCAATCCCGCGCCAAGGCGACGCCTGCCATCGCCCGAGTCGATGATGGTTTGATGGAGTGGCTTGGGCTCGACAGTCACTTGGCTCATGAGGGCAGCCTTTCCGCTGCGCGCAATTTGGCCGACCGCGAACGCGGGTTGCGCTTGCGTTCCTCGTCCCCGGCAACGACAACGTGCTTGGTCAGAACGCGCAAGCACGGGCCGCCCCCGGCCTCGCCGCTCGCCAAGGCGCGGAAGCGCCGCTTGACGATGCGGTCCTCGATCGAGTGGAAGCTGATGACGACCAGGCGGCCGCCGGGGCAAAGGCAGGCCGGGATCTCCGCCAGAAAGCGCTCGATTTCACCCAGTTCGTCGTTGATGGCGATGCGCAGGGCCTGAAAGGTGCGCGTCGCGGGGTCCTTGTTGCGCTCGCGGCTTGGCACCACGCGCGCCACCAGAGCGGCCAGCGCGGAGGTCGTGGACAAGTCCTCGCGGCCGCGAAGCGCGACGATGGCTGCCGCGATCTTGCGCGCGAAACGCTCTTCCCCAAGGTCGCGCAGGATGCTTTCGATCTCGCCCGCGTCGGCCCGGCGCAGAAAATCGCCCACTGGTTCGCCCTGCGACTGATCCATGCGCATGTCGAGCGGTCCCCCGTGCCGGAAGGAGAATCCCCGCTCGGAATGATCGAGTTGCAGCGAGGAAACCCCGAGATCGACCAGGCAACCGTCGATCGGGAGGGCGGCGAGGCTTTCCAGGACGGCGCGGATCGAGCCGAAGCGCGCGTGCACGAGCCGCGCCCGGTCCCCGAAGTCCGCCAGCCGGGTACGCGCCCGTGCCAATGCCTCCTTATCGCGGTCGATGCCGACCAGCCGGCCGCCAGGCGATGAGCGTTGCAGGATGGACACCGCGTGCCCGCCCAACCCGACTGTGGCATCGCAGTACACGCCACCCGCGGCCGGCGCGAGGAACGCCATCGCTTCATCTAGAAGCACGGGTTCGTGCCCAGTGTCGGCATCGATCGGGGTGGTCATCGGCGGATCCTGCGCTGGCCGCCACGCGACTCACTGAGCCATTCCCGTCGGTGACATGAATGACTAGGCCCTCGGAGGAATAGTTATCCAGCGAAGGCAGTTCATCGTGGGCGCGCGAAACGGAACTATCATCCCGCCGGAGAGACCCAAGTCAATTTTTTGTGTCGTACTTTTTCTTAATGATTGCAAGAAGATTGGTCGAAAATTCCATCGCGTCACAAGTCGCGTTGGAGAAAGTTGCATTTATAAGTAGGTAAACAAGGGCACATTAATATTGACCCTCAATGTTCGTAACCCCGCTTGACTAAAGGACTCTTTTGAGCGATAACGCGTCTGTCAAGAACTGGAACTTGATCAGCCAGGAGAAGGAGCGGTCGTCCATGGAAGCGAGGTTGTTCGAGCTTGACGCAAAAATGGGTTCGCTGTCCGAGAAGGCGAGCGTCTTCCCTGAGAAGGTCACGAGTGATTACCAGTACAAGCTGGACATCTCGTGGCTGTTCCACGACAACGCCCTTGACGGTGTCGTACTGTCCTATTCCGAGCTCAAGGCCGCCATCGACCAGCGAATCATCAGCGACGTTTCGCTGATTCCGACCTACGAGGAAGTCCGAACGCACAAGCGGGCCGCGGACTACCTGCGCGATCTGGCCAACTCCAAGAAGCCGCCGGCCGTGGCTCTCGAATTCATTCGCAAGATCTACGCCATGGTGACGCCCGAGGCGGCGGCCAAGGGCTGCCCCTACCGCAAGGAGAACCCCCTGCACCGGCTGTACTACCACGAGATCTGCGCGCCGGAGAAGATCGTCTACCAGATGCGCCGGCTGGGCGAGTGGCTGGAATCGCCGGAGTTCGCCTCGCTCCACCCGGTCGTGGCGGGAACCCGCGTGCAGCTCAAGCTCTTGCGCGCCTACCCCTGGACCAAGAACACCGGCAAGGTGGCAAGGCTGCTCACCAACTACATTCTGCTGCGCGCGAAGTACCTGCCCGCCATCATCCACTCCATCGACCGGCAGCGCTACTACGAGGCGCTCCGTCACGACAATGACGGGCTGTTGGCGCTCATGGTCGAGTCGCTGGAGAACGGCATCGACACGACCACCAAGTTCTTCGACGAACTGGGTGGCCTGCGCGCGCGCCGGGCTAGCTAGAAGGACGCGCTGAATCGCGCCCCTGCCCCGCGGGGCGCCGAAGCCGGGCGACGAGTCAAGCGGCGGCGAAACTGCCCGTTTTCTTGGGTCCTGCCGCGGTTGGCGTAAAATTGGGATCCGGGCGCCGAGGTTTCGCGCTGGCGTCTTTTCCGGATTCGGGAGGCCAGGAGCGGCATGAACACGCTAGCGGATCAGGTCGTCGAGTTCACCATCACGCTGGGGCGCGCCTTGCATCGCGTGGGCCAGTTCGACCCGTCGAAGACCAACTTTCCCCGCGTTCGCGCTCGCCTCTTGAAAGAGCTCGGACGGCTGCAGCGGACCCAGCCCGAGATCGGCTACCTCATCGGACCGCCGGCCGTGGCGGGCGGTCCGCCGGAAATCTGGGTAGACGGCACCTCTCCCCAGCGCGTCGAACTACGCCGCATCGTGGGACCGGCCATCGGCGGGGGGTTCATCCTGCAACTCCTCGAGTTCATGCAGCACCGCGGACTGGTCGTGCTGGCGTTTTCCCGCGGCATCACCGAGCCCGAGTGGAACGATTTCCTGGAGATCATGAGCGCGCCTTCGGTCGACAAGAACCCAGCCGGCGAAGGCAAGCGCCTGGCGCGCGCGATTCTCGACAAGAAGGTCACCCACGTTTCGGTGGTCTGCGGTGCCGAGCAGTCGCAGGTCCAAGGCGACCTGCCCTGGCAGGTCCGACTCGCTTACGCACGACTTCTGCGTGACCTGCGCGCCGAGGCGAGTGCGGGCCCGGTTGCGTCCGCGAAGCTGCCCGAGGCGAGCGAACGCCTGACCGCCGGGATGGCCTACTCGTACTTCCGCAAGTTCGACGTTCTCCGGCAGATGCTCTTTCACAGCCAAATCGTCGAGCGAATCCTGCAGGAAACACCGGCCTTGCGCCAGGTCCACGCTCTTGAACTGGTCGTGCACGGGTTGCCCATTTTCTCGCTGCACGGGACGACCAATCTGATCTTCAAGGAGTCAGGCTCGGCCAACGAGGCGCCGCCCGAGCCGGCGGCCTCCGTGCTGCGCGCCATCACCGAGCGCCTCCTCAAGCTGCCCTCCTCGCGCCAGGTCGACGAGACCTTGCGCGCCATGTGCCGGCGCAAGATCGTGCCCATCACCCGGCTGCCCGTCGAGCTGCAGGAGTGGGTGCTGGCCGAGAGCTGGGTCGATGCCCTGCGCACCAATTCGGGGGCGGAGCCACCCCGCGGCAGCAAGGATAGCAACCGGTTGCGCATCCTGCAGAAGGGGGCACGCTACGCCTTCACGCAGAAGCTGCCCGTACAGGCGACTGGCATTCTCGAACGCATCAAGGACGTGGACAGAAAGGCTGTTCCCTCGGTCTTCGACGTCGCCACCGTGGAGGCCGTGCTCGCGGAGTTTCCGGAGGGCGCCGAGGAGAAGCGCGGTCTGCTGGCCTTGCTCGAGCAAGGCGGCGACACGGCTGCGGACTCCGCGGCATCGGTGTTGGTATCGAGCGAGCACAAGGTCAGCGAGGCCGCGGCCTGGATTCTGACGCAGATGAAGGGTGTCGGGCTGGCGGCGGCCCTGCGCGCGCTCGACCAGGATATCGACAAGGAGGAAACCGCGCTCCTGCTTCTGACCTGCGTGACCGGCAAGGCTCCCGAAAGCGCGGCTCCTGCCTTCGTCCGGCAGCTCGCGCACAAGTCGGCACGCGTCCGACGCAACGCCCTCACGGCCTTGGCGTCGGCCAACCCCGCAGTCGCGGATGCGCACGTGGCGGATGCGCTCGCTGACCCCGACGAAAGCGTGCGCATTCGCGCCCTGCTGCTCTGCGCTGGCTCGGGCGTGGGTGGCGAGCAAGTCATCCCGCGGGCCATCAAGATCGTGTCCAAGGACGCGCGCGGGGCGCCACCGCAGGTTGTGCGCGCCGCCATCGAGGTCGTGATTCGCCGGCGCGAAGCCGGGGCGCTTTCCCTCCCTGAAGCCGAGGCGGCCCTTTGCCGACTGGCCACGCCCATCGGCTTGTTCGGGAGGCTCTTCGGACAGACGTCGCCGCCCGCCGCGGTTCTGGCGACGGCCATCGCGGCCATCGGCCGGCTCGGCACCGACCGCGCCACCAACCTCCTCAGCCGGCTCAAGCGCAGCAAGGATCCAGATGTCGCACAGGCAGCGAAGCGTGAACTGGATCACAGGGGCAGCCTGACGCCGCTGGCGCCGCTGCTGGCCCATGACGGCACGGTCAGCAGGAAGTCATTTTCGGGTGATTGAGGCGGGCGGCCTGCCTTCGATGATGAGCCTTCCCTGATTGGCCTTTCGGTGGGTTATACTGATATGGGTCGATCTGTGCGCTGTGATCGCTGGGCGCTTTGCCCGGCCATTTCTCGGGCGGGCCAGGTCGACCATTCGTAGAACGAGCTTAGGCACATGACCGCAAGGAGTCCCATGCGCAGAATCCTCGTCGCCCTATGCATGATCGTTTCCACCGGGGCTTGCGTGAACCTCGGCAAGCCCGAGAAGGTCGCCGAGTGCGCGGCCAACAACACGTGCGTCAATAGTTCGAAGGTGGTGGACGGCGGGGCGACGGGTCTCGACGGCAACACCTACATCGATGGGCAGAAGCCCGACACCAGGGCGTCGGGTCTCGACGGAGCGACAACCAACAACGACGGACCGAAAACGAACAACGACGGACCGACCACCACCGACGACACGACGCCAGCGATCGGGCCAGACGTTCCCGACATCATTCCCGACACGGCTACCGACCCAGCGGTTACTCCCACCCAGGAGGTGGGACCGGGGCAGCCGGATTTGCCAAGAGATCAACCCGCCGATCAACCCCTAACGATCCCCGACGGGCCCGCCGATGCGACGCCCGATGCGCGCGATGCCCCGCGCGACGTCGCGGTCGGGATCTGCGCCCCGGGCGGCGTGATCCAGCCGGCCGGTACCTCGTGCCGCAAGGCGGGCGGCCTTTGTGATATCGAGGAGACCTGCGACGGCGTCAACGCCGACTGCCCGGCCGACAAGCTGGCGGCCGCGGGCACCAGCTGCCGCGCCATCGCGGGCGATTGCGATGTCGCGGAAACCTGCTCGGGGACCAGCGCGGACTGTCCGGTCGACGGCTTCAAGCAGGCTGGCACGGTCTGCCGGGCGGCTGTGACAGGCGGGTGCGACGTCGCGGAAAGCTGTACCGGCACGAGCGCGGCCTGTCCCGTCGACTCTCTCGCTTCGTCGACCACCGTCTGCCGTGCGTCGACCGACAGCAACAAGTGCGACCCGGCCGAGAACTGCACCGGCTTGGGCAAGACCTGTCCGAGTGACGTCATCTACACCGCGCCCACGGCACCGGGGAGTGTGGCGGCCGTCACCGGAACCCAGTCGGCAACCATTTCGTGGAACGCGGCAGCGGGTGCGACCGGCTACAACGTCAAGCGCAGCACTACCAGCGGCAGCGGTTACACCTCGCTCGGCAGCACGCCGACCACGAGCGCATCGCCGTACCTCGACAGCGGCCTTGCCGCCGGCACGTACTACTACGTCGTCTCATCCATCAATACCATCGCCACCTGCGAATCGGCGAACTCGTCGCCGGTGACCGCGAACGTAGCGGGCCCGTGCCAGCCGCCCGCGGCCCCGAGCGTGACCGCGACCCCCGGCAACAACACCGTTGGCCTGTCGTGGGCTGCGGTATCGGGCGCGGTTTCCTATTCGGTCGCGCGCAGCCAGACCACCGGCACCGGCTACGTGACCCTGGGCACGCCCACGCCCGCGAATGGCACCACGTACACCGACAGCCAGGTCGTGAACGGCACGACCTACTACTATGTCGTCACCGCGAGCAACGGCACCTGCAACTCGGGCAACTCGACCGAGGTTTCCGCCTCGCCGGCCTGCACGCCACCCAGTGCGCCGGCGGTGCCGACCGCGACGGCGACCATGACCTCGGTGACGCTGACCTGGAACGCCACAGCGGGGGCCACCACCTACCAGGTCAAGCGCAGCACCACCTCGGGGTCGGGCTACGTCCTTCTCCAGAACGTGGGCGTGACCACCTTTACGGATACCACCGTCGTGACCGGCACGACGTACTACTACGTCGTCGCGGCCAGCAACGGCTTCTGTAGCTCGGCCAACTCGCCGCAGGTGGCGGTGACCCCAGCGTGCGTCCCACCGGCCGCGCCCACCGCTGTAACTGCCACTCCAGGCAACGGCCTGGTGACGCTCTCATGGACCGCCCCCGCAGGCGCAACGTCTTACCTCGTCTACCGAGGCACGACAGCCGGTGGCGAATCCACGACCGCGCTCGCAACCCCGAGCACCACCAACTACACCGACAATAGCGTGACGAACGGGACAACCTACTACTACAAGGTCGCCGCGAGCAACGGCTCGTGTGCCTCGGTCAATTCCGCCGAGGCCTCCGCCTCGCCGGTGTGCACGCCGCCGTCCGTGCCAGGCGCGCTGACCGCGACCGCCGGCGACGCCCAGGTCACGTTGAGCTGGGTCGCCTCGACGCCGACACCTAGCTCGTACACGCTCCAGCGCAAGACCGGTTCGGGCGGAACCTACGCGACCATCGCCTCGCCGACCGTCAACAGCTACACGGATACGGGCCTCACCAACAATGCGACCTACTACTACAAGGTCAGCGCGAGCAACGGTTCCTGCAGCTCGAGCTACAACACCGAGGCTTCCGCGACGCCCAAGGCCGTCTGTTCCCAGACCGCGCCCGGCAGCCCGAGCGCGGCTGCCTTGGGCAGCGTACAGGTCACGCTCACCTGGACCGCGGCCAGCGTCACTCCGACCTCCTATAGCATCGGCCGTAGCACGACCAGCGGCACGGGCTACACCACCATCGGCAGTGTGACCGGATCGACTCTCACCTACACGGATACCGATATCAACCTGGCCAAGAACACGATTTACTACTACGTGATCACGGCGGTTGGTTCATCGTGCACCGCCGACTCCACGCAAGTCTCGGCCACGACGGCATGCTCGAATCCATCGACGCCCGGTACTCCAACCGTCACGAACTCCGCCGGCGCCCTTACCATCACGTGGGGCACGGTGAGCGGAGCAACCGCCTACACCGTGTATCGCAGCACCAGCTCGGGAAGTGGATATTCCGCGATCAGCACCAACCAGACCGCCGCCACGTACACCGATCCCGCCAGCGGGTTGACCAACGGCACGACCTACTACTACGAGGTCAGCGCGAGCAACGCGAACCACCAGTGCGCGTCTGCCCAGTCGAGCTCCGGTTCGGCCAGGTCCTGTACGATACCCACGGCACCGGCTGGGTTGAGCGCAACCAGGGCCGGCAACCGTGCGGTCAAGCTGGTGTGGACGAACTCCTCAGGCGCCAACTTGTACAACGTGCTCCGGAGCACCACCAACGGCTCTGGCTATAGCTCGATTGGAACCACGGCGAGCTCGCCGTTCACCGATACCAACGCCGCCAATGACACGGTCTACTATTACGTGGTGACCGCGATCAGTGACGCCGGTGGCAACTGCACACCTTCCAGCAATTCGGCGCAGGTCTCCGTCCCCACTTGCACGGTGTTCACCGGCGGCACGAACAGCGCCCAGGAGCAGAATCAACCCGCCCAGTGGTGCCTGGTCACCTGCGACAACAACATCAGTTGGTGGGGCGACAGCAATTTCGGCGACCGTACCCTATACATCAACGCCGTCCAGACCAACACCAGCGGCGCCATGCCGCTGCCTGCGCAGGTGAACAGCGGATACGCGTTCTATTTCACCGCCTCGGCCAACGGCTCTGGCAACTACGCGTACTGGAACTACGGAGGTGGAACCAGTCGCGCCTGTCCGTAGCTGAATCGCAGCAAAGGAGAGGACGACATGGCGACAGTCTCGATGAGCAAAGGAGCAGTTCCTTCACGCATCCGTCTTTCCGCGGTCACGGCCGTGGGAGTCCTCTGGCTGTTCGTCGGCTGCGTGGATTTGACGCCGCCGTGGAGCAAGGTCACGGCCCATGGCGGAGCCGGCGGCTCGGGAGGGGCGACACCGGACGGCGCCGCGGGTGCGGGTGGCGCGCTGGATGCCGGCGCGGGGGGCCGCATCGACACGGGCGGCCTGGGCGGCACTTCCGGTGAAGCTGGTGGCTTGGACGGCGCCATCGACGCGCCTCCGCCTGGCACAGGTGGCGCCATCGATGCCGGTAGGGGCGGCGCGGGCGGTGCGATCGACGTGGCGATTTCAGGAACGGGCGGCCGGGCCTTCGATGGTGGCGCGGGCGGCGCTCCCGACGTGCCCCTGACCGGCACCGGCGGTGTGGCCACCGGCGGAACCACAAGCGGCAGCGGCGGCAAGGCCACTGGCGGGACCACCACCGGCAGCGGCGGCAAAGCCACCGGCGGAACGACAACGGGAACCGGCGGCACTGCAAGGACGGGCGGCGCGACCGGCACCGGTGGCACGACCGGAACTGGCGGCGCGACCACGCCCGACGCGGCCCCCGACCTGCCAACGGACACCACCCCTGACACGAGCACGTTGGGGAATGGGCTCGTGGCGTACTACCCGTGTGAGAGCGCAACCGGCACCAATACTCTTCCGGACATGTCCGGCCATGGGTACGACGGAACCCTCGTCAACGGATTGGCTCCCGACGGCGGAACCGCCTCCACCGGCACGGGCTACAGTTTCGGCGCCGGCAAGGTCGGCAACGCGTTGACCCTCTACAAAGCCGGTTACGGCCACGTGCGCGTACCCACCGCTGTCTTCGCCAATGCCACGGATATGACCATCGCCGTCTGGGCGAACATTACGACTTCGCAGAGCTGGCCACGAATCCTCGACGTCGGCGTAACCCCAACCACCTACCTGTTCAACAACACCGCCACGGGCACGAAGTACTTGAACATCGTGCCCAAGAACATGGGGAGCAACATGCTCTTCTCCATCACCAAAGACGGATACAACAACGAGCAGACGCTCAGCACCACCAATCTTTCGGCCGGCGTTTGGAAGCACCTGGCGGTGGTTTTGAGCGGAGGTACGGGAACCCTCTACATCGACGGCGGCACGACCACCGTGACCAACCCGATCTCGCTGCGTCCAACGGACCTGGGCACCATCGACTACGCGTTCATCGCCAAGTCGCGGTTCGACGCGGACCCCTACTTCGACGGCAAGATCGACGAGTTCCGCGTCTACAACCGCGCCCTGTCCGCCGCCGAGGTCCTGGCGCTGTACAACTTCACCGGGCCGTAGCCAGTCAACAAAGGCCCTGAAGGGGTAGGTCTATCCCCGACAAATCGGGTGAGTCGATGGTGGGCAGCAACATACGTCTGAATCCGGCAGTATAATGCTGACCGGAGGCCACCGTGCGAGAAACTGTGCGGACCCTGATGCGCAGGCGTGCAAGTCGACCGAAGATGCTGACCGTCGCAGTTGCGTTTCTTGCCACCTTGGCATGGGAGGTTGCAGACGTTGCGGCTGAAGAGCAGGATGCGCCCTCCGTGAAGCCGAAGGTGGGTCACAGGACGCCGCCAGCCCACACAAGACAGGATCTAGCTGCAGCGAAAGAGGCATACGAGGATGCACTGCGCGCTTTCAATCTCGGCCAGTGGGACGAGGCTGTCGCCGGTTTCCAGAAGTCGTACAAGTTGTCGGGCGATGCCGCCCTGCTGTTCAACATAGCGCAGGCGCAGCGCCAGGCCGGAAACGTGAAAGAAGCGATCATCGCCTACAAGGCATTCCTTCGCGAGAAACCCGACACGTCCCAACGTGAGATGGTCGAGGCCAAGCTGAAGGAGCTGGAGTCGGTGGCCGGGAACAGGTCTGCGCCCGCAGAGCCGGCGACGCCCAGGGCATCTTCCGATCAAATGATGAAAGCTTGGGAGGAGCCTTCAGGCAACCTCCCGCCGATGCCGGCGGAATCCCGCCCGAGGGCAGCACAGCCGCCGCTCGCCGCAACTGCACCGACGGTTCCAGTCACGCCCATTGCACAGCGATCGCCCGCCCTGACGACGAATCAGGTCGTGCCTGCCGCGAGGGTGGCTCGCCAGCCACCGGCGACCGTGTCCGCATTTCCTCAGGTTGGCGCCGGTCCGACCCAGGTGTCGCTGCCACCTGGCAGCGAGCCGGTCGCGACGCAACCGAACGCTCTTGATCTCCACCAGCAGCCGGCATCGGGGGAGGAGGCGGTCGTATCCAACTCGCGTAGTCGCTGGTGGCTGTGGACTGGTATCGGCGCCGTGATCGTCGGTGGTGTGGTGACCGCAGTCCTGCTATCGACTGGCGGCACCCAGCGCGACTCGACTTGCCCATCTGGCCTGGACGGCTGCGTTCCGGTGGGGAAGTGACGATGATGCGCAGAGGTGTTCTGCTGGCGTTCACCCTGCTTGCGCTGGCAGGCGCGTGCGGGAAGAAGGAACGCTCCATGCTGGTTGTCGAGGTCGACAGCAACCTGGCGATCCCGAGCCAGCTAGATAAGATTGACCTAGCCATCACCGCAGGCGCGAAGACGCAGCACACGCCATACTCCCTGGTGGGCGGCTACTCGATTCCGATCCAGGTGGGTATCGTCGAGGCTAGCGACGGGGTTGGTACCCTCGCGGTGGTCGCAACCGGCTACCTGAACGGCGCGCCCATCGTGAGCGAGGATGCGATTGTCAGTTTCGTCGAAGGCAAGTCGATGATACTGAAACTCTTCCTTGCGGCCGAGTGCCGGGGCAACCCGTGCATCGATCCCAACCAGACCTGCACCACCGGCGGGGTGTGCCGAAGCAAGACTTTCACGCCCAACGAGCTAACGGTCTTCGATCCATCATTGTCCAGCAAACAACGCGACGCCTCGCAAACGATGCCAGCGGACGCGCCTGCGGATTCCCCGGTCGGGGGCGAGGTTTCGATCGACACGGGATCGGGTGGTCGAATCGACACCAGCGGGCCCGACACGGGCGGCGCCTTCGGAGGGGCTGGCGGCGGCATCGACGTGCCTCCGCCTGGCACTGGCGGCGGCATCGATGCCGCCATGGGAGGAGCAGGCGGCGGTCCTGGCTCTGGCGGATCGATCACGGACGTGCCAGTTAGCGGCACGGGCGGCGTAACCGGCGGCATTGATGGCGGAGCCGACGTTCGCTTGGGCGGAACTGGCGGCGCGGCCGCAGGTGGAACGACCGGCGGAACTGGCGGCACATCGAGCACGGGCGGCACGTCGGGCACGGGCGGAACAGGCGGCGTAACCGGCACCGGTGGCACTGCCGGCACCGGCGGCGCGACGGGCACTGGCGGCGCGACAACCCCCGACGCGGGACCCGATGCGAACCCGCTGCTCACCGGGCTGGTGGTGTACTACACGTTCGAGAGCGCGACCGGCACCGATCTCCCGGACATGTCCGGCAAGGGAAACAACGGGACGCTCAGCATCGGGGCGCCACCCGACGGTGGCACCGTACCCAGTGGACTGGGCTATGAGCTCGTCGCCAGCAAGGCCGGCCTCGGCACCGCACTGGCCGTACACAAAGCCGGCCTCGGCTATGTCAAGGTGCCCACAGCGGTCTTCCAAGGCGCCACGGACCTCACCATCGCCGTGTGGGTGAACATTACGATTTCGCAGAGCTGGCCACGAATCGTCGATGTCGGCGTAGCCCCAACCCCATACCAGTTCGTCAACACCGCCACGGGCACGAAGTACCTGTACATGGTGCCCAAGGGCTTGGGAACCACGGTGAACAACATGCTCTTCTCCATCAGTACCAACGGGTACAACAACGAGCAGACGCTCAGCGCCCCCAGTCTCTCGACCAGCACTTGGACGCACCTGGCGGTCGTTCTGGCCTCGGGAGCGGGCGGCACGCTCTACGTCAATGGCGTGGCGGGGACCCCCAACGCCTCGCTCACCCTGCGTCCGACGGACCTGGGCACCATCGACTACGCGTTCATCGCCAAGTCGCGGTTCGACGCGGACCCTCCCTTCGACGGCATCGTCGACGAGTTCCGCGTCTATAGCCGTGCCCTGTCCGCCGCCGAGGTGTTGGCGCTCTACAGCTTCACCGGGCCGTAGTAATGGGAACCCTGAGAGGGTTAGCTCTGCACTCGGCACCCGCCACCCACCCTGCCTCCCCCTCGCTGCGCTCGGCCTCGCCAAACCCTCCCGCGCTCTGGCGGAGACGCGACGGGCGCGGCCGAAGGCCGCGAGGGGCAGGGCGGGTTGGGTGTGATCCCTAGTGCCGACGAAGTCGGCGGGCGAAGCCCTGCGTCGCCTACGCGATACGGCGACTCGCGAATTGACCTACGCTTTCACGTAGGCTGCCACCTTGGCCGGGTCCTTGACCACCAGGTAGTCCTCGACGAAGAGGGCGTCCAGCCCGGTGGTCATCAGGCACTTGATGGCCTCGTCCACGGTGTTGATGATGGGCTCGCCGCGGATGTTGAACGAGGTGTTGAGCACGCAGTCGATGCCGGTCAGCCGGCCGAACTCCTTGATCAACCGGTAGTAGCGTGGGTTCTGCTGCTCGTTCACGGTCTGCACGCGGGCCGTGCCGTCGACGTGGGTGATAGCCGGCAGCACGTCGATGAGCTCGGGCCGCGTCGGGTAGGCACGCAGCATGTACGGCGAGGGCACCGGGCTGCCGAAGTACTTGCCGCAGGATTCTTCGGCCACCGACGGGGCGTAGGGGCGGAAGACCTCGCGGAACTTCACCTTCGCGTTGAGCAGATCCTTCATGTCCTTGCGGCGCGGGTCGGCCACAATCGACCGGTTGCCGAGCGCCCGTGGCCCGAACTCGGCGCGGCCCTGGAACCACGCGATGATGAGCCCGTCCGCGACCATGCGTGCTGCCACGAGCTCGGGATCCTCGAGCGTGTGGTAGCGAAGTTGGCCGCGCTCGAGCACCTCGCGCACCTGCGCCAAGGTGAAGCCCTGGCCGAGATACTCGCTCGCGACTTCCATCGAGCGCTTGCCACCATTGAGGAGGTGCTCGACGACCAGCGCCGCCCCGACCGACGTGCCGGTGTCGCCAGCCGCCGGGTAGAAGAAGAACTTCTCGAACTCCGTCTCGCGTTGGAGCCGGCCGTTGGCCACGCAGTTGAGCGCCACGCCCCCCGCCACGCACAGGTTCTTGGCCCCTGTCAGCTGGCGCGCCAGGTTCGCGAGGTGAAGCATCGCCTCCTCGGTGACCGCCTGCAGGGCGAAGGAGATGTCCTCGTGCCGCTTCTCGACCGCGCTCTCGGGCACGCGCGGCGGCCCGAGCAAGGCCACGAGCTTGTCGCTGTAGCGATGGGGGCGATCGTGGAAGTATTCGAAGTATGACAGATCCAGCTCGAAGCCGCGCTCGGTGAAGGTGATGAGCTTGCACAGCTTGCCCACGTACTCGCTGGCGTGACCGTACGAAGCCAGGCCCATGACCTTGCCCTCGCCGCTGTTGGCGCGGAAACCGAGGTAGTCGGTCAACGCGGCGTAGAGCGAACCAATCGAATGGGGGAAATCAACCTCGGCCAGAAGCTCGAGGCTGCCGCCCTGGCCGCGGTAGATGGTGGTGGACTGGCGCTCGCCGTAGCCGTCCGCGGTGAGGATGGCCGCTTCCTCGAAGGGCGAGGTGAAGAACGCGGCCGCCGCGTGGCACAGGTGGTGCGTGATGTAGTGGATGGCGAGCTTGCGGCCCGAGGCCAGGTGCATGGTCTGCTCGACGCTCGCAACGCGTTCACCCAGCTTGGGCAAAAGGCGCGACGGCACGCCGTACAGGTACTCGAGGTGGTGGCGCACGGAATTGACGAGCCGCCGCGGAGGCGCCTCGGCGGCAATGCCGGGGTTCCAGAAGAAACCGATGGCATCCAGGTCGGCGAGCTTCCATCCCTGGGTCTTGAGGCAGAAGTCGATGGCCTTGTCGGGAAAGCCCGCGTCGTGCTTGAGGCGCGTGAAGCGCTCCTCTTGGCTGGCAGCGAGTACCCGGCCGTCGACCACCAGGGCCGCGGCGGCGTCGTTGGAATGATTGATGCCCAGGATGTTCATGTCCACCTCGATGGTCTACAACGGTAACGTGACTGCCAGGTGCGGTCAAAGAAGGACCCTGGTAGTGTGACCCCCAATGAGCGAACAGGACAAGACCAGGGCGGCCCCCAAGGCCGGTGGCCGCGGCGCGCGTTTCGGCGGCGCGATGGACGAAGCCGCGACCGCCCTGAACAGCAGCGTACATTTCGACAAGCGCCTCCTGCGTGACGATGTGCGCGGCAGCCAGGCGCACGCGCGCATGCTCGCCGAGGTCGGCCTCATCTCCGAGAACGACGCCCAGCAGATTGTCGCCGGGCTGGACCAGGTGGCGGGCGAATTCGAGCGCGGCGAGCGCAAAATGGATCCGGCGCTCGAGGACGTGCACATGAACGTCGAGAGCCGCCTCATCGAGCTCATCGGCGATGCCGGCCGGCGCCTGCACACGGCGCGCAGCCGCAACGATCAGGTGGCCACGGACATGCGGCTTTATGCCCTTGCCCAGGCCGCGGCCATCGTCGTCGCCATCGACAAGGCGCGCGTGGCCCTCGTGCGGCGCGCGCGCGAGCACGCGGCCACGTTGCTACCCGGGTACACGCACCTGCAGCGCGCGCAGGCCGTGACCCTCGGTCATCATCTCCTGGCCTACGCCGAGATGCTCGGCCGCGACCGCGGGCGCTTCCTCGACGCCGCCCGCCGCGCCGCCGAATGTCCGCTCGGCTCGGGCGCCCTGGCCGCGACTTCGCTGCCCATCGACCGCGAAAAGACCAGCGCCGATCTCGAGTTCATCGCGCCCACGCGCAACAGCCTCGACGCGGTTTCCGATCGCGACTTCTGCGCCGAGCTGGCCTTTGCTTGCGCCTTACTGGGCGTTCACTTGTCGCGTCTTGGGGAAGAGCTGGTCCTGTGGTCCACGACCGAGTTCGGCTTCGTGCGCCTCGGCGAGGGGCACTGCTCGGGCAGCTCGCTCATGCCGCAGAAACGCAACCCCGANNTGCGCGCCAAGCCCGGCCGCCTCATCGGCGACGTGGTCGCGCTGCTCACGGTGAGCAAGGGCCTGGCCCTCGCCTACAACAAGGATCTGCAAGAATCGCAGGAGCCTTTCTACGACGCCATCGAGACTACACGGCTGGTGCTCGACGTGCTCCCGCGACTTGTGGCCGGTTTGGAATTCAATCCCGAACGCATGAAGGAAGCAGCCGGCGATCCGGCGCTCGGCGCCACCGATCTGGCCGAGCATCTCGTCCGCGACGGCGTGCCCTTCCGCAAGGCGCACGAGATCGTGGGCAAGCTGGTTCGCCACGCCGAGCAGCTTGGGGTTTCTCTGCGCGACGTGCCCGAGCACGATCTGCCGCAGATCGCGCCGGAATTGCACGAGGCGGCCTTGCAGGTCCTGAGCGCGTCGCGCGCCGTCGCCGGTCGCGCGGTCATCGGTGGCCCGGCGCCGGCGCAGGTCACGCGCGAGGCGCAGCGCCTGGCCGCCGAGCTCAAGGGCCTCGGCTACGAAGTCTAGGCGGCGCTTCGCCTCCCCCGCCGCCGCGCCAGCAGCAGCGCCAAGAGCGCGCCCAAGCTGGTGACAATTGAGATCGCCAGCCCGGCGGCAACCCAGGCGTCGCGATATTCGAATTCCACCCGGTGTGCGCCCGGGGGAACGATCACGCCGGACAACGCCAGGTCGGTGCGAATCACACGCGTCGCCCGCCCGTCCAGCGTGACGCGCCAGTTGGGATCCCAGGTCTGGTTGACGGCCACGAACGCGGGGTTCGGTCCCATGGCATCGACGTCCATCGAGAAATCCGCGGGGCTGGTCCGGCGGAAACGCAGCTCCGCGGAGCCCGGCGGGTTCGCGAAAGCCGGCAACTCCTCGTCCTCCACGCAGGCCGTGGCAACGACCTGGTCCCCGAGCTCGCGGACCTTGTCTCGCCAGCCGCGCTCCCCGTGCACGATCTCGACCCGGGATGCCACGAATGCGAAGGGGTTGGCATTGCGAGCGAACAGGACCTCGACCACCGGGCCCCCGTCGGGCCGGACCAGACGGTTGCCTTGCCAGTGAACGCCTGGACCAAACCGGATGACGGCGGTGACGCCCCGTCGTTCGAGCAGAGGCTCGATGAGCCGCTGGTCGCCGTTGGCGGTCTCCATCCACGCCCGCGTGCTCTCGAAGGTCCAGCGGAGCTGGGTGAAATCGAAATCGCGTTCGAGGGTCATGGGCAATCCCCAGCGCGCCAGCCGCGGTGGCTTGGCCAGGCCCCCCACGTCCGAATGTTTGGGATCCCATTCCGCCATGTGGAAAACGAGGTCGTCGCGCTCCGGGCGCAGCAGCGGAGCGAGAAAGTCGGGCGGGGTGGCAAGACTCTCGACCGGCACGCTGGGCACCAGATGGCGGCCCACGGCGACCAGATCGAGACAGAGCAGTACGCAGAGCAGCAGCCCGCGCCGCTGGCGGCTCCAGGCACGCGCGAGCCACAGCGCCAGGCCCAACGCCAGTGCAACTCCGGACATCCTGAGCGCATCCCGGATCGCATCCCCGACCGAGAAGAGCTGGCCGCCCCGGCCAGCGACGAGGGCAAGCCCCGCCGCCAGCGCGAGGCCCGCGACGAGAATCGCGCCCAAGGCCGGAAAGAGAAAACGCCGCGCTCGCAGTCGCCCCATCACGAACCAATCGAAGCCGTGGCTGGCCACGACCAGGGTCGCGAGGACACAGATCAAGGACGCTTTCTCCGGATAGCGCAGCCCGGAAAACCCAGGGAGGTGGCGCAGGAGCGGCCAGAGAACGAAGTGATCGCCGAGCGCCACGAGATAACCGAGCAAGCCAGCCCCGCCCCACAGCCACAACGAGCGTCGCCGCGTGCACCAGGCGAGGATGGCCAACAGGGAAACGAGGAGGCCGGGATAGAGCGAGTAGTAGAACGCGAAGGTCTTGGCGCCGAAGTATCCCCGTCCCCAGTAGCGGCCGAGGTTGTCCCGGTCCACGTGCCCGAGAACGTGCGGCGTGAAGAGCTCGAGGAGGCGCACCGGGGGCATGGACCACTCGTTGGCCATCGAGTCGGTCAGACCCGTGGCGCGGATGGTACGGGTCGCGTGATGCAGGCCGGGCAGAAGGGACGCGGCGGCGATGGCCGCGCCCAGCCCGAGACCGAATCCCACCCAGAGCCAGCCCCGCCGTCCCCGCGCGGCGGTTTCCGCGAACAGGGCGGCTAGGAGGAGCGGCGGCAAGGCGAGCAGGGTGCCCGGCTCTCCCGCCAGGCACTGCAAGGCCAGGCAGAAGGCCAGGCCCACCACATTCCCAACCGTGGGCCGCCGGAAGGCCAGAACGCCGAAGCCCAGGGTCAGCGGCAAGGGCACCGCGGTGAAGAGCTCGGGCAGAAGGCAGGTCGCGGAAAGCACGAAGCCACCCAGGCCCCAGGCCAGGCCACCGGCCAACGCCGCCGGACGGCTGCGCCGCAGGACACGCAAAAACCAGAACATGCAGGGCACGGCAAGGAGCGGCGGCAGGATGACTTGCAGCCGGAAGGCCCACTCGAAGGGCAGCACGAAGAACAACGCCGTCAGCGGGTGGAACAGCTCGTGCTCCGGGTTGCCCGCGAACGGTTGCCCCGAGCCGAAGAAGGGATTCCACAGCGGAATGCCGCCCGTGGCCTTGGCCAGCGGCGCGATCAGCCACTTGGCGGCGTAGTAGAAGGCGCCCAGATCGCGCTCGGCGAAGCTGTGCCCGAGGAAGAGCGCGCGTCCGAAGAGCGCCAGGGTGGCGAAGAGCAGGAGCGCCGCCGTGACGACGACGAAGCGCCGCGACCGCCGGCTTGCGGTCACGTCGCCAGCCCATCCCAGGCCAGAGGCGGCCAGGTCAGTCTTCGCCTGCTGGCGAGTGCGCTATTCACACGCTGGATTCTAGCGGGCGTCCGCCCCGGAGCACAAATCCGCCCACGGGGCCGGGGGCACGCGGGAGATTCTAGTTGCTGCGTTCTTGCGGGTAACTGTAGTGCTTCTGCGCCCACTCGAAGGTCCAGACCACGGGCTCGACGTAGAAGTTCTTGTCCGGACCGGCAACCATGCCGTTCTTGATCTGCCCGATGGCGCTCAGATAGGGACGGCGATCCACCTCGACCTGAGGGTGCCATACGCTCGACGGCGGATAGTACTGGCGCACCTGTGTCTTGACGGTGTCGTCGTTGAGCCAGCCGTCCACGCCGTGGGTCGAGCCCGCAGGTAGCATTCCTGGATTCTTGAGAGCGGCGCTTGAGAGCTGGCTGGTCGGCGTCGGGTTCGGGACTTCCTCCAGCCAATCGCGCATGTTGTTGCTGAACCGATTCATGCCGTCGGTGTGACAACTGATGCACGAGGCACCGGTGTTGAGCCGGTGGTCGGGCACGCCGCCGAAGTCGAGGTTGTTCACGACCTGATCGTCGGTGTTGGTGAGCTCGAGGCGAGGATCGCGCACGATGTTGGTGAAGGCGTCTACGCGCCGCTGGTTGAAGGCCCCGCCGAACATGTAGGCCTGCAGGCCGTTGGGCAAGCTGAAGATGATTTCCTCGGCGGATTCCTGCAGGCCGCCGTCACCGGTGTAGTACCGGCAATTGTAGTACCCACTGATGTTGCTGAAGTTGGGCTGCGCGTCGCAGGCCGCGGGCGGACTCGAGCCTTGGTATTGGTTGAGGGTGGCGATGAAGCTGTAGCTATTCGCGGTACCGCCGCCGCCCGCGGGGTTTGGAATGTATTTGGGGATCGGATTGGCCCAGAACGGGAAGCGAATGTCGCCGCTTTGGTAGGCCGACTCGATGGTGGTGCCGTCGCTGCTCGGCAGCTGACCTGTGAAGACGTCATAGGTCTTGTAGTAGTAGCCGCCGCTCTTGAGCTTGGCGCGGTAGAGGAAGCGCGCGTCGATGGTGATGGCCTGATAGACGACCGCGTATTGGTACGAGAGGGCGCCGTTGCTCTTGTCCACGCCCAGCTCGTCCTCGAGTTGATTCACGTACCAGGGCAGCGCCATGATGGCGTTGTAGACGTCCGGGCGAGTCAACGTGTACACAAGCTGGCTGGCCTCGACATACTTGGCGTGGAAGCCGGTGATATTGGGACTGAGCGTGGCGTTGCCGAGGGCGCCCTCGATGTTGCCGGCGAGGATGCGTCCCCAGACCAGCGTCGCGAAAGATGGGTCCTGCGTGACGGTCGAGGTATAGCCGAGCGTGAGGCTTTCTTCGTTCGACGGGATCTGGTTGCCCTGGTAGTCGAGCTTGCCTTGCAGCGCGAAGGCGATGTCATCGTCCGAGCCGCCGAAGAGCAGCTTCTTGACGCCCTTGTTCCAGCCCCAGTAGTCGCGGGTGTCGAAGCGGTAGACCATGCCCTTGCCGCCGCTGATATCGACGGGATTCACGATCTTGGGCGCCCAGCGTGCATCGGAATTGAGCGCCTTGGAGATCCCTGCCCGTGCCCAGTTGAGCTGATCCGCGGTCACGCCCGCGTTCTGCAGCTCGTGCAGCGAGGTGTATTGAACGTAGGGCGCGTCCGCGGAGGACACCGTGGCCTGGTCGGCGGCGATCCACTGCAGCACCTGGCTTTCGCTGACCGTGGTGCCCCGCGGAACCAAGTAGGGCGTCGGCTGCAGGTTCGGCGCAACCGCGTTCGCCCACGCGGTGACCGCCGTCAGCATCTGCGAGGTCGCGTCCTTGCAGTTCTTGCCGAAGCAGTTGTGCCGGTCGATGGCCATGCGCACGACGAACTTCGAATCCGCTGGGCTCTTGAAGTTGACCCGAGTCAGCGCGTACTCGTGCGCCAGGTTCACGTCCACGTCCGAGTGGATGGGGGCCTGCGCCCCCGAGCCAGAGGTGTTCGCGGTGTTGTGACAACCGGCGCAGTTGGCGCGCAGCAAGGGATACAGCGTGTTCTGGAACGCCGTCAGCGACGCCGCCTTGTCAAAGCCCATCTCGGGCGTGTAGCAAACCTGCTCGACGTTGAGTCCGCCGTGTCCATCCGGCAACTCGACGTAGCCCTTGCTGCAGTCGCCAGACGCGACCGCGGTCGAGCCGCCGCTACCGGAGCCGCCCGTCGCCATGCCGCCCGCCCCGGACGTGGTCGAACCGCCGGTCCCCGCCTTGGCACCGCCCATTCCCGGCCGGCTGCCCCCGCTCCCGGAGGCCGAGGAGCCTGCACCGCCGCCGCTCGATAGGGCGGACCCACCGCTGCCCGACTTCGTGCCGCCGGTCCCGGAGTGGGAACCGCCGCTGCCACCGGGCGAAGAGCCACCGCTGCCTCCACTGGCCAAGCCCGACGCGGAGCCAGGCACCGGGGCGCCACCGCTGCCACTCGTCACATTGTTGCTTGGCTCAACCTTCGCAGGCAAACAAGCCGTCGCGAACATCGCCATTCCAAACAGCACGCGCAGCCTCTCCATGTTGCCTTCCTTTCCAAAGGCGGCCGCGACCGCCCGAGCGCCCGAGGATCCAAGCCGGGAATCGCCGAATTTCGATCTGATGCAGCTCGGGTTAGGCACGTCGCGCGGGGAGCACAAAAATACGACTAGATGAGTCCTCTTTTCGTGGTCTCTATGCGCTATGCGTTACAACGCGGGAAACACCGCATTGGAGATGCCCTCGCGACCCCCAATACCCTGTCGTGGTCGAAGCCGGGGCGGCGGCGGCCCTGGCCCTGCGACGCTACTGCCGGACCGGTACGCCGCGCGCGCGTAGGTAATCGCGCGCCTGGCCGACGGTATACTCGCCGAAGTGGAAGATCGAGGCCGCCAGCACGGCGTCGGCACCGCCCGCGACCACGCCTTCGTAGAGGTGTTCCAGATTGCCGACACCCCCGGAGGCAATGACCGGGATGGGGACTCGATCCGAAACCGCGCGGGTCAACTCCAGATCGAAACCGTCGCGCGTGCCGTCGCGATCCATGCTGGTGAGCAGGATCTCACCGGCGCCCAGCTCGGCCATGCGCACGCACCAGGCCACGGCGTCGATGCCCGTTCCCTTGCGGCCGCCGTGGGTGAAGACCTCCCACTCGCCGGGCCGCTCCGGCCGCCGGCGCGCGTCCACGGCCACCACCAGGGCCTGGCTGCCGAAGGCGTCGGCCACCCGACGGACGAGCGGGGGATCGTGCACCGCCGCCGTGTTGACGCCGGCCTTGTCGGCGCCGGCGAGGAGGAGCGCGCGCACGTCCTCGACGCTGCGCACGCCGCCACCCACGGTGAGCGGCAGAAAGACTCGCTCGGCGGTCATGCGCACGACATCGATCATGGTCTGCCGCCCGTCCGACGAGGCGGTGATGTCGAGAAAGCAGATCTCGTCCGCACCCTGGCGGTCGTATTCGGCCGCCACCTCGACGGGGTCGCCGGCGTCGCGCAGGTCGACGAAGCGCACACCCTTCTTCACGCGGCCCGCGTCCACGTCGAGGCAAGGAATGATCCGGCGCGCCAGCACTATTCCCCCGCCGCGGCCGCGGCCAGCGCCTCTTCGATGGTGAACGACTTCTCGTAGAGTGCCTTGCCGATGACGACCGCCGCCGCGCCCGTTTGCCGCACCTGGTGGATATCCTCGAGCTTGGCCATGCCGCCCGAGGCGATGACCGCGCAAGGCTCGATAGTTTTCGCCAGGCGGGTCGTGGCCTCGAGATTGGGGCCCGTGCGCATGCCGTCGCGGCCGATGTCCGTGTAGAGCACCGCGAGCGCCCCGGCCGCGGCCACTTGCGCGCCGATTTCGAGGGCGTCCGCCTTGGTGTCTTCCTTCCAGCCCTCCACCGCCACCTTGCCCTCGCGCGCGTCGACCGCCACCACGATGCGCCTGGGGTAGCGCCGGCAAGCCTCCTGGACCACCGCGGGCGTCTTGATCGCCGCGGTGCCCATGACCGCGTACTTCGCGCCGACGGTGAAGATGCGAGCGCAGCCCTCGAGCGTGCGAATACCGCCGCCGACTTCGACCTCCATGCGGCCCACGGCGGCGAGAATCTTCTCGATCGTTGCGTGGTTGTGCTTGGCCCCGCGCGAGAGGGCCGCGTCGAGGTCCACGACGTGCAGGCGCGGGGCGCCCGCGGCGGCGAAACGACGAGCCAACTCCCAAGGCGTGTGCGAATAGATCTTGGCGCTCTCCGGCCGGCCCTGCTCGAGCCGCACGGCTTTGCCGTCCAGAAGATCGATGGCGGGGAAAACCTGCATGGGCATCCTTCCTACAGGGAAACGAAACGCGAGAGCAACGCGAGCCCGGCGCGCTGGCTCTTTTCCGGGTGGAACTGGCAGGCGAAGATGTTGTCGCACGCCACCGCCGCGCAGAAGCTGCCGCCGTGATCGGTGGTCAGGGCAAGGTGGCGTGGGTTGGCGGGGACCGGATAGAAACTGTGCACGAAGTAGAAGTAGGTGCCGTCCGCCATGTCCGCGAGCACGGGCACAGCGTCAGCGCCGTCTGGCCGCTGGCAAGCGTTCCAACCCATGTGCGGCACCTTGAGCGGCGGCGCGACCTTGAACTTCACGACCTGGCCGGGCAGCAAGCCGAACCCGGCACAGCCTGGCTCTTCCTCGCTGGCCTCGAAAAGGACCTGCAACCCCATGCAGATGCCGAGGTAGGGCTTGCCCGCGCGGATCGCCGCCAGCACGGCGCCGCGCAGGGCCCCACCTTCACGATTGAGCCCGGCCACGTACGCGCCAAAGGCGCCCTGCCCGGGCATGACGACCTTGTCGGACGCAGCCACCCGGTCAGCGTCCCGGGTGACAAAGCCGTCCGCGCCGGATGCGGCCAGCGCCTTCTCGACGCTGCGCAGGTTGCCGCTGCCGGTGTCGACGATCGCGATGCGGGGTCTTGCCATCGGTGCTTTACATGCACCGCCGCGGTCAGGCCGTCAACGTCCCTTTGGTGGAAGGGACATTCGTATCGCGTGGGTCGAGGGTAACGGCTTGCCGCACGGCGCGCGCAAAGGCCTTGAACAGGGCCTCCAGGATGTGGTGGGCGTTCTCGCCGTGCTGGACTTCCATGTGCAGGTTGCACAGCGCCGCCTGCGCGAACGCGGAGAAGAACTCGCGCGCCAGCTCGGCGTCGAAGCTGCCGACCTTGCGTCCTTTGAGCGCGTCGGCCTGGTAGACGAAGGCCGCGCGGCCGCCAAAGTCGATGGCCACGCGCGCCAGGGACTCGTCCATGGGGACGGTGGCGTCGCCGTAGCGCGAGATGCCGCGCCGCTCGCCCAGCGCCTCGCGCACCACCTGGCCGACACAGATGCCGGTGTCCTCGACGGTGTGGTGACCGTCGACCTCCACGTCGCCACGCGCCTCGAGGGTCAGGTCGAGGAGGCTGTGCCGGCCGAAGGCGTCGAGCATGTGGCCGAAGAATGGCAGAGGCGTCGCGATCGCGGTTTTGCCGGTACCGTCCAGGTCGACCGCGACCTTGATTTGCGTTTCCTTGGTGTTCCGTTCGACGCTAGCCCGCCGCATGGCTCTTCACTATGGCGGTCAGGCGCCGCGAAATCAAACTCTTGAACCAGAGAGCTGTAGTGAAAAAGCCGGCGTTTGGCCTTAGGCT
>PNBO01000258.1:27317-27805 GCA_003136095.1 Myxococcales bacterium
TCGCGGTCGGCTGCTCGGACGGCACGCGCGAGGGGTTCCGCGACGTCGCCCACTGGCCGAACATCGCCGGGTGCGCGGGTGCCTTCGATCAACCGGGCGTCATCGGCTCGCCCGACCTGCTGCCCGCGTGCGAGCTGCAGGCGGGCGATACCAGCACCAATCCCTTCGGCGTGGGTTGCAGCGCCGCGGATCTGTGCGCCCAGCACTGGCACCTCTGCCGCGACGGCGCCGACGTGAGCCAGCAGTCCCCCACCGGCGGTTGCGAAAGTTGCGTCCCTGCCGGCGAGCCGCGCTTCTTCCTGGTCGCTGCGGGTGCCTCGGCCATGGGCATCTGCTCGCCCGACCCGCAAGCCACCAACGATCTGCACGGCTGCGGCGGTTTCGGTCAGCCCGAGTCCGATGGCTGCGCGCCCCTGGTGCGCCGCATGGGGTTCGCCGACTGCCTCGCGACCCATGGCGTGTGGTCGTGCGGAACCGCGTCCGACAGC
>PNBO01000258.1:27812-29071 GCA_003136095.1 Myxococcales bacterium
CCCGGCTGCCGACGGATCGGCCGGCGGCGCGGGCGGCAGCGCCATGTGCCCCGCGGGTCTGACCGATCAGGCGGGCTGGCCCGCAAAGACATCCTCCACCTCGTGCTCGCGACCCTGCGGGCCGGACGGCATCGGCGTGGAAGCTTGCAGCCAGACCGACCAGGCCACCTGCCAGGCCAAGAGCGGTTGCCTGTGCCTGGAGGCGCTGTGCGTCGCCTGCGGCGACTGCGCCTTCCCTCCCCCTCTGCCGGATTGCTACGTTCCCACCAACGCGGTCACGGCCACGCTCTGCGCGGACGGGGTGAGCAAGGGCGGCGCGTGCGGCCCCGCCTGCGGCCGCCACCTGTGCTTGCAAGCGGACGGCAAGACCGCCTGCGTGTGCAACAAGCAGGGCAAGTACGCCTGCGCGGACTGGAACGGTTCGAGCTGGCAGTAGCGGCCCGCCACGCGAATTCGCATTGACGGGACGGGGACCTGCTGGGAAACTCCGCGTCCTTCCAACCCTAGCGGAGATCAGTTTTCATGTCCGAGTACTTGTTCACGTCCGAGAGTGTCACCGAAGGCCATCCCGACAAGCTGTGCGACCAGGTGTCCGACGCCGTCCTCGATGCCTGCATCAGGGAGGACAAGCGGAGCCGCGTGGCTTGCGAAACCCTGACCAAGACCGGTTTCGTCATGGTCGCCGGCGAGATCACCACCGCCGCCCACCTCGATTTTCCGGCCATCGTGCGCGACGTGGTCAAGAGCATCGGCTACGCGGATTCCTCGATGGGTTTCGATTGGAAGACCTGCGGCGTGCTGGTCGCGGTCGAGCAGCAGTCCCCGGACATCGCCCAGGGCGTGGACGGCCAGGGGGTCTACACCCCCCACGAACAGGGCGCCGGTGACCAGGGCATGATGTTCGGCTACGCCTGCGACGAGACGCCCGAGCTGATGCCCATGCCCATCACCCTGGCGCACAAGTTGTCGAAGAAGCTCGCGGACGTGCGCAAGAAGGGCAGCGTCGACTTCTTCCGCCCGGACGGCAAGAGCCAGGTCACGGTTCGCTACGACAGCGAACACCGCGTTCTGGGGGTCGACAACGTGGTCATCTCCACCCAGCACAGCGAGGAGGTGAGCCGCAAGAAGCTCACCGAAGCCGTGATGGACGAGGTCATCAAGCCGGTCGTTCCCCAACGCCTGGTCGGTCGCAAGACCAAGTACTTCATCAACCCCACCGGCCGCTTCGTGGTGGGCGGCCCCATGGGCGACTCGGGCCT
>PNBO01000281.1:0-928 GCA_003136095.1 Myxococcales bacterium
CACAAGGGCGTCGACTTCGTGTCGGTGCTGGGCGAGCCGGTGCGCGCGGTTGCCGACGGCTGGGTCGTCTATGCCGGCGTGGACGCGCCCGGTAAGGGCGCCAGGAAGGTGACCCTCGATAAGTCCGGCGCCATTCGCAAGAACAGCATGGGGCCGGGCGGCCTGTTCGTGGAGATTCAGCACAAGGACAACTTGATGTCCGAGTACATGCACCTGCTCAACTACCTGGTCCAGAACGGTCAATGGGTCACGGCCGGGGAGATCATCGGGCACGTGGGCGACACCGGGATTCGAGTCAATGGTCCGCACCTGCACCTCCAGATGCGCGACAACGGCGAAATCATCGATCCCCTCGTCCACCTGCATGCCTACCTGATTGGGCCGCAAGCCACCTACCGGGGACAGCTGATCAGGGCTGCCATGCCGGGGCGCTGGCGCCAGGCGAGGTCGCGCATGCGGGCGCTCGCGGCGAGCCGTCGCGACCACGGCAACGACTTGGATGCGACCGACTCCGACAAGCCAGGGGCGGACCGGTCGGCTCCCGAGGCACCGGTCGGGAAGGACTCCCATGTCGGCCAATAGCCACCCCGCTCTCCGTGGGGCTCTGGCGAGCATGCTTGCGATGCTCCCGGCCGCGCCGGCGGCGGCCGACGCGGGAGCCCCCGACGCGGACGGGCACGTGGACGGGGGCGCCAGCGTGGCCCCGACCCGACCTAGCGGGCTCCTGGTCGCGGCGGGCGAGACCATTTCGGACATCGACAACATCATCGATGCACTCGACCGGCAGGCGCCGGTAAGTGCGATCGCGTTCAGCCCGGACGGGCGCCTCATCGTATCGGGCTCCGAAGACCACATGGTGCGGGTCTGGCAGCTCCAGACCGGACGCCTGCTTCGTCGTCTTGACGGGCATGCCTCCGTCGTGACCGCG
>PNBO01000281.1:974-2905 GCA_003136095.1 Myxococcales bacterium
CTGGTGAAGAAGCTCCGGGGACACGGCGGCGCCATTCGGGCGATCGACTTCAGCCCGGATGGCAAGCTGCTGGCGTCGGCGTCCGACGATGAGACGGTTCGGTTGTGGGATGTGGTCACCGGCAAGCAGCTCAAGGTCCTCGCGGGGGCCGGACCCGCGAGCGCGGTGCGCTTTCGGCCGGACGGCGAATGGTTGTTCTCGGGCGGGGCGGATCACACGGTGCGAATGTGGCGGCTGCCCGACGGGGCCATCATGCGCAAGCTGGGTGACTGCGGCGCGCCGGTGCTTTCGCTCGCGGTCTCGGCGAACGGACAGATCCTCGGGGGCGGCTGTGGCGCCGGGGGATCGGTTCTGTGGGACATAGGGACGGGGGCCGAGCTCCGCCGTGAGCGCCGTCATGCGGTCGAGATGCGCGCGATTGCCTTCAGCCCCGACGGGAGGATGGTGGCCACCGGAGCCGACGATGCCTCGATCATCGTCGAGGACGTTGCCAGCGGACGCGCTCTGGTATCGCTGTCCGCCAACCTGGCCTCGCTGGAAGCCGTAGCCTGGAGCCCCGATGGCAGGATGCTGGCGACGGCCTCGCGCGACCGCCGTGTCTTGGTCTGGCAGGACGCTGGCAATCACAAGATGTTGAGCCGGGTACTGCTCGGCGAGCAGGGCGCCGTGCGCACGCTGGCGTTCTCGCCGGACGGCAAGGCTCTCGCTTCCGCTGGCGACGACCGCAAGGTGGCGCTGTGGGATGTGGCGGGGGAGGGTGCCGTGCGCCGGCTCACCGGACATGACGGGGCCGTCAACGCCGTCGCCTTCATGCCCGATGGGCGCACCATCGCCTCGGCGGGGGACGACGCCACCGTTCGCCTGTGGGATCTCGAGCGAGACGCTGCAGGCGTTGTGCTCAAGGGCCACCGCGCCCCGGTGCAAGCCCTCGCCGTCAGCCCCGACGGCAGGACGTTGGCGTCAGCATCCGATGACGAAACGGTGCGCCTATGGGACACGGCCACGGGACGAAACCTGGCGGTGCTCGGCAGCCATCGCGGCCCCGTCAGCTCGGTGGCCTTCAGCTCCGACGGAAAATACCTGATCACCGGGTCGCAGGACCGCAGCATCGACGTCTGGTTACCGGCGAAGGGCAAGCTGCTCAAGAGCATGCGCAAAGAGCTGGCGACCGGCGTGGTCGCGCTGGCCGTGCGCGATCAGCGGATCGTCGCGGCCTCCTCGGATGGGGTGCTCAGCCTTTGGGACATCAGCCGCAACCGTCCGGTTCGACAGTCGACTGCCTCCGCGGATGCGCCGAGCGCGCTCGCCGTCGCACCGGATGGTGCCAGCATCGCTTCTGCCTCGCGCGATGGCGTGCTGCGGATTTGGGATGGCAACACCCTCGAACGTCGCTGGTCGCTCGCGGGCAGCTCGCGCGAACGCTGGTTCGCCTGCAATGGCGCGCAGACCTGTTGGCGCAACGAGGACGGGACCCTGCTCGGCAGGGTCAACGGACAAGGCGAAATGGTACCGGTCTCGCCTTCCGACGACGCCCATCGGACCGCTCTCGCGGCCTTCGTCGACCGCAGCAAGCTGGGTGGCGACATCGAGCTCGTAGAGGGCCGAACGGTGTCCATCCCGATCCGCATCGAGAACCGCGGCGCCCACCCGGCCTATTGGGTGAACGTGGCCCAATCTGCGACGCGCACCGCCTCGAGCCGGGTGTCGTTGCTGTCGGTTCCGCCCCCCACGATCGCGGTGCTTGGGCCGGGCGCTCGCGCGGACGTCGTGTGCGAAGTGTCGGCGCTCGGCGAGTACGAGAACCCCCAGCCCCATACCGAAACGTTGCGCTTGGCTATCACCAGCGCCTCGGCCCAGGCCTCGTCGCTCCAGATCCCCGTGTGGATCGATACGCCGCACCTGCAGCTTGGCCACCTGGCACTGCGGCATGG
>PNBO01000014.1 GCA_003136095.1 Myxococcales bacterium
ACGCCGCGGACTTAAAATCCGCTGTCGCGAAAGCGGCGTACGAGTTCAAGTCTCGTCCCCGGCACTAGGAAATCATTGCCGATTCGGCCGACAGCAAGCGCGGTGAAGGCTTCGCTTGGCCTCCCGCGTGGGCCTCAAGTGGGCCTCTTGCGCGCTGCCCGGCAATCCAATTCGCCTTCATGCGCCCTCGGCCAGAGTCTCCGATGCCGCAGCGGCGTCCTGCGAAATAGCGGGCACTGCCTTTGGCCCTGCCCGGCCGATCCCAAGCGCCAGCCGCTGGTCTACCTCGCGGATGCGGTGGTCCTCGGCGATGTGGCCGTAAGTCTCGCTGGTAAGCATGGGCGTCGAGTGGCCCAGGTTGCGCTGCACGTCCGCCAGCGAACCGCCCGCCATGAGCCAGAGGCTCGCGTGAGCGTGGCGGAGGTCGTGGACACGCATCCGAGGCACGCCGGCCGCCTTGCAAGCCGCGTCCAGGATGCGGGCCAAGCGTGCATCAGGTGACAGCATCTCGCCCGTCTGCGGGTCAGGGAATACCAGTTCCCCGGCCCACGGGTCGCGCGCGCGGTGCTCGGTGAGGATGCTCGCCAACTCCGCGGAGATCGGCACGGTTCGCGCTCGGCCGCTCTTGGGAAGCGCCTCGTAGCTTCTGCGAAGGGTGACCAACCGTCGGGTGAGCTCCACGTCTTCCCAGCGCAGCCCTGCGGCCTCGCCCCGTCGGGCTCCTGTCAGAAGCAAGAAAGCGAAGAACCCGAACCAATCTCGCCAGCCATCCCGGATGCCTTCCAGCAAACGCGCAGCCTCCGCATTCGAGGTCAGCGGGGGCGTGCGCTTGGGGTGCGGCTCGGCGAGGAGGAAACTGCCTCGCGCGAAACGCCGGATCGGCGAAGCCTGCAAGTAGCCTGCGGTCACCGCGTAGTTGAGCACGCTACGGAGAAGGGCCAGATAGCGATTCACGGTCGCGGGGGCAAGCCCTTCGGTTCGCAGGTGGCTTCGGAGTTCCAAGATCCGCGAAGGCGTGACGTCCGAAATGGCGAGGGTCTCTCCGAAGAACTCGCCAAGCCGCTTCCACCGTTCCAGGTTGTCCTCGTGCGAGCGCAGCTTGACCGCAGAGTGCGTGCATAGCCATTCGTCCGCGACGGTCGCCAACATCACTTCACCGCGCCGGTGGGCGTCCAGAACCCCATCAGACAACGCCGTGCGGATTCGCGCGAGAAAAGCCTCCGCCTCCACCCGCCGCTCGAAGCCTCGCTTTCGCCGCTGTCGCCCGCCCTCGCACCAGCGGACAGAAAAGCGCGGGTTGGTAGGGTTGCCGTCCGCCTTGATCGTGCCGAAGTCCCGGCGTCCGGCGCGGCGCCTGGTCTGCTTGTTTGGGCTGCATTCGATCATCGCCAATCCTCCCCAAGTGTTATGTTAACATTACACAATCGAAGCCTCAATGTCCAGGCCCAGACTGGGCGTTTCCTCCCGCGATTCAGCGCCGGGGCACGATGGCCAGGGCCTTCATGCGCGCCCAAAGGTTCGGCCGAGCGATCCCGAGCACTCGGGCTGATTCGCTCACATTCCCGCTTGTCTCCTTGAGTGCAGCCTCGATCTCACGCCGGGCAGCTTCGTCCAGCGCTCGCTGGAGGCGGCCGAAGGTGTGGGGGCCACCCTGCGGCTTCCTGGCGGGCTTGCGCGCCTTGCTAGGTCGGGGCATCTGGCCGCTACGATACCGCGACTGCGGCCGATTCGCTTTCCCCTGTGCCTTGCCCGGCTGTCTGCACGCGCTCATGGCTTCCCTCCTGGCTTTGCCACCCCAACCGCCTTCGGGATGTTCTCCTCCGACCGTGACGCGAGGCTAGCGAGATAAGCGCGGGAAGTGGCCGACCGACTCGCGCGAGCATCGGTTCCCTCGCTTCCCCCGCTTCCCTCGCGAGGCTTGGAAATCGCAAACCACCGCTCAGCGGGTCTGCCGCACCCACCGCGCGGAGGCTCCTTCTTGAAGGTGGCGAGTTCATTCTCCGATAGGAGGCGAAGAGCTTCCGTCAACCGGGGCGCCGGTGTGTGCCGGTTGAAGTGGTCGCAGATCTCCTCCCGTGTCATCCCCTCGGGCGACTCCCGCAGGACACGAAGGATCTCGTCTGCCACCGAGTCCCCCAAGGCGTCCCCGAAGATGTGGCGGGCCGATTCCTCGGCGAAACGCCACACTGCAAGGGCTGCCTCCAGATGGGGGCACCGGACAGAGTCCGATTCGTCCGCCAGCGCGTAGACGAGTGCTAGTCGCAACACCTGTGCCTCCGCACGGCCCAGGACGCTGCCCACGAGGCCCGGTCTGTCAGCGGATAGCCGGGAGTAGCCCGCCTTCCACGTTTCCCGTGCGGCGGCATCCATCGAAACCACGAAGTCATCACCTTTGGCCCGCGCCCACATGACGGCGCTCCGGATACGGACCATTGCCGAGGCTGCCGCCTCCCCTACCTGCCTCTCGCCGAATGGCAGTTCCCTGGCGCGGCGGGCGCAACACCACAGGAATCTGTTGGCGTAGCCGTTCACCGAGTCGCACGCGCTCAATTCGCGTTTCAGTTCGTCCCTGGTTATGTGCCCGACGATACAGACGTGTGCCCCGGTCGCCTTGTACGGGGATTTCGTCAAGGTGCTCAGGCTTCCGGAGTCCCATGCTTCCCGCAGAACCGGCGAGAGCGTGTTTTCTCTGCGACCGGCCGCCTTGAGACTTCGCGCGAATTCCGGCTCGACCACGAGAAGGCGCTTGTCCGACTCTCCGGCGTCCTCTTCCACTTCTTGATAGTCAACGATCTTGCCTGTCTTCTTGCTTCCCTCGCGGATCGGTTCCTTCTTGAAGACCGGATCGCGGACGGCGTGGATGACGCCCTCGCCGCTCGATAGGCCGCTCTTGATGCGATCTTTGGCCCACGCTTCATCGACCGGGCAGATGATTTCGCGCGCGTTTGCCCAAGCGGTTCCCTTCCGGGCCTTCGAGGACTTTCCGACGATGACGGCAAACAGATTCGCCGTCTGCCTTATGGATCCCATCACCAGCCGCGGGCCACGACCGGCGGCGCTACCGAAAGCGACCAACAGATGCACCAGCACAGCCGCCGTGTCGGCCTCGGTGAGCGGCTCGATCATCCGCGCAGCCTCGCCAAGCGGCCCATAGAACGCACCGGCCTCGATTGCGGGCCACGAGGCTACGGTCGCTCCCCATCCCGCCGGTTCCGACTTGGTGGCGCATGGCCGCGTCTCCACCGCGTCCGCCTCCGGATCGGGGGGCAGTTCGCCCCGCTGGAGGCGCTCGTTGTCGTCCAGCTTCACGCCACACCTCGCAATCCGCCGCGCAGAATCGTGCAACGGCCTCGGAGGCTCTCGAACACAGCACACGCATACCTTTCGCCAGCATCATCGGGATCGGTTCGGATGGTCACCCGCGCCCCGTCCGGCAGGCGTTCGGCAATGCCGCTTGTCCAACTGCCGCTGACCACGCCCAGGACGGCGGGTGCAGTCTCGTCGGCATCGGAGAAGCGTGTCGCCCAGGTGAGGAAATCCGGCTCGCCCTCTGCGACGATGATCCGAACGGGAACCGACTCCGGGCAGCTCTCGGGACGTTTCCCGCTGGTGAGCAGAACGCGCCCAAGCGCATCGGCCATCACGAGTCCGCCGGTGCGATAGCCGGCCGGTGCAAGGTTCTTCGGCCCCTCTCCAGCTACCACCCGTCGCGCCCGAAGGCTTCGCATGACACCATGACTGTCGAACATTGGGAGAACGAGGCGGTAGCCCGCTTGGCCCCACGTCTGCCAACGGGAACCAGCCCACTCGGGCAGACGCGCGGCCAGTGGCAATGCCCGCGCAAGATCGAAGTCCTCGACCGCGCCCGCGTCCAGCGCCCGCGAGTGCAGCCACGCTGCCACCTCAGACACATCCCCCACAGGACGACAGGCGGCCCATAGACCGGCCACGTCCTCGACCGGCGGGTACCTGGGCTCGGGCAGAACGCGACGTGCCCGGATGGGCGGGCCTCGGTGTGCGCCACCTAGGTCAGACGGCACGCCCGCCAGTTCTGCGGCTATCCGTAGCACCCTGGGGAAGTCCCGCCGCGAGTTGAGTCCGTTCGCCACCGCGATGAGATCGAACACATCGCCGCTCACGTCACAGCCGAAACAGTGGACGGAAAGCGTCCCGTCGGGTGCGCGGCGCACGGAGCAACTCGGGGTGCGCTCATTGTGCCAGGGGCATGGCACAAACAGCCCATGCGATTGCGGCCTCGCGCCCTCCGCAAGTCCAAGCCGGACGCAAAGCTCGCGCGCGTCTGTTAGCACCCGCCGAATCTCGTCTGCACGGTTGGAGGACTGGGCAAGTGTCATGGTGACACCTCGCGCGTCCGCCGCCGGGTGGCGATGAATTCGAGGATGTCCGCTTCAGCGAACCTCGGCAGACGGCCGACGTACACGGCCGGCAATTCGCCGGTACGCGCCAGCTTGTAGACCATCGAGCGCGAGACCGCGAGCCGCTCTGCCACCTGATCCGGGGATAGCAGTCCGCCGGGAGAACGCGGTCTGAGAGCGTGAACCGTGTCCAGTTGCGCACTCATCGCTGGCGCTCCATGCGTACAGCCACGATCTCCCCTCGCTCTCGCTCGTGCAGCGCACGCAGGATCCGCTCGCGTGTCGATGCCTTTGTGGGACGGCCAGCAACCACGTTCGCAACGGTGCGAGGGTCAGTCTGCGCGGTGACTGCGATCGCGCGCACAATGTGGGCGGGGAGACGACGGGTTTCTTTTCTTGTTTTCGTCAACATGACGAGGACAAGTCTGGTCACAAGACTCGACAGAAGAATATGCGCGAAGGTCGCGGGAACTCGGCGCGGGTAACTCCGCCCGTACCCAGAAGACCCTACAAAAGCAGGGGGAAAAAGGGCGCGGGTAACTTCTTCAAGCGCGTGCGTTTTTTCGCTAGTCGGGCAGGGGCCGCGGACCGCGGCGGAGGTCATCCGCACGGATGATCGTCGCCATCACCTGCCGGATTCGCACAGAGGTCACCCCGTGATCATTCAGCCACTTTTCCACCTTCTCGTTTGTCGGTGCCGTCTCTCTTGGCTTTGCGGGATCGTACCCTGTCCACAACTCCTGTACCGCGCCGGCCAGAACTTCTAGCTTCTTCGTTTTGTAGGTACCCCAGGGCCACTTGCCGGCCTGCCCACCTTGCTGGACGGCCGCAGGAGTCGAGTCCTTCACCATCGGGCGGGAGAAGTCCGCCGGGTTCGCACCCGACTGTGCGACCCGCGGAGCGTTGCCGGCCTGCCGTTGCGTGAGGCTGTCGGCCTCGGCCATGAGACGCCGGAGCAGGTCGAGGTTGCGCGGAGGTACGCCGTCAACTGTGCTGGCCACCATGTAGGCGTGGTACGCCACCGTCTTGAGCAATGTGAGCCCGGTTTCCGTCTGATAGGGCTCGGGCGCGAAGTACTCGCCGCGGTAGAGTGCACGATTGACCTGCATCTCGGCCACTTCGCGGTCAGCCATAGCCAACGTGGACTGCTTCATCTTCCTCTTCACCGAGGCGAGAGCCCGGACCGCCAGTGCCTCCGCTTTGGTGCGCTTGGCCTTCTCGCCCCTGAGTAGCCTCGCGCCTGACTTCTGCCGGGCCTTCTTCCCATCCTGGCCCTGTTGCCCGACCGGGGCGGTTGTTGCCGTGTTGCCTCTGCGTTTCGGTTCACGTAGCTTGGCCATGGGCGGAACCTCCATCATTCCGTCTCGCGCCCGCCGGTGGTCAGACCGTGCGGGCGCTTCTCTTCCAAGCTACCAGCGATGGCGCTACGTGACCATGGTGGTCTAGGCTGGTCGGCTGGCCCGGAGTTCTTGGAGTTGTTCGACGGTGATCCCCAACTCCTCACAGAGCATGCGCTCAGCGGTGGCTTTCGCTTGGTCCGCCGGTAGCCCTGCCATCTGCTCCTCGAATTCGGATAGCTTGCGAAGGTGCCACTTCCCGATGCCGGAAACCGCACTCAGATGCGCCGCCAGCGCAGCCGATTCCTCTGGCACTAGCCCCACGTCAGCGGCCTTTGCCTCTAGCGCCGCGACCTGGCCAGCGATCACGCGCAGAATGCGCTTGGTAACTTCTAGCTCGTCCTGGTCTATGGGATTCGGGCTTCCGTTCACTCCTGCGCCAAGGGTATCGGGCGAAGACGGAAGGCTGGGAAGCGGTTCCCGCATGGCTCGCGACGGGCCGAGCACTCGCTCAAGGTAGACCTTGGCCGCAGCCACGTTGCCCGCCAACGCCAGGCCTCGCAGCTTTTCGAGCACCTCGATTGCAAGCGGCCCGTGGAGTTCTCGGATCTGCGCTTCCAGCGCCGCTAGGCTCTTCGGTCGCCCCGACGGGTTGCCGGACTGGCCAGGACGAAACGGACGGCCAGGCCCACGCGCTTGCGCCGGCTCATCACTCACCGCTGGCTGTTCTTCGCTGATACCAGCCATGAATCACCTAGGGGTGATCATAGCAGGAATCTTCCCGGCATCGCCCAGCTTCCGGGCCAGCCTCCGCCTTGAGAAAAAGCAGAAACGGCCGCAAGATCGCCAGATGGGCTTCGTGCTCGCCTTCCTGATCTCGACCTTCATGGTTGATCTGGAATCCCGGCCCAATTCCACGCTGACGACCGTCCCGCCTCGGGACAAGGCAGCCCAACTTGCCAGCAATGAGGGACCGTTCGACGAAGGGGAACCCGCCATGCCGCCGGGTGCGATTGAGCAGATACCGTCGAAACCGAGAGCGCGGGCAAAGGTGAAGGCGTTCGACCCGGACGCTTACCTGGCCAAGAAAGAAAGAGAACGGAAGGCCGCGAAGGCGACTGGGGAGGACCTTGACTTCGACGCGCTCCAAGCTGCCTATGACAAGAAGCAAGCACAGCTATCCCAAGCGGCGGAGGCGGCCAAGGCCCATCCGCTGCCCACCGTTGATCCCCTCGATGCGTGGGAGGCAGCGGAAGCGGCGAAGGCCAAGCAAGCAGCAGCGCGCCAACTCGCGCAGGTGGCGGCGACGGCGCGACCGGGCACGGAAGCCGAGGACGACGCTATCGAGGCGGCCCTGGCTACGCGCGAGGCGAACGCCAAGGCGCCCTTCACCCTCGACAAGTGGATCAACAAGCACCCCTACCTAGCTCTCTACTTCCTTGGCTGCCTTCTCGCCATCGCGCTCGTCCTCGCTAGGATAGTGCTTCTGAGTGTCATCTACTGGTTCACGAAGGAGAACATACTCGCAGCAAACCTGAGAAAGCTTGACCCGCCAGATCAGAGGTCATTCGGGCAGAAGACTTGGGCACTCACCTGGGAGTTCGTCTGGGTGGCAGCTTTGTCGTGGATCAACGTCCTATTCCTCCTGTTCCAGATTCCGATACTACTTCTGCGGATTGCTCGCGAAGCCATGACTCCCGTTCCACAGGCCGTGAAGATGCTGAGGTTCCCTCTGAGGAACAATCCTCACCTCTCTGTCGAAGCTGTTTGGGCCTACCTGCTTGCGGCTGGAATCCATTGTGGCGATGAACCGCCAGACCAGATGGGGCTATTGAAGCGACTTGATCGTGTCGCGAAGGGCCAACCCGATTTTGACCGAACTGCTGCGCTCAAGCATCTTGAGAGACTGGATGCGGTGAAGGCGGACGTGCTCTCGGCCGCCCTGGCATCCGTCTCCACGCGAAACGGCGAGGAGTAGTCTCCCGTCCGGTGGGTAGCCGCGCCACCAAGAACGCCAACCGCGGGGTGGGCCTCATCTGGGCCTCTACGCCGTGCAATTCCGTTCGTTCCATGCGCGCGGTGCCCAGCGACGGGCAAGGAATGCGCGGGGTGCGCGGGGTGCAACCCCACTCTCGACACTTAAAATCCGCTGTCGCGAAAGCGGCGTACGAGTTCAAGTCTCGTCCCCGGCACTGCCATCAAGGTTGCGCGCCAGGGTCAAAGTTGCTTGCGGCCTTCGAGCTTCCCAAGCGTCGTGTCGAAAGTGGCGAGCGGGTTCTCTGAAACGGCGCTGATGCTGGCCAGGATGAAACAGTCGGCGAAGTCGGCCTTGGACTTCTTCCAGGTCATCAGGGCCGATTCGAGGATGGACGGGGCTTGCATGGTCATCTCCGCCGTCTCCAGGAGCGCCTCGACGACCTGGCAGGTCCGCTCCTTGTCGAGGCCGTACCGGCTCATGAGTACCCAGACAAGTTCCAGCACCGAGAGCTGGGTCACCAGGACCGGTTGATGCTTCTCGACGAAGTTCTGCGCCTTCTGGTACTGGCCTGGATCGTCCTTCGTCACTAGGCGAATCAGGACGGTTGCTGTCGACTCAGAAGTGCCATTGCGGTAGGAATGGCGCCGCACGCGCCCGCGGCTCCATGCGTCCAAAGGGAGGTTCTCGTATGAAACGGCTTGTCCCATTGCTGATGGCTTCGACCCTGGTTGTCTACTTCGGGTGTACCCAGGCGGTTCGGTACTCGGCGGGCGCGGAGAAGGGTCAGTGCTACGGTAACCAGACCTGCAATTCGGGCCTTTCGTGTGACTCGAACATCTGCGTTCGCTCGACCTCCTCATCCACCGGCGGATCGAGCGGGAGCGGAGGCGAGGGTGCGTCCGGCGGACAAAGTGGCAGCAACGACACCAGCGCGAACAGCGGGTTGGGTGGCACCCCGAGCTCCGGTGGCGCTGCCGGGTCGGGGGGCGACACTGCCTCCGGGGGCAACCAAGGAAGCGGCGGCAGCATGGATACCGGCGGCGCGCAGGCCAGCGGCGGCAGCTTACCCGCCGGCGGCGCCTCGGGCAGCGGCGGCACTACTACCACCAGCACGAACACATGCGGCGCTTCGACCTCGACCACCGTGGTCACCATCTGCAATGGCCTGGCCGTCGGCGCGATGACGGGCTATGGCTGGGTCGCGCTCGGCTCGGCCGACACGCTGACCGATCCGACCTGCGACGTGGCCAAGGCAGCCATTACCGCGGCGACGCCGTGCAAGGCGAACACGAACTGGGGCAAGCCCGATGCCCTCTGCATGTCGGGATCGGTCCCGGCTCTGCCCGGCGATGCGGGCGCCGCCGACTACTCCAGCAACTGGGGCGTCCAGATTGGCGTCAACGCCAAGGATCCCAACGCCGGCATGGGCACGAGCTGGAAGACCATCACCTTCACGATGAGCGGCAGCCCCAGCACCGGTCTGCGCGCCGTCATCCACAAGAACGGCGACCCCGACTCGACCGGCTACTGCGTCAGCATGACCCCGGGCACGGCGCTCAAGATTACGGACTTCAATTCCGCGTGCTGGGACAGCTCCGGCACCTCCCTCACCGAGGCCGACGCCGCCAGCATTGACAAGGTCAGCGTGCAAGTGACCTCGACCGCGTCGGCCATCACGGTGGACCACCTCTGCCTGACCAAGGTCGAGCTCGGGAATTAGTCGCCCGACAGGCGCTCGGTGCGCGCCATGCGTTGGAACGACACGGCCACCAACGAATCGTAGGCCCGGGTGAACGTGCGTGGCTCGGGGCCGTCGACGGCACGCAGGTTTTCGGCCCAGCGGTAGCCGATCGGCTGATAGAGCAACTCGGCCTCGACCTTGAAGGGGGCGCCCCCGCCGCCCACCGGGATGCGCAACCGCACCCGGTCGCTGCCGTCGGTGAAATCCGCGTCGGCAAGCGCTTCGCCGTGCACGGCCACGTCCGCCTCGGCCTTTTGCTTGTCGAAGCCGCTGGGCAGGATGCGGTTGTCCTTGAGGTACTGCACGGCGTGGAGCAGCCCGGTGGTGACATGGCCCTGGCTGTCGCCCAGGATTGCTTCGTAGATCTGCACCTGGTCCGGCTTTTCGATCGCCAGGTAGTGCGGCTCGAAGCGCGCGGCATCCTCGTCATTGTCGTTGCCCGCGATCTTTCCGTTCGCGCCGACGGCGCCGCTTTCGAAAACGACCGCGCCGTCGCCGTTCCTGACCATGACATGCAACCAGGAACGCCGCGAGGGATAGGCGGTGGGCAACTTGTGGCCCGTGAGATTCTCGACGGTGATCGTGGCCTCCACCACCCCATCCTTCACCTCAATGTCGCCGACGGCGAGTTGGGCGGCGTCCTTCTCGATGTGGGCGCGCGCGCGGGTGGCCGCGCGGTCGAGATCCTGCGGCAAGGCCGGCATCGCGAGGCCGAGCAGCTTGAGCATGGCGGGCACGAGGAAGTTGCCGCCGAGAAATTCGTGGCGGGTGAGCCCGGAGCGCGGCTCGGCGAGCAAATTGGCGATGGGCGCGGGATCGCGCGTTTCGGGCATGTGGCAGCTCGCGCATGAGGCCCCCTCGCGATAGCTGCTGGCCAGCCATTCCAGATAGGGCACCTGCTCGGGCAGCCGTCCCGTGGGCTTGCCATCCGGGCCGAGAGCTTCGGTGATCAAGGTGTGGCAAGTGGCGCACAGTTCCGAGCCGCCGACGTGGGGCGCCGCCAGCGGGTAGAAATTCGTGGCCGAGGCCATCAGCCGCGCCAGGACGGGCTTGACCTCGACGGGGCCCATCGCCTTGCGCGGGGTCTTGCCGCTCGTGTCGATGACGAAACCGCCCACGAAGCTCTCCGGCTTGCCCAAATTGTCGGGCTCGATCTGGTGACAGACCGAGCAGCTCACGCCGTCTTGCGCGAGGGAGGCGCGCGGCCCCTGCGCGCTTCGGCCCAGGTTGGCGAACACCCGTCCCGTTTGGCCTTGCGACCGTGCCCGCACGTGATCCATGGGCATGTGGCACAAGGAGCACTCATGCTCGATGGCGGCGGCCGCGGGTGCATGCTCGCGCACCTCGCGGCGCACGCTCGCCTGCCAGTAGGGGTCGCGCGCCGACTGAGACATCATGGAACCGCGCCAGTCGAATCCGATGGAAACATCCTCGCCCTTGGCGGTGGCCAGCCCGTTGTGGCAGGCCATGCAGTTGTCGGAGGTCAGGAAGAGCTCGGCGGCGGCCGCGCGCGCTTCCACCTTTGCGGTGAGCAGCAAGGCCACCGCGAGCGAGAGATGGATGATTGCTTGCATCGTGCGCCTCATTTCACCAGGCCTCGAAGAGACCGCCATCGACCCAGTCCCAAAGCAGGTAGAACATGGCCTGCGGGCTGCGCCCCTCCCGATGGAGCGTCGGAAAGCTGCCGCCCAGGCTCGCCAGGACGTGCTGCCGCCGGCTCAAGCTG
>PNBO01000329.1:0-16595 GCA_003136095.1 Myxococcales bacterium
GGCGTTGAACGCGACGGTCGGCCGCGGACGGCCGCCCGCGCGTTAACGCCAAGGCGTTAGCCGTACAGGGGGACCAATGGCTACCAAGCTCCCGACATTCGATCGTCTGATGAACCCGTTGCTGCGGGCCCTGAAGGCCCTCGGTGGCTCTGGATCTATCGAAGAGACCTACGATAAGGTGGTGGAAATCGAGAAGCTCACCGACGAGGTCTTGGCGCAACTTCACGACCCCGAACGCAGCACCCAGACAGAGGTCGGGTATCGCCTCGCTTGGGCGAGAACCTATCTCAAGAAGTTCGGCATGCTTGAGAACTCGACTCGCGGTGTCTGGTCCCTCAGCGCGAAGGCCAAGAATGTAGAGCAGGTCGATCCGCAGGAGGTTGTGCGCACGGTGAGGGCTCAGCACCGAAAGGAAGCCGCCGTGGATCACGGCGAAGACGATGCCGCTGGGGTGGCCGAGGAGGAACGATGGAAGGAGGATCTGCACCTGATTCTCACGCAGAAGCTCGCACCTGCGGGATTTGAGCGGCTCGTGCAGCGACTCCTTCGTGAATCAGGATTCACACAGGTCGAAGTGACCGGCCGAAGTGGTGACGGAGGAATCGACGGTCGCGGGATTGCTCGGATTCATGGCTTCATGAGCTTCCATGTCCTATTTCAGTGCAAGCGCTACAAGGGTTCCGTCGGGGCCGGCGAGATCCGCGACTTTCGCGGTGCCATGGTCGGCCGGGCCGACAAGGGCCTCTTCATCACCACGGGCACATTCAGTCCAGCAGCCGTGCGAGAGGCCACTCGCGACGGTGCGCCACCCATCGATCTCGTCGACGGCGTGGAACTTGCTGAGAAACTGAAGGCGCTCGGCCTCGGTGTTCGCCGCGAGACGATCGAAGTGATCAAGGTAGACGACGAATGGTTCGCGAGCGTCTGACGGCTAAAGCCGTTGCAGCAGGCAATCCCGCCGCAGCGACATCGGTGTAGAATCGAGATGCCGACTCGGCGGCGGGCTTGCTGCTGAACGGCAAGGCGTTAGCCGCGCGAACGATCCTCCAAGTTGGTTGACTTGCTATGGGTTGTATCCCATACTGGTGGATGCGATGCCAACGGTTTTCGATGGCGACTTTGAATGGGACTCGGCCAAGGCTGCGTCGAATCTTGCGAAGCACGGCGTGTCGTTCCCTGAGGCCGCGACGGTTTTCGCTGATCCGTGCGCGGTCTATCTTGATGACGGGTCAGGAATCGGCCGGCTGGTGGTCATTGGGACATCGCTGCGTGAACGCCTGCTTTACGTCGTTCACGTCGAACGCGGTGAACGTGACCGAATCATCAGTGCTCGTCCGGCGACCGGAGGCGAACGGGAAGTCTATGAAACTGGAGGAGATTCATGAGCCACGCAACCAAGCGGAAGATTGAACTGCAAGAGGATCCTGTACGGGTTCTCGGTCGAGGCTTGCGCGCCCAACGCGGGGTTCATCTAACGCTACGAACTCTCCGCGAGGCGGCGGGAAAGACGCAAATTGACGTCACCGGCGTGTCTCAGATGGACCAGGCTGACGTCTCCCGGCTTGAGGGTCGGGAGACCTTCGGCGATTGCCAGGTTTCCACGCTGCAGCGGTATCTTTCTGCCATCGGCGGACGGCTAGAAATTGTGGCGGCCTTTGGAGACAAGAAGATCGTTGTCACGGGAGTGCATCCAGGTCCGTCTGGTTTGTCGGCGGCTAACAAGCCGTTGAAGCGGATGGTCGGCCGCAGACGGCCGCCCACCGCTTAACGGCAAGGCGTTGATAGTCGCAGCCAGCCAAGGCGCTAGTCGACGTAGGAGGGTTGTCGGACATGTAGTGGGGCGCTGCGATGATGAGAGAACGCCCCTCGAAGTTCTTCCTGCGCGCCGTGAAGAAGGACTATGATACCCATATGAGGCATTGGGGGTCGCTTGCTCTTCTTGCCCCTACCGTCTGGCTTGTCGTGGCGACGATCGCCTGCGGACGCTCAAGGCTTGCGCCAAGCGATGGTGGTTTCCTGGGCGAGACGTCGCAAGACGGCGATGCGAGAACGCGGAATGGCGATGCTGAGGCTTCACGCGGCGACGCCTGCCCTCCGCCCGTGGAAGGCGATCCATGCTCCGCGGACGCGGCGGTGTGCTTTCCCAATTCCTGCTGTGGCATCCGCTGGGTGTGTACCGACGGACAGTGGGCCCATGATTTTCCCTGTTCGTGCTTCCCCTGAGGCCGGGCATAGGGGCGCCAGATGCATGCTCGGGCATCTGGCGAGGTGCCGTGATGATGGCGAGACGGCACTCGAATGTCCCAGGCGCTGTCGAACAAGCCGTTGCAGCAGTCAGGGTCGCCGCAGTGAGATCGTGTAGAATCGTGGCGCCGGCTCGGCGGCGCCCCTGCTGCTGAACGGCAGGGCGTTGACGGACTCTAATCAACCTCGTCATCTGACCGTCTTGGTCTTATCCCTCGCTCGATGCGCAGATGCGGGCTAAAGTAGACGGCGTTCATGCTCCATCGGACGCCCCGCTGTTGGCCAGCAATTATCGTGGTTACCGCAGCCATCGCGATGCCGTGGGTGGCTGGATGTTCTCACTCGGAGGGCACTCGGACGGAGGCATCCGGCGAGAAGATGAGTCGCAGCGAACCCATCGCGAACCGCCAGGACCAATCCAAGGAAACGTCGCTGGCGACGAAGCGTTGGGAATACGCCTCGTACTTCAACTCATTGAAGGAGCTAGTTCGCAAGCAGTGGAATCCCGCCGAAGTCTATCGCCAGCGCGACCCGAACGGCACGGTATACGGGCAGCAGGACCGTTACACTTTGCTTCAGGTGCGGATGAACGAGGATGGTTCACTCGCGGACGTCTGGGTCGTGCACACGTGTGGCCTGGAGTGGCTCGACGAGAGCGCGCTCGAAGCATTCAGGAAGGCGCAACCCTTCGCGCCTCCGCCCCGCCCGTTGCTGCGATCAAATGGCAGGGTCGAATTCGGGTTTGGCTTCTTCTTCGACGTCACAGGGAAAGAGTCTGCTTCTTCGATGAGGCTCAAGTTGTTCCGATATCGCGATCCGTCCCCAATCCCTGACCAAAGGTAAGTGGTCAGACCGGTGAGGCGGTCGAGCCGTCGAACCAGGCGTTGCAGCGGACGGCGCTTGCGCGCCGCCGCTGAACGCCATACCGTTGATGGACGGAATGTACGCTCCGAGGCGGTGGTATGCTGGACAATCATGACGAACTGTAGCTTGCCATATGTCTTCGTCGTGGCCTTGGTTTCGCTGAGTGCCTGCAAGGGGGACTCCTTAGGTGGAGTATCTGGCGACGGAGGTCCCGACAGCGTGGGGTCAGATGACGCCAGCGTTGACAGTGAGGCCGTGCAAGTCGACGGCGCGACCGCGTGCCGCGCGCCTTCACCGAACTACGGGCCGACATCCGTGTTCGAAGTTCTCCCTTACAACACCCCGCGAGCGCCCACGACCTGCCCCGTCGCGTGCGGAGACTCGGCGTGGCCAGGAAACGGGGTGTCGTACCCCCCGATCGACATCATGCTTCCGTACGGATCGTGCACGCCTGGGACCCCCTCATGCTCGACGACTGGGTCCATTCCGTGTGCCTGTGAACCTGGCGGGCCATCGGACACCTTCAACTGCAGCTGCGAGGGTGGCACATGGATCTGTCGCATTCGTGATCAGGGCGCGTCGCTCTGCATGCCGTGTTCTGACGCCAGCGTGAGCCAGATAGACCAAACGCCCGTCGTCAATGGGCCACAAGATGCAGACGAAGGCAATCAGTGACCCGTGTGCGCCGTCAACAAGGCGTTGACCGACTTGCCATGTAGCTACGAAGTAGGTACACTTGTGCGTGCGTGAAAGAACTTCGCTTCGCATGGGACGAGCGGAAGGCGACGGTGAATCGTCGGAAGCACGGAGTGTCCTTCGAGGAAGCCCGGACCGTGTTCTTCGACGAGAACGCCTTGTTGCGTCCGGACGAGGAGCACTCCGAGGAGGAGGACAGGTTTGTCCTGCTCGGACTCAGCGCGCGGTTGCGGACGCTGGTCGTCTGCCACTGCTACCGACAGGGAGACGAGGTCATCCGGCTGATCTCCGCACGTAGGGCAAATGCCTTCGAGCGGCAGCAGTACGAAGACCGGAGGATGAGATGAAGAAGAACTACGACTTTTCAAACGCCGTCCGGAATCCATACGCCAAACGCCTCAAGCGACAGCTGACGATCCGGCTGGACGAGGACACCATCGGCTACTTTCAGGGCCTATCTCGCGAGATGTCGTTGCCGTACCAGACACTCATGAACATGTACCTCCGTGACTGCGCAGAAACGCGGAAGCGTTTGCACTGGTCTGGCCCCCGGTCGACGAAGCGGGCGAACCAGGCGTTGCAGCGGACGGTCGCCTTCGGCGCCCGCCGCTGAACGCCAAGCCGTTGACAGACGAGGTTTGGTCCGTGAACCACCCGTGCAAGAGAGCAAAGATCGAGATGGATACCTTCCTACTGGTGTCCGTTTGCGTTTTACTCGCCGGATGCGCCGCAGAGCAGGCGAGAGGCGTTCCCCTCTACGACCTGTATTGTGACGACGACGACGACTGCGAGGTCATCACGGAGGACCGCGAAGCTAAATGTGACGCGGTCGCCAGGCCCTACGCGGTCTCGAAAACTGCGGCGAAGGATCTGGTCTGCGCGCTGGATATCATGCCGAACTGCATTCACGAGGGAAGGGACTGGGCGGCGGTCTGTTCCGACCATATTTGCAAGATTCGCTCATCTCGTTGGCTCGGCTCACCGAGGCGTCGTTGCTCGAGGTAGCATTGCCTTCTGTGGCGCCGCTGCCGAACAAGCCGATGAAGGACGACGGACGACGTCGCCGCAGGGACACTGGTGTAGAATCGGATGGCCGACTCGGCGGCGCCGTCGCTGCTTATCGGCCAACCGTTCGGCAGACAAGCAGTGGAAGCTCATAGACTCGAACAGACCTGGGTACTGGCACTCATCTTCGTGGCGTGCATCGGCTGCGCTACTCCTACCAACGTGGTGTCGTCGGCCAATGCAGCCAATCCACGGCTGCTGCAAACCATCGATCTACAGGAGGGCCTTCACCTACGGGCGGTGGGGCCCGGTGCCTACGAGATCACCCATGAGCTCCCTTGGCCCGCGAATTCGCTTCTGGTCGAGATGGCGGATCGGACGTTGGTCCTTGTGGGCACGCCATACACACCCGAGGCGACCCGGCGTCTGCTCGATTGGGCACGATCTCGCTACGGCGAGCGGAGGATTGTCGCCGTCAACAACGGCTTTCACGTGGACAACCTGGGCGGCAACTCTGCCCTCCGCGATGCCAACATTCCCGTCTACGGATCGGATCTGACGGTCAGGCTCCTGCACGAGAGGGGCGAGAAGACTCGCCAGCATATCCTAGAGATGATCGGCAACCGTGCTGCCCCCGACTATGCGGTGCACGCAAGGATTCCGTACGTTCCTCCCGATCACGTCTTCCCGATCACCCGGGGGCTTGTTCTGAAGTTCGGAACCGAGGAGGTGCAGGTCATCTATCCCGGGCCGAGTCAGGCACCCGACAAGGTGGCTGTCTTCTTCCCGTCACGTGGTCTGCTGTATGGTGGCTGCATGATCCTCAGCGGGAACAAAGTCGGGAACATCGCCGACGCGGACCTCGAGTCCTGGCCCCGGGCCGTACGCACCTTGGCCGAGCTTCCCGCTACGGTCGTGATACCAGGGCACGGTGATCGACTGGATCCGAACCTGATCCAGAATACGCTGGATGTGCTGACGAGGGCGAATGAGACGGAGTCAGGGCCAAGATAGGCTGGACCGAGCTTGATGTCCGCGGAGCTGCCATAAAGCCGTTGCAGCGGATGTGGTCGCCGCAGGCACCTCGGCGTAGAACCGAGAGGCCGGCTTGGCGGCGCCCGCACCGCTGAACGGCCAGGCGTTCGGCAGACTGAGCCACCACCATGAGAAGCGAGCGACATCACCCATCCGTCGAGATCATCGGGAGAATTGCCGGGGAGCAGGTCATAGCCGTCGGCGGGAAGATCCGTGAGATCGAGCGGCTGCGGAAGGTGTACGGCCGAGGGCGTTGGCGCAAGATGAAGGGGATCGCCGTCGTTCGTCTTCCGGATGGAACAAGCTCTCCTGCGGAGGTACGCTGGTACGAAAGTCACGGCATCGGCCGGAAAGAACTCAAAATCAAGCGCCTCCTTGGCGGCCTACGATGAGAAAGACAAAGTCGACGAAAGGCTACGTGCTCTGCGTCCGGAATGACGGGTACCCCGCGTCGCTCTTGGTGCGCAGGCTCTACGAGTTCGTCCCCGATCGGAACGCCGCGTCCCACGGCTTGATCCGCGTCGTTGATGAATCGGGAGAAGACTATCTCTACCCGGAGAAGTTCTTTGTTTCCATCGCGCTTCCTCGCCCAGTCACCCGCGCCATGCGGGACGCGGCCTAACCAATAGGCGTTTGATATGGACCATGGGGCGGTCGCGGTATGGTTGACAAATATATACTGCCATATATACTTCAATCATGACCGAGCGAGCAAAGATTTTTCAGAATGGCGGCAGTCAAGCCGTGCGTCTGCCGAAGTCATGTCGGTTCGATGGTCAGGATGAACTTGTCGTTCGAAGAGTTGGAAGGAAGGTCATCCTCGAGCCTGCGAATGATTGGTCACCAGAGTTTCTGGCGTGTCTCGGTTCGTGGAAGGAGGAGATTCCGCGGCCTCGGGTACAGCCAATCGGTGCTCGCAAGAATCCTTTCGAGGGGCGATGAAGTACCTCCTGGACACGGACACGGTCAGCTACGCTCTGCGTGGAGAGGGAGAGGTCGCTGGGCACATCACAGCGCACAGGCCATTGGATGTCTGCATCAGCGCGATCACTCTCGCCGAACTGCGATATGGCGCCGATAGAAAAGGGTCTCGGAAGCTTCATGGCCTAATCGACACGTTCACAGCTGCAGTCGAAGTCGTGGGCTTCGGCGAAGAGGCTGCGCTGGAGTTTGGTCGGATCGGAACCGTCCTGGCTGAGCGCGGTACGCCCATCGGGGAGTTCGATGTGCTGATCGCCGCGCATGCCGCTTCTTTGCGCTGCACATTGGTGACAAACAACGTCCGGCACTTCTCGAAGGTACCGGGCCTCCCGGTGGAGAACTGGAAGTAGGACCGTAAGGTGGGCCGTCGAACATGGCGTTGCACCCGACGATCGGCCGCGGACGGCCGCTCGCGGGTGAACGCCAACGCGTTGACGGACGCGATGAAGACCGTAGCCTCCACTCTGGTGCCAATGTGAACTAGGTCCTCTTCCCTTGGTGATTGGCGCGACCGACTACTTGCAATTCTCCGTTCGGCATATAATGCAAATCCAAGGGCGAACCATGTTGCGAAACGCGAGCTCTACGAACGGTGAGATTCTTTTCGTGCTCATTGCACTCGCCGGATGCGGCTCTTCTGGTCAGTCGCCGGTCGAACAGGACGCGGCGGTAGCAACGGGAGACGTGGCCATGGTCGCCGAGACAGGACCAACGCCGCAAACCGCGCATACGCTCGAAACCGACGTCGACCAAGCGGTGTTAGCCGCGGCGGTGACGCCTCAGGTGATTCAATTCATCCGCGCCACACAGTCCGATGCTGCCGCCGACACCATCCAGTTGGGAAGGCCCTGGGGTCAATTCGACCTTCACAAGGGGCCGCGGCTAGTGTTTCGCGGCTCATGGCGTCTGCTGGCGGCAATCAGCGGCGATTATTTCGCCGTGGTCGACGTGGTCCGCGATGGCGACAGCTACAAGATGGCTGGCATCGGCTCGGCCGTGTTCGTCCCGACCATGGTCGCGCGCGAGCAAATACCAGCCGTGAGTGCAGCGCTGGATCGGGGCCGGGCTGGCTTCTTGCGATGCATTGGGGAGGGCGGCGACTCCCTCCTCGCCTATGAGGCAGAGCCCGTCGCCGACGCCGGTCAGGCGGAAATCAGGGTGCAGTCGCTCGGGGCGGATAGCAGGTTCCAAGGCATCGACGGCGGCGCGCCGGGGGTGGCCGAAATGAGCCTCGACGAGATCGACTCGATACTTCCGGCCGAGTAGGCCGGTCTCTGGCGTGGTTTTTCCCGATGAAAGAACGCCCCACTGGCTCGGAGATTGAATCTCGCATGGCGGATGCCGTCCGACAAGCCGTTGAAGCCGGACCCGCCGCAGGGGCACCGTAGTATCATCGAGACGCCGGGAACCTGCGGCGGACCCGCGGGTTAACGCCAAGGCGGACGGCAGTCGACCATGCGAATGCTAGGATTGCTAGCGGATCTTGCTGCTACAGTGAGCAAGGACAGTTTCAGGGCGCGACATCAATGTCATTGAAGGTCTTCGCAGGACAAAGATCGATTGGCGAGAAAGGAGGAAGACATGAAGAAGGAGAGTGATACGTCGCGGAAAGCCGATCAACTCCAGCCTCGAGGGCAACGTCAGGCGTGCTATCGATCTTCATGAAGGTGAGAAGCTTGACGAGCCTGCGTTCAAGGCTCTCATCCGGAATGCAGTGGCGCTGAACCCATCGCCAGGCCGCGGCTAATCACGCCTCCAGCGCCAGGCCGACTGGCTCGACCTTTCTCGCCTCGCCCTCGCCTTCCAGGCGCAAGCGCTCGGCCTTGGCCTCGGCCTCGGCCTCGCGCAGGGTGCGCTCCTAGGTCGCGGCCTGTTCTTTCAGTTGATAGGTCTGCACCTTTATCCTCGCAGGAACAGATGGGGCGCGACCGGCTCGCGATAGGCGCCGCGCAGCTTGAAACGACGCTCGAGATCGGCGATGGCGGCGCCGGCGAAGTCGACACCGTAGAGCTCGAACATGTTGTGCATCCCGCCAGGCGCGAAGACGTTGATCTCGAGAATCTTGCCGCCCGCGATGTCGAGGCCGATCAGGTAGAGACCGTCGGCGACGAGGCGCGGGCGGATGGTTTCGCACAGCTCGCGTTCGATCTGGTTCAGGCGGCAGCGGCGCCGCGAGGCGCCCGCGTGCATGTTGTTGCGCAGGTCATCGCCGGCGTGCACACGCCGGTAGACCGCTACGTGGCCGCCCGCCTCCAGGGGCGCGCCCGCGATGAGCAGCACGCGCTTGTCCCCGCGCACGGCCGCCGCGACGTACTCCTGCACGATGAGGTAGCCGCTGGCGCGCACCGTGGAGATGATCTGCGCCAGGTTGGCGGTCTGGCCGCGGCCCACGAAGAACACGTTCTGGCCCCCGTACCCGTAGAGCGGCTTGAGCACCGCGGCGCTGTCGAGCTCGCGCAGAAACGCGCGCACGCGGCTGGGCGAACAGGTGATGAGGGTGCGCGGCCGAATCGCGGCGGGGAAGCCCGCCAGGTACATCTTCGAGCCGGCTCGCCGCAAGCCGTCCGGATCGTTGAGCACCATGACCCCGGCCTCCTTGAGGCGCCGGCCCAGCTCGATGGCGGGATTCACGCGAATCGAGTGGCCATCACCGACGTGGGGATTGTTGCGCAGGAGAATGACGTCGAATTCCGCCAGCCGGGTTTCCTCGACTCGCGCCGCCGGGGCGCGCAGTGAGTCGACGAACGCGGCCGTGTCGTGCTCCGCCCCCGCGGCCGGTCTGACGATCCGCCCGGTGACCTCGCGTTCGTGGGCGAGCTCGTCGACGGAAACCAAGGCCACCTCGTGTCCGCGCCGCACGGCTGCGGCAGCGAGATGCGCCGTCGTGTAGGTGGCACGAAGGCTTCGGGGATGGTTGACGACGAAGAGAACGCGCATGCGAGAAGGGGTCGAGCCCGCCAGCGGACGTCCCGGCGCGGGCCAATCCGAGATTGGCCCGGCCCGCGCGCCGACGCAACCGCCAATCCTCGCCCAACGCGCCCGCATAGCCGCTGCCCGCACGGCCTGGTAATGTGGAGGGCAGATATGGCGGGCTCCAAGACCAGATTCGGCTTCATGGGCGGCGCCGATCCGCCGAACGCGGAAAAGCCTCAATCTGCGCGCACCGTGTACGGACACGATATCCACCTGCAACTCCCGCCGGGATTCGTCCCGCCCCGGCCGCCGGGCTCGCCGACGCCACTGCCCCCCGCGCCCGCCCGCTGGACCCCGTCGGCGCCGGTGCGCGCCCCGATGGCCGAGCAGGAGTCCACCAACCCCATCCCGACCCGGGCTCCAGCCCCTCCACGCCAGAGCCGGCTTGCCCGCTTTCTCGGCCGGTGGACGCGCAGCGGCCGCTTCGAGTCGCGCAGCCGCATGGACCTCGACGCCGACGAAGATCTTGAGCTCCCCCGGGATACCACTGGCCGCAACGTCTTGCTGGTCCTCCTGGTCGCCTTGCTCACCTTCGGGCTGACCTTCGCCATCGGCAAGCTGCGCCAGCGTTTCGCCGCGCCCGATGGGCTGATCCAGACCGTCGCGCCGCCGCAGGTGCCGCCGGTGCCCGTGCCCGCCGCGCCGGCAATGCCCGCGGCTGCGCCGCTAGCGCCAGCGCCGACGGCGCCGTCCCAACCACCCGCCCAGGCGGGGACCCCGCCGGCCGCGCCACCCGCCCCTGCCACGCCTGCGGCTGCCAAGGGTCTGGGCCCCCTCGCTCCCGCGCCGAGCCCGCACAAGCCCGAGCGCGCCGGCCGCATCGTGGCCGAGCCGCCCGCCCACCTCAAAGGCGAATTGCTCCCCTTGAATCCCTGAAGCTTGCCCGCGCGGCGCCGGCGTGCTACGGCATGCGCACATGGAAATACGCTTGGATCAGATCGATCCCGACGCTCTGCGGGTCGTGCAGCGCCTGCGCCGNNTGGCCCACGTCTTCTTCGGCCGCAAGATCATCGAGACCGCCACCTTCCGCGCCAATCCGCGCGCCCCCGACGACGAAACGGGCGAGGCGCCCGCCGACGAGAAGGCCCCGGACCTGCTCATCCGGCGCGACAACGTGTTCGGCACCGAGGAAGAGGACGCCCGCCGCCGCGACTTCACCATCAACGGCCTGTTCTTCGACGTCGACACCGCGCAGGTCATCGACCACGTGGGTGGTCTGCCCGATCTCGAGGCCCGTCTGGTGCGCACCATCGGCGATCCCGACATCCGCTTCCGCGAGGATCCCGTGCGCATCCTGCGCGCCGTGAAATTCGCCGCCCGCTGCGATCTAACCATCGAGGCGGAAACCTACCAGCGGATGATGGAGCACAAGGCGGAGCTGGCCAAGTGCGCCCAGGCACGCGTCACCGAGGAGTTCTACCGACTCCTGCGCGCCGGCGCGGCCCGGCGCTCGTTCGAGTTGCTCATCGAGACGGGCTTGCTCGAATTCCTGCTGCCCGAACTGGCTGCCGCCTGGCGCAATGACGACCCCGAGGTCAAGCCGCGCATCGAGCGCTTCTGGGCCTACCTGCGCGCGCTCGACGAGTCGATCGTCGCGCGCGGCGAGCCGCCGTCCGATGCCATGATTCTCGCCACCCTTCTCCTGCCACCTCTGCGCGACGTGTTCGCGCCGGACGCCAAGCCGGAACCGAACATGGCGCAACTCGTGACGCTTTCGGTGCAGCCGATCCTGGAACGCCTCAAGGCCTCGCGCCGCGACTCCGAGCTGTGCCGGCAGATCCTGCTCGCGCTGCGCTATCTTCTGCCCTCAAGCCGGCCCCGGCGCTCGCAACCGCGGCTTGCCAACCGGCCCTTCTACCCGGATGCCGCCTGGCTCACCGCCATCGTGGCCCGCGCCGAGGGCGTCGAGCCGCCCGTCGCCGCCGATGCCGCGGTCACCGAAGCGGCCGAGAGCACGGCGCCCGAGGAGGAGCTTCCCCCCGAGTTGCTCGTCGACGTGGACAGTCCCTCTGGTCGCGACCGCCGCGACCGCCGCGGCCTGCGCAGCCGCGAAGGGCGGACCGAGTCGCCCCATCCGGCCCCGCCGACCATGCCGGCGCAGAACCACGCGCCGCTGACGGCAAGCCCGGGCGAATGGCAGCCCGGCCCGTCGATCCGCACGCCCATTCCCAACCTTGGGGACATCGCCCTGCCGCTGCCCTCCCGGCCGGCCTTCCTCGGTCTGGGAACCTTCGGCGGCCGCTGGGCCACCCGCGCCGACTAGCTCCCGTCCCTTTGGGACTGCCGAACAGGTGCACCACTCGGGAGAGCGGCGCTCGGCTTCCTCGGGCGGGATAGGGACGACCCCTCTATTGTCATGGAAACCCTGAGAGGGTTTCCAACCCTTCCCGCGACGGGCCTCGTCGGGCAGAGCCCGCCGGAGGCCCACGCGAGTAGACGCATGCCAACGGCCGCGCTACGCGCGTCCATGGCACGCTCGGCTTCTGGGGCCTCCCGCGACCAGTGTGCTGATGGGAACCCTGGGAGGGTTCCCATGCCCTCCCGCGACGGGGTTCGTCGGGCAAAGCCCGCCGACCCCCACGCGTTTGCTGGTCGCCGGCCCCGTCCCGAACCCGCTGGCCACCGAGCGTGGACGCTCGGTGCGTGAGTTCTACCGGGCGGACCCTGCCTCGGAGTCGTCCCTATCCCGCCCGCGCGCCGAGCTTGCACCTCCGAATGAGGGTCCGGGCACCTATGCGAGACCGGAAAAACAGATGTGCCACGTGCCAGCCCCTGCACGGATCGGACGGCGCGCAGGGGAAAGGACATGTCACGACCGCCGGCGTGAGGAGCTGCTCCGGCCGTCCGCGGCCGGATGCCAAGCGACGACCGAGAGTGCCATGGACGCGCACAGCGCGGCCGTTGGCACTCGTCCGGCGGGCGGGACATGTCCTTCCCCCGTTGCAGCCGTCCGCTCGCCGCGGCTGAGCGCTGCTTTCCCAGATCACCACGGCCCAACCAAGAACAGCCCCTGAGCTTCTATCCCCCTCGATACCGTGTCGGATCCGGCACGCCTGCCTCCTCGAAGCCGCGCCGGCGCAGGACGCACGCGTCGCAGGCGCCGCAGGCGCGGCCGTCGTCCGCCGGGTCGTAGCACGAGAGGGTGAGGCTGTAGTCCACCCTCAGCGCGGTGCCCTGCCGGATGATCTCCGCCTTGCTCATGGCCAAGAGCGGGGCGAGGAGCTTCACCGGCTCACCCGCCACGCCAGCCTTGGTGCCCAGCCGGGCGACTTCTTGCATGGCGGAAAGCCATTCGGGCCGGCAGTCGGGGTAGCCGGAGTAGTCGAGGGCATTGATGCCGAGGGCGATCTCGGTCGCGCCGGTGGCCTCGGCGAGGGCGATGGCGTGCGCGACGAAAAGGGTGTTGCGCGCCGGAACGTAGGTCGCCGGGATCCCATGGCCAATCTCGTGCTCGCTGCGCCCCTTGGGGACCGCGCCCCCGCCGGTCAGCGCGGAGCCGGCCAGACAGGCCACGTCGATGGCGGCCACGCGATGGGATGCGGCGCCCAGGCTGGCGGCGACCCGGGCGGCGGCCGCAAGCTCGATCGCGTGCCGCTGCCCGTAGCGAAAACTGAGCGCGTGGCACGCCTTGCCCTCGGCGCGGCACAGGGCCAGCACCGTCGCCGAGTCGAGCCCGCCGGACAACAACACGATGGTTCGCATAGGCCAAGGTTATTGCATACTCGCCCCATGACGAAGCGCCGCGATCGAGGTTCGCGCGCGGAGGCCGAAGCCGGCTGCCGCGAACACTTCGTCGACGCCCCTCTCTACGACTACGAATACCGTCACCGCCGCGCCGACCTCAACTTCTACCGGCAGCTCGCGCGCAACCGCATGGAGTTCGCGGCCGGTCCCATCCTCGATCTGGCCTGCGGCAGCGGGCGCTTGCTCTTGCCGCTCGTGCGCGATGGGCACCAGGTGATCGGCATCGATCGCGCGCCGGAAATGCTGGCCGCGGCCGCGCGGCGAATCCGCCGGCTGTCCGCTTCCCGGCGTGCGCGGTGCACGCTCGTGCGCGCGGACCTGCGCGCGTTCGCCACCCTCGGCCCGGCGACCCTCGCCATCTGCGCCTTCCACAGCGTGCAGCACCTGCACACCGACGAGGATTTCCTGCGTTTCCTCGCCTGCGCACGCACGTCCTTAAGGCAAGGCGGCTGGCTGGCCTTCGACGTGCTGCCGGCCGACCCAGCCTGGCTCGGCCGCGACCCGGAACGGCGCTGGGGCCGCACCACCTTCCGCCACCCCTCGACCAAGCAGCGGTTCGTGTACACGTCGAACCACGTGTACGACCCGGCCGCCCGCCTCCTGCACATGCGGCTCTACTACCAGCCCGTCGACGACGAAGGCCGGCCCCGCGGCGAGGAACGGACCGTGCGGCTGTGCCACCGACAGTTCGCCCCCGACGAGATCAGGCGCCTGCTGGGGCTGGCAAGTTTCCGCCTCGTCGAGGTTTTCGGCGGTTTCGACGGCCGCCCGCTGGCCGGCGCCGCCGGATCCGACGATGAGCACGTGTACGTGGCGGTGGCAGTCTGACCCCCAGACCTGGCAAGGAAAGCGAAAACCCGTCGGAAACCGCTTGACAGGGATAGGCCCACGGCTACCATGCGAATGATCTTCTTTTCGCCACAACCCAGACGGAGGGCGGAGTAATGGCCGAGAAAGTCAAGAAGCTAGGTTTAACTCGCGACAAAGACTTCATGCTGTACGTGAAGGACGGTGATGTTTGGCAGGTTCGTCGGAAGCAGCCGGGCGTGCAGAAGGGCAAGCCCGAGAAGCTCGCCGAAGGCGGCTTCACGATGGACAACAACTACATCTACTTCGTGGACAAGGACGGCGATGTATCACGTGCCAAGCGCGCCGTCGGTGGCCAGAAGCGGAAGAAGGCCGCCAAGAAGGCCAAGAAGCCGGCCAAGAAGAAGGCCGCCAAGAAGCCGGCCAAGAAGGCCAAGAAGCCGGCCAAGAAGAAGCGGCGCTAGGCCGCTCGGCCCGCGCCTTAGCCGTTTCCGCATCCTTGGGCTAGGGATCTACCCCGCTGGTCGGGGACCGCGAAGGGTACGTTCGCAAGGGAACGGGTTCGATTCGTGTGAGTTTCGAGCTGGTTCCCTTGTCGTGTTCACCGCGCGTGGGATGCGCGGCTACCGGCGCCGCCGGCGCTTGCCGTGCATGCGCCGATCGAGTCGCTCGCGCCAGACTGGCTGCGTGGCGGATTCGTCCTTATTCTCGTCGTCGTCCTCGTCCTCGGCGGGAAGGGGCGCGTTTGCGTCCGCCTTGGCCGGGACCTGCGCGCCCGCCGGAGCCAGGGCGGCCTGGCGCGCGACCATCATGTCCCAGGCAATCATCACGAAGCCGAAGAGGGTCGCCAGCGCCATCCACGTGTATTGCTCGTCGAGGCCCGTGGGCATGCCGAAGTTCTTGAGGGCGGCCGCGTTCCGCCAGGAGCCCGGCAGGATCTTGCCGAGCCAGTCGGGCATGCCTTGGATGGGCGCCCACCCGATGAACTGGGTGAACGCCGTCACCGCCAGGAGCCAGCGCCCCGCCACCTCGTGTTTGTAGTAGAGCAAGGCCACCACGATGATGAAGGCGTAGTAGTAGCAGGTCAGTTCGACACCGAAGGCGATCAACGTGGCGGACAAGGCGGTCGCCACCCATGGATCGACCCCGCGCACGGCTAGGCCGATGAGAACCAGATAGCAGATAATGATGCCGATGAAGAGCGGCCGCGCCTCGCGGAAGCTCTTGAGCCGGGCGTCCTTCCAGCGGCTCCACGGATCCACNNGGCGTCTCCGAGTGCTTGATGGTGTTGCGCACGAACGCCGGATAGGCTTGCGGCCCACCCGCGGTCACCGCGCCGAGCGGCAGCAGAATTGCCACGGCGACGGCCGCGCCCACGAAGAAACGAAAGAAGCGCTTCTCGATCTCCTTGTGCTTGACGTAGTGGTAGACCGCCGCGATGAGCGGCGCCACGAACAAGAAGACGGGAAAGACGCGCAGCAGGGTCGAATACGCCAGGCACATGCCGGCATAGAAGAAGCGTTCCTTTTTGAGCAGGCAGACCGACGCCACCATCCAGAACAGCCAGTCCCAGCGGAGCAGCGAGCCACCTGTCCAGTACCAGCGCGACGGGAAATTGGTCGAGAAGGCGATGAGAGCGATGGTCAGGGTACGCCAGCCGAAGGCCCACCAGATCATCAGCGAGAGCAGAACCACCAGGCCGCAATCGATGCCGTCGAGGAGCAGCACCTGCGTTCGGCTCGCCGGCGCCAGGTTGCTCAGGATGGTTCCGGCGATGTTCCACACCGGGGTGCCGTTGTAGCCGTGGTCGGTCTGGGCATCATCCCAGCGCCGCGGGTTCTCCAGGGTGCGGAAGTAGCGCAAGTCGTGCTTGAGCGAATCCCAGCGCGCGGCCGTGAAATGCTGCTTGCAGCGCTCCGGGTGGGCCAGGATGTCGGCCGAGGTTTCGACGAGGTTGGTGCGCAGGTTGGTCATCTTGCGCAGCTCGACCCGGCGGCGCAGGCCGGGCTCTTCGCTGTCGGCGATGGCCACGCACTCGTAGAGGCGTTCGTAGCTCAGCTCCTTGAAGTACTTCGAGCCGATGTAGTANNGTAGTAGTGGAAGGTGTCCCAGCCGTGGATGAAGTTGGGGAAGTGGAAGAAGCCGAAGTTGAAGTAGGTCAGGAAGGCCAGCACGCCCATGACACCGACGAGCGCGGCGCGCAGGCGCTTCTTCGCCGCCGCCTTGCCCGCGTCGCTGAGCTTGCG
>PNBO01000329.1:16706-19047 GCA_003136095.1 Myxococcales bacterium
ACTGGATCGATCTGGCCGAAGACCTTGTATTCCTGCCCGTCGACGGAGCCCCACACGGTATAGGTGTCGTTGGCGTCGGCCTGGATGGCGAACGAGCGCAACAGGGTGAGCTCGCCGAGATCCCAGGTCACCGTGGACGCGGCGGTGTCGAAAATGACCGCGGGCTGCGAATCCCACTGCGCGCCCTCGGGGGCGATGCTCTCGTCGGTCAGCAGGCTCAGCTCCCGACGCACCTCCTGCCACTGAGTTGGCTTCTTGTGGGCCAGCAGGTTTCCCTCGGGACAAGCCGGAACCGGCGAGGAATTCTGCGCGCGCGCGGGCACGGCCGCGAAAGCGGAAAACAGCAAGGAAAGGACGGCAATTCGTCGCATAGCGGCTTAGTCTATCCTGCTCGTGGCCTCGGCGTAACCCGCGGCGAACGCCTTCGTGTAACCCAGCGCACTGTAATATCCGGCGGCGAGCCCCAGCCCGATGATGATGAGGCCAGCGTATGCCAGGTAGGGCTCGGCCGCGGGCACGAGCCCGCTGATGGACAGATAGGTGGGAAAGAAGCCCCAACAGATGAGGTTGGTCTTCGCCTTCCCCGCCAGGCTACTAGGAATATTCATGTGCGCCTCGGCCATGAAACGGCGCACGCTGGTAACCCAGAATTCGCGCAGCAAGTAAAGGAAGATGAAGTAAGGCGGAAGGAATGCCTGCAAGGTGGCGATGGCGAGGAGGAAGGACTCGAAGCAGAGATCGCAGAACTGGTCGAGGATCTCGCCCAGGCGCGTGACCTGCTTGGTGCGGCGGGCGATATAGCCGTCGAGGTAGTCGGTCACTCCCGCGGTAATGGCGAGGATGATGCCGACCCCGTGCGAGACGTAGAAGTACACCGGCACGCAGAGAAAGAGCAGTGCGATGCGCAGCAAGGTAATGACGTTCGGCAAGGTCCGAAGGTCGTTCCGGATGGTCGAGCCCATGGTTATTTGATAGCACGAAGCGCGCCGAATTGACCCAACCCCGCCTCCTGACTGTACTCTAGGGGTATGTGGAACCCGAGCACGGCCCTCCTGCTGGCGGCCCTTATGGTCCTGGCCAACGCGTTCTTCGTCGCCTCCGAATTCGCCATCGTCAAGATCCGGCCCACCCGGGTCAAGGAACTGGNNGACAAGTACCTCTCGGCCAACCAGCTTGGCATCACCTTCGCCTCGCTGGCCCTGGGCTGGGTGGGCGAGCCGGCCTTCGCGCACGTCGTTTCTCCCTTCATGGGCGGGCTTGGCCGTCTCACCGGCGCCGCGACGCACTCGCTGGCCCTGGGTTGCAGTTTCGCCGTGATCACGTTCCTCCACGCGGTGCTGGGCGAGCTGGTGCCCAAGGCCATTGCCTTGCAGAAGGCCGAGCCGGTGGCCCTGTGGGCGGCGCTCCCCCTGCGCGTCTTCGCGATCCTCGCCTTCCCCTTCATCTGGGCCCTGACGACGACGGCGAACCTTTTCCTGCGCACGATCCGGCTGCATCCCGCGTCGGGCGCCGAGATGTTGCACTCGTCGGACGAGCTGCGCATGGTGCTCCAGCACGTCGATCTGGACCCCGGCGCGCGCCGCCTCATCGACCGCGTCTTCGATTATACCCACCGCGTCGCCCGCCACGTCATGACGCTGCGGCGCGACGTCGCGGTCCTCGAAGAGGGCCGGACCTGGCGGGAGAACATCGAGATTGCGCTGGCCAACCAGTACACGCGCTACCCGCTGGTCGAGCCCGGCACCGACAAGGTGCTGGGCTACATCCACATGAAGGACATGATGGCCGCCCTGGCCTCGGGCCACGAGCCCAAGCGCATGCGCGAGCTGGCGCGCGAGCCCATCTACTGCTCCGAGGAAACCCCCAGCGAATGGCTGCGCCGCGAGTTCCAGCGCCGGCGGGTCCACATGGCCATCGTGCTCGGCGCGAGCAACACCTTCGTCGGTGTGGTGACGCTGGAGGACCTGCTGGAGGAATTCGTCGGCGAGATCCAGGACGAGCAGGATGTCGGCGAGATCCAGCCCATCGTGCGCGGCGCCGAGGGCCGCTTCGAGGTCGACGGCCGCCTGACCCTGGACGTGGCCGAGCGCGAGCTGGGCGTCACCCTGCCCCCCATGCCGCCCGAGATCGACACCCTGGGCGCCTATCTGCAATCGCACCTGGCCCCGCCGCTGCGGCCTGGGCGCAGCATCGAGCTGGGCGGCTTCCTCTTCACCACCATCGAGATCCGCGACGGCCGCATTCGCCGCCTGCGCGGCGATCCCCTGCCCAGCCCCGAGGGTGAGGATTCGGACGAAAATTAGCCGCCTTGTCGGTTCCCTTGGACCGTGCGATGCTTGCC
>PNBO01000329.1:19054-40018 GCA_003136095.1 Myxococcales bacterium
GCTGGACATGACTCTCGACGCATACACTGCGCAGCTCGAAGCGAATCCCGACAGAAGCCCCGTGCCGGCCGAGGCCGGGCTCGCCGACTTGGCCCCCAAAGACGTCACGGACACCAGCCCGGATCGAGCACCGCCCCTCGACAGCCCTAGCCCAGGCCGGGATCTGGGCTCAGAGGATGCCAGCCCCACCGGCGACGCTCCGGTTGCGTTCGAAGTCGAGATCGCGCCCGACGCAATTCCGAGTCTTGACGGGAACGACGAGCCACTTCCGGCGGAGCCAGATGCCCCCGCGACTATTGCCGTGGACGGCCCTGCCCTCGATAGCGTGCCGCTGGATGCGGCGCCCGTGGATACCGTGCCGCCGGATCTCGCGCGCGCGGATCTGGCTCCGGATCTTCCCATTCGTGTGGATCTCGCCAGGCCGGATCTGCCCCCGCCCGATTTGGCTCCCTTGCCGACCAGCGACTGGGTGGTCGACAACACCACCAGCATCGCTGGCTACACCCCCACGGTCATGGGAACGCCGACCGTCACGCCCATGGACGCTGGCACGGCCTTGTGTTTCGATGGGACATCCGACGGCCTGCTCTTCGCCACCAACCCCATCCAGGGCATGCAGCAGTTCACCATCGAGACCCTCGTCTATCCGGAAATCGCCNNTGAGCACCACGATCGAAGACACCACCGCCATCCATCCTTCCAACCAGTGGTACTGGCTGGCCGTGACCTACGATGGCCAGACCGCGCGCCTGTACGTCAACGGCGTGCTCGAGAAATCCACCGCCCTGACCTTCGGCCCCATGGCCGCGGGTTCGATGTCCCTCGCCGCCCGTCAGACCGCCGCGAACTTCTTCCCCGGTTGCATACGCGACGTGGAGTTCTTCAACACGGCTCTGCCCGCCGCGGAGTTGCACGCGCCGTAGCTCCTCCGCGGCCTACCGCGGGGTCGCCTCGGGGAGGCCGCCGTCGACGGGAATCGTCGCGCCGGTGGTGGGCGTCTGGTGCGTCAGGAAGAAGAGAACGGCGGCGGCCACGTGCGCGGCGGTGACTTGCGCCTTGAGCAGGTTGCGCGAACGGTAGTAGTCCTCCAGGCCGCGCTCGTCGAGGCCGCGCGCCTTCATGCGGTTGGGTCCCACCGTGGCCCACAGGCCCGAGCGCTTGTCGCCGTGGGAGAAGACCGCGTCGGGAGCGACCATGTTCACGCGCACCCCGAACGGGGCGAACTCCAGGCTGGCGATGCGGGCGAGCTGGTGGCTGGCGGCCTTGGTCGCGCTGTAGGCGCCGAAGCCGGCACCGGGCGCGAACACGTTCTTGGTGGAAACCAGCACCACGTCTCCCCCGGTGCCTTGCAAGGCAAAGTGGCGGCCAGCCTCGGCGAGCACGAGCAGCGTGCCCTCGACGTTAACGGCCTCGAGCTTGCGAAAGGCGTCCAGCCCAAGCTCGGTCAATGGCGCGACGTGGGCAATGCCGGCGTTGGCCACGACCGCGTCGATGCCGCCGAAGGCGCGCACGACCTTGGCGAACCCGGCCGCGACCGATGCCTTGTCGGTCACGTCCATGGCCACGGCGATGGCCCGCAGCGGTTCCCGCCGCACAAGCGTCGCGCGCAGCTCGTCGAGCGCGGGGCCGGCCAGGTCGGTGGCGGCGACGTGGCAGCCTTTTTCGAGCAGCGCCTCGCAGATGCCGGTCCCGATGGCGCCGGCCGCGCCGGTGACCAGCGCCACGCTGCCCTGGAGTGAATGGATATCGGCAGTACTCTGCGGGGCCTTGGCCTGCTGGTAGACGCGAAACTCCATGTCGAAGAGATGGTCCTCGCGCAAGGAGCGATACTCCGCGCCGCTCTCCCAGATCTCGGCCTTCACGCGCAGGCCTTGCACCATGATGTCCCGGACCATGCGCGCGTCGGCCGCGTTCTTGCCCACGGCCACCAAGCCGAGGCCCGGAATCAGAATCGCCCGCGGTGGATAGTCGCGCTCCGCGAGACCGGGATCCTCCGAGTGCCTGGCCACGTAGGCGCGGTACTCCGCCTGGTAATCGGCCACGGCTTTCGTCAGCTGCTCTCGGAACGCCTTGACGTCGTCGAGATTCGGCTGGTCGAGCCAGAGCGGCGCCTTGCGCCCGCGCACCAGGTAGTCGGGCGTGAGCGGAGCGGACAGGGCCAGCTCCTTGCCTTGCGGAGTGTCGAGCAGGCCGACGGCATTCGCGTCCAGCTCGGCGTTGAGCACCACGCGATCCGCGAGAGCATCCACCTCGCCGGGACCGAGCACGGAACGGATGACCGGCCCCAGCGCCGCATATCTTCCTTCCCGCTCCGCCGCCGTGGTCGAAACCAGCGATGTTAGCGCGCGCACGCGGCCCTTGGCCAGATGGGCCTCGGCGCGCGTCACCTGCGCGATGGTCGACTCGTAGGCCTCGCGCGCGGTTGGGCCCCAGGTCACCAGCCCGTGCTGCATGAGCACCAGCGCGGCTGCCGCCGGAGCGCGGGTCATCGCCGCGCGAACCGCGCGCGCGAGCTCCAGCCCGGCCGGGGCATAGGGAACCACCTCGACCTCGGCTGCCAGCGCCGCGGCGACCACCTCGGCCCCATCCGTCCGATTGCCGAGCGCGAGAATGGCGGCCGGGTGGGTGTGGAGCACGACGGCGTGGGGAAGGACAGCGTGTAGCAAGGTCTCGACCGAAGCCCGGCGGCCGGACGGGCGCACGCAGTGGCACGCGAGCTCGGCGGCCATGGCCCCGTCGGAGAGCTCGGGCAGATCCAGCAGCCGGACGAGATAGTCGAGGTCAAGCCCGACGAAATCCTGCGGCTCGACCTCGCCGAGTTCCATGCCCGAGGCCTTGACGAAGAGCGCGAGCCGCGTCTCTTGAAACACGTTCCCAAGCGGGCACTTGCACGAGCTGTTGCCACCACCGTGCATGGCCAAGTCGGGCTCGGCTCCGACGAGCCACGTGGCGTACGCCAGCAGCCTGAGCTGCGTCTCGCAATGGTCAGCGCCGCCAAGCTGCGCGGCCTCGGATTCCGACCAGCGACTGCGCATGGCGGTCTAGCGCTTCACGCTCTTGCTGGCCTTGTAGGAATCGAAGGCCTGTTCCGGACTGGCGCCCTCGTGGACCACCTTGCGCACGGCCTGGATCATGGCGACCGGTGATTCGGCCTGGAAGATGTTGCGGCCCATGTCCACGCCGGCCGCGCCCTGGGCGATCGAGGCGTGCGCCATACGCAGGGCCTCCAGCTCGGGCAGCTTCTTGCCGCCCGCGATGACCAGCGGCACCGGGCACGAGGCCGACACGGTCTCGAAATCCTCCGGCACGTAGTAGGTCTTGACGAAGGCCGCGCCCAGCTCGGCGCAGATACGGCAGGCCAGGCGCATGTACTTCGCGTCGCGCACCATCTCCTTGCCCACCGCCGTCACCGCCAGCACCGGGATGCCGTAGCGATTGCCCTCGTCCACCAGGCGGGTCATGTTGTGTACCGACTGGGTCTCGAGCTCGCCGCCGATGAAAACCTGCACCGCGACCGCCGACACGTTCATGCGCACGGCGTCCTCGATGCTCACGGCGATCTGCTCGTTGGACAGCTCTTTCAGGATGCTGGGGCCGCCGCTGGCGCGCATGACGATCGCGTTGGGCGACGCCGGTGGGATCACGCTGCGCAGGATGCCGCGCGTGAGCATGAGCGCGTCGGCGTACGGCGCCAGTGGCAGGATGCTGAGATCCACGCGCTCGAGGCCGGTGGTCGGACCCTGGAAGTAGCCGTGGTCGAAAGCCAGCATGACCGCCTTCCCCGAACGCGGGTTGAAGATGCGCGCCAAGCGGTTGTTCATGCCCCAGTCGTGCGCGTTCGAGCCCTTGAGGAAAAACGCGTGGCTCTCCTGCGGTACGTTGGCGTGGAATTCCTTTTCGGCTTTGGTCGTGGCGTCGGCTTCGGGCATGGTCTTCTCCTTGGCGGGGAAACCGTAGCACACGGCAAGGTCTTGCGGGAGCGATCAGATGCCGAGCTGGAAGCCGACGCAACCCTACGTCGTGTTCAGCTTGAGCACGCTCTTGCCTTTGATGCTGCAGGTGGTTTCCGCCTCGATGTTCACGGTCTTGCTCTTCATCTCGACCTTCTTGTCGCCCATCTCCATCTTGCTGGCCCCGCCCGCCGCGGCGGCCGTGATTGCCGCCGCCGCGACGGCGATGCCGCCCGGCAGGAGCGACAGGCCGCTGCCCCCGCACAGAAGGTTGATGCCCGTCGGTGACGTGATGGTGACCATGCCCACCTTGTCCACGCTGATCACCGCACCGCCCGCCATGATGGTGATGACCCCGGCCGCATCGAGCGTCACGTTGGTGCCCTCGAAGGTCAGGCTGGTCGCGTCCTGGTTGAGCTGGAACCTCTCGTCGGTGGTCAGGGTGTAGGCGAGCTTGACGTGCTCGGTCTTGTTCTTCTCCGCGACCAGCTCTTGCTCGCCGTCCACCTTGCGCATGTGGTCGCTGCCGTAGATCTGCGTGACCCCACCGGTTACCGTCTTGTCGTGGTCGCCACCGATGACCACGCTGTCGTTGACGTTGACCGTGGTCTGGCGGTTGTTCTTGACCAGCGTGTTCTCGTCGTTGCCGACGACGATGCTGCGGTCCACGCCCACCTCGAGGGTCTGGCAGTGCTTGACCAGCGTGGACATGTCCTTCTCGGCCTGCGTGTGCAGGTGTTCCTGGCCCTTCTTGTCCTCGAAGCGAATCTCGTTGAAGTTGTTGGCCGTGCCGCCCTTGCTGCTGCGGCTCTTGATCCCGCTCTGGGTCTGGTTGGCCGGTAGCTCGTAGGGCGGCATATTGTCGGCGTTGTACAGGCGGCCGGTGATGATGGGCCGGTCGGGATCCCCGTCGAGGAAATCCACGATCACTTCCTGCCCGATGCGCGGGATATGAATGGCGCCCCACTTCGCGCCCGCCCACACCTGCGCCACGCGCACCCAGCACGACGACTTCTCGTTGCGCTTGCCCAGCCGGTCCCAGTCGAACTGCACCATCACGCGACCGAGGCTGTCGGTCCAGATCTCCTCGCCCGTCGGCCCAACGACGAGCGCCGTCTGCGGTCCGCTCATGCAGGTCTTCTTCGCCGTCCGCCGCGGCCGGAACGGCGTGTGGGTGTCGAGGAGCAAATAGATCGCCTTGAACGGCTCATCGGCGCGCGCCACGGTCCCGCTCTCGTACTGGTCGATGCTGAGGCTGTAGGTGGCACCGACGATCAGATACTGGTTGCCGAAGTCCTCCGCGTCCCAGAAGGGGAAGACCTCCTCGCCGCCGCCCCCGCTCGGCCGCAGCGTGACCAGATCGCCAACCCCGAGGCCCATGGTGTTGCCTTCCACCTCGATGAGCGTGCACTCCACACGCTCCGCCTGCACGCGCACCGTGGCCTCGCTGCCTGCCTCCGCCGGATCGAAAAGCCCACCCGGGTAGTCGTAGTGCTCGAACTGCGCGCCCGGCGCCGGCTCGCTCGACGCTTCCTCGCCGAACTGCGGCTGCCTGGGCCGCAGCTCTGTCGGGTCGTAGCCGCTCAGGACCGTGTGCCGGCCGGGATAGAGCGTTTTGCGCACCTTCATGCCCCAGAGATGCTCCTCGGCCCCCGCGACCTGCCGTTCCTTGGGCGTGTAGAGCACAGATTCATACCCCTCGGCCGTCTGGTGCCCGGTGATCGAGTCGGCGAGCACCATGATGTGCTTGGTTTCCTCGTGCTGGAAGAAGTAGTAGATGCCTTCGTCCTCGAGCAGCCGCTGCACGAAGTTGAGGTCGCTTTCCTGGTACTGCACGCAGTACTCGCGCTCGCGGTAGACATGATCCTTGATCGAGCCCGACTCGACGTCGAATAGCCCATCCTCGGCCAGCACCGCCGTCGCGATGCTGACCGCGTCCTGCCCGGCGTCGTTGAAAACGCGACAGTCGGAGGTGTAGCTGAATTCGCTCAGCAGCGGATTCAGCCTGGCCGCGTACCGCGTGTGCAGACGCGTGGTGCCCATCTTCGCGAAGCTGGTCACGAAGCCGTGGAAGAACCGCTCCTCGCCGCTGCCCAGCTTGATGCCCACCGCCAAGGGCTTGCCAAGCACGTCGTCCGGATCGATGTTCGGCTCCTCCGAGAGCAGGCCAAGCTCGAAAACGTAGGGCGAGCCGAGCTCTTCCGTCCCCGAGAGAGTTTCGAGAAGCAAAACGCCCTTGGGAAGGGGCCCCGTCACCGAGGTATCGCTACCGAGGAGTGCCATGGCTATGGAGGGACTTTAGTAGGTGGGGGAAGCGGGTCAAGGGGGACGCAAGGGATTCCATCCCCTGGCAAGAGAGACATCGGCTTCGGCGGAGCCTACTCGCTCGGCGACGCCCGGGAACCTGCTCTTCGCCGCCTGTCGAGTACCTCCGATGTTCTATCCCCCGGGCTTTGGCCGGAAATCACCAAGACACTGGCACCGAACGTCCGAGGATTACGTCGTATGAAGGCGACCGTGTACAGCACTGCAGCGACCAGGACTGTGGTTTCGAGAACCCCGAGGAACATAGTCCCGGTCCTTGCATTGAGTACAATCGTCGAGGGAACGATGAGGGCTAGGTGGCCAAGCAAGACATAGATGTGTTTGCGTCGCAATTGCGACCTATGGGGCTCTCCTGGGGATTGGGATCAAAGCAGCATATCGGGGACTACTTCTTGCTCGCGCCACTCGGCTCCTCATCCAACCATTCGAGCTTGCAGCTGCCTTCCGTAATGCCTTTCAAGCTCACGACGCCGTCTTTGGGTGTCTGACCCGCGACGACGGTGCCGCCCGGCGTGGTGACCCGGAATCGCTGGCCAGTCACCGGCGCGCCCTGCATGTCGAGAACCTTGATGACCACCCAGGAGTTGCCCTCCTGAAGGGTCTTGGCAAAATGCTCCGGCGGCGGGCCGGCCTTCTTGGCGCCTGTCGTCTTTGCATCCCTTGCCGACTCCCCCGCGCCCGCACCCCCGCCCTTCCCACTCTTCTTCCCCTTGACCGCGTCCGACTCCTGCAGCTTGAGCTTGCTCTTGCCTCTGATGCTGCACACGCCCTCGGCCTCGATGATCACCTTCTTGCTGTTCACACCGGCGGTCTCCGCCCCCAGCGCCATCGTGCTGGCCCCGGCGGCCGCGGTCACGGCGGGCGCGGCGATGGCGATGCCGCCGGGAAGGATCGCCAGGCTGCTGCCGCCGCACACCAGGTTGATTCCCGTCGGCGACTCGAACGTGGTCATGCCGGTCTTCTCGACGGAGACCATGGCGCCGCCGGCCAGAATGGTGATCTCGCCGCCCGAATTCAGGGTCACGTTCGTGCCCTTGAAGGTCATGCTGGTCGCGTCCTGGACCAGCTGGAACTTCTTGTCCGTGGTCAGCTTGTGCGCCTGCTTGACCTGCTCGTTCTTGTTCTTCTCCTCGACCAGCTCCTGGTCGCCGTCCACCTTGCGCGAGTGATTGCCGGCGTACACCTGGAACACCGTACCGGTCACGGTCTTGTCGTGGTTCCCGCCAATGACCACGCTGTCGTTCACGTCGACCGTCAGCTCGCGGTTGCCCTTGACCAGGTTGTCCTCGTCCTTGCCCACCACGATGCTGCGATTCACGCCGACCTGCAGCGTCTGGCAGTGCAAGACCTGCGTGGACATGTCCTTTTCGGCCTGCACGTGCAGCTCTTCCGCGCCCTTCTTGTCCTCGAAGCGGATCTCGTTGAAGTTGCTCGCCGTGCCGCCCTTGCTGCTGCGGCTCTTGATGCCACTCTGGGTCTGGTTCGCCGGCAGCTCGTAGGGCGGCAGGTTGTCCGCGCTGTAGAGCGCCCCGGCGACGATGGGTCGATCCGGATCGCCGTCGAGAAAGCGGACGAGCACTTCCTGTCCGATGCGCGGCAGGTGCATCGCGCCCCAGCGCGCGTCCGCCCACATCTCGGCNNGCCCGCCCAGCCGGTCCCAGTCGAACTGCACCCGCACCCGCCCCAGCTTGTCCGTCCAGATCTCTTCGCCCGCGGCCCCCACCACCAGCGCCGTCTGCGGCCCGCCCATGCGCGGCTTCTTCGCCGTTCGTCGCGGCCGGAACTGCGTGTGGCTGTCGAGCAGCCGGTACGTCGCCTTGAACGGCTCGTCGCGGCCCGCCACCGTGCCACTTTCGTACTGGTCGATGCTGATGCTGTAGCTCGCGCCTACGATCAGATACTGGTTGGCGAAGCCCTCCGCGTCCCAGAAGGGAAAGACTACCTCCCCGCCGTCGAAGCTCGGCCGCAGCGTGACCAGACCGCCGACCCCGAGGCCCATGGTGTTGCCTTCCACCTCGATGACCGTGTTGTCCACGCAGCCGGCCTCCATCCGCATCGCCGCCTCGCGGCTCGCCTCCTCCGGATCGAAGAGTCCCCCCGGATAGTCGTAGTACTCGAACTGCGAGCCCGGCGCGGGCTCGTCCGACGACGTTTCGCCGAACCGAAGCTGCCCCGGCCGGATCTCGCTCGGGTCGTACCCGCTCAGCACCGTTTGGCGGCCGGGATAGAGCGCCTTGCGCACCCGCATGCCCCAGAAATGCTCCTCGGCCCCAGCCGCCTGCCGCTCCTCGGGCGTGTAGGGCACGGTCTCGTACCCCTCGGCCGTCTCGTGCCCGCCGATCGAGTCGGCCAGCACCATGGTGTGCTTGGCTTCCTCGTGCCGGAAGTAGTAGTAGATGCCTTCCTCTTCGAGCAACCGCTGCACGAAGCCCAGATCGCTCTCGCGGTACTGCACGCAGTATTCCCGCGCGCGGTAGACGTGATCCTTGATTGATCCTGACTCGATGTCGGTCAGCCCGCGCTCGGCCAGCACTGCCGTCACGATGCTGACCGCGTCCTGCGCGGCATCGTTGAAGACCCGGCAGTCGCAGGTCCGGTTGAATTCGCTCAGCGAGGGATTCAACCTGGCCGCGTACCGGGTGTGCAGGCGCGTGGTCCCGCTCTTCGCGAAGTCGGTCACGATGCCGTGGAAGTACCGCGATTCTCCGCCATCGAGCTTGATGCCCACCGCGAGCGGCTTGCCGAGCACCTCGTCAGGGGCGATGTTGGGGTTTCGCGAAAGCAGGCCAAGTTGGAAAGCGTAGGGCTCGCCCAGCGCCTCCGAGCCCGAAAGAGTTTCGAGCAGCAGCACCCCCTTGGGGAAAGATCCCGTGACCGAGGTGTCGCTGCCGAGGAGTGCCATGGGTGGAAGGGAACTCTAGTCTCGGGCCGGGAGGCGTCAAGGGGGCCGGGGTGTGCTGAAGGTCATCGAGTCTTGGTAGACGTATTTCTAAACTGGCCCGTGGAAGTGCCTGTCGCCGTGGACCTACCCATGCCTGTGGACGTGCCTGTGCCTGCTCCTCCACCCGCGGAGGTGCCCGTGGACGTGCCTGTGGCCCGGGACTTGTCCTCGGCCAGTTCGACGACGCGGATCTCCCGTAGAACGGGTTCGTGGGTCTGTCCCATGACGAAGGTCATCGCGGGCTTTTTTCCGGCAAGAATCGGTTTGAATCTTCGACTGGATCGACCTACCAGGTTCCGCGCAAGGCCACGCCCGCCTGGCCCGTCGTGGGCTTGTACATCGGCAGCACCGACAACTTCAACTGCCGGGCAGTCACGGGCTTGCGAGCAAGAGCGGTAATGTCCACCACGGAACCCACCAGCAGACCGCCCAGCAAGCCCCAGGCCGCGCCCAAGGCCATGCCCACCAAGCCACAACCGTCCGTGTGGCAGGTCGAGGAATAGTACACTCCACCGACTATGGCGCCGAAACCCATCCCGGCGAGTGGTGCCCCGACCCGAAGACCCAGGCTGGCAAACATCATTCCGACTCTGTGCTGGGTGAGATGAACGATAGGACCGCCCACGACATAGCCACCGAGACCAGCGAGCACGAGGGGGCCACTCGCGTCGGAATGGTGGTCGGCGGCCAAGACTCCGCCCACGAAAACGCCCAGTGCCGCAACGTCGATGACGAGAGTGGGCAAGCCGTACCACTCCCTCGCCTGTACCTCATCCGGGGCAAACACCGCCTCCTCCGAATTTCCTTGCGCCGGCTCCCCTGCCTGAGCCTTGGGCGCAGCACCCGCGAATGCCAGCAGCGCAATGGCCCCATACGTCCGCCTAGCAAGGTCTGCATTCATCGGGAGTTCCCACTCGCATTCTGCGTATTCATGTTCCCCTCGCCGCTCTTCTCGTACGACATTACCAGCCCCTGACCACGGGTTGTCGCCCCCCACTTGGTATCGTTCGAGACCGGGGTCGATCGCCCATACGTGAATGACGGCGAGAGAGTCCTGGGTTGCTTCCCGGCCGGGCACCGCGGGCAAGGCGTGACCGTCAGGTGCGATGAACGACAGCTCTCCATCCTCGGTGCGTGCGACCGACCAACCGCCCTCATGGACCAGGTGGTGATGGAAACTGCAAACCAGCAAAAGATTGTCCAGGCTGGTTTCGCCACCGTGCAGCCAATGCCGGATGTGGTGCCCGTGCAGAAATCGCCCGTGCGTGCAGCCCGGGAAGCGACAGCCGCGGTCCCGCAGCCTTAGGGCCCTCCGGATCGCCGCCGGAATCGAGCGTGAGCGCCGACCGATGGACATGGCCACGAGATCTCCGTGCTCTCCCTGCGCCAGCAGCCCACAGAGGGGTGGAAAGAAATACAATGGACACCTGCGCATCGTCAGCAAGGAAACCATAGCGGGGTCGTGGGACAGTGAGATAGATCCAAGAAACTGCGAGTCTTGGGTATTGGCAAGAGTCTCTGACGCCAAGGCTTGGCCGCTGGTCGCAGGGTTCGTACGATCTTGCCTGGCACGGGGCACGCCCTCCTGCCTGATCCCCAACCGAGGGTAGTCTTTCACGCAGCCTCTACGCACGCTTCCCGAGAGCTCCAGGTAGGCACCCAGACGGCGTCACGAAGAGCGGCCCCATGCCCCGCGACGTAACCGTGGGCCCCAACCTCGCCCACCCCTGGACGCGCCCTCGAATTCGCGCGACGATGGCTATCCGAATGAAAGCCAGCCACACCTGCGCGAGCCCGGCCCTTACCGCCCTTTTTCTTGTCGCGGCCTCGTGTGCCTCGGTCCCGAGCGCGCCGGGCGGGCCACTCCAGCGAGCGGGGGTCGTTCAATTCTCGGAGACGCAGATCTACGACGTCTCGCGGATCCAGATCGAAACGGACCAGGGCTCAAAGCATGGCTTCGCCGCGGATAAGGGCGGCCTGGCGATGCTGCCCATCCGGCTTGGCGGGCGCGTGGCGGCCACCGATTGGCTCGACGCCGCCGGCGACTGGGGTTTGAGCGACAGTGGCGCGGAGGTGCGCGCGGGCCTGGGGGAAGGCATGCGTCCCCTTCCGCTCGCCTTTCTGATCGGTGCCAGAACCGATGCCATCGCGCCGGCTGTCAGCCACCGCCTCACCGGCCACCAGAACGAGATACGGGCTCGACTGGAGGCCTATCCTACTCTCCTTCATCCGTCGGCCGCGTCGCCCACGCGAATTCACCTGGTGCTCGCCCTCGGGGCCAGCCACGGCCGGCACTACCATTCGTTCGATGTCAGGTACCAGGCCAGCCTCTTGCGGGACGAGGACCGCGTCGAGGGCGCCTTGGGCGCCGACCTGCGCCGCGGACACTTCGTCGGCAGCCTGCTCGTCATGCCTTACCTCGTGGCGCGGGCGTCGGCGCCCACCCCGCTCGAATGCGACTTTGGCGACTGCATCACGGCGCAGGTACTCGGCTACCAGCAGACCTTCGGCATGGCCATCGTCCTCAGTCTCGGCGTCGCCCTTCGCCAACATCCGCCGTGACCCCCGGAAACTTCACCACCACTTCCGTCCCCTGTTCTTCGCTGGTGGTAAACGCGACGGTGCATCCCAATGCCTCCGCCATGATCCTCGCGCCGTAGGCGCCGATGCCGGTGCCGCGGCGCTTGCCGGCGGTGGCGAACTTGGTGAAGAAGCGGGGGCGGATTTGCTCGGGGATGGCGCCGCGGTTGCGCACCGAAACGACGACGAGGCCGGCGGTCTGCACGGCAATGGCCACTTCGGAGCCGAAGGGTGAGGCCTCGATGGCGTTCTTGACGAGGTTCACGAAGATGCCGAAGAGCATGGAGCGGATGCCGCGCACGTCGAGCACGGTCGCGGCGGCGGCCGGGTTGCCGTTCACCAGGAAGGCGAGGTGGACGTTCATGGACTCGGCCAGCGGTCCTAGGTTCCGCTCCACGCTGCGCAGCACCTCGGCCAGGTCCACGCTTTCGAGTGGCGCCTTGAAGGCTCCGTCCTCCACCGAGCGGAGGTAGAGATACGAGTCGATCTGTTCGTTGAGCAGGCGAGCGCCATCGTGGATCATGACGGCGTGCTCCTTCTGCTGGGGGCCAAGCCCGCGATCGCCAACCAGCGAGGTGCTGAGGGCGTAGATACCGGTCAGGGTATTGCGCAGATCGTGCCGCATGATCCGCTCGGCGCCGTCCCGCAGGTCTTCGATCTTGCGGCGCTCGGAAATGTCGCGGAAGGTGATGATGATTCCGGTTTCCCCCCAGAGCCGGGTCTTGAGCACGGTGCTGGAAAGGGAGATTGGGATCGGCTCCTTGCCCGCTGCCTCCAGAAAACACTCGCGGTACCGCAACCCCAGCCCGCCATTGCGCAGGTCCTCGTACCCGAGCGCGGTGGTGCCGGCCGAACCGTTCCGCAGCCCGCAGCCATCGAGGGAACGCCGCGACATCTCGGTCGGCGAACATCCCGTCAGCCCGCGGGCCGCGGTGTTCATGTACTGGATCGTGCCGTGCTGGTCGGCGAGGATCACCGATTCCGACATCATGTCCATGGTGGCCGACACTGCGGAGAGCGACGAGAGCTGGAGCAGTCCATAGCGCACGACCGCGAATGCCAGCACTGGATTCACGACCAGATAGGCCGAGGTGGCAGTAGCCGCAAGCGGCAGGTGGAGGGAAGGCCCGAAGGCGGCAATCAGCTCGACCGAAGCGCCGACCCCCACCAGCACCATGGTGCTCCAGAAGAAGATGCCCGCTTGGACACGGCCGCGGCGGTCCTTGGCATGGACAAGGCACCCGTGCAGCACGCCCACCGTCATGACTGCCACCATGCTGGCGACAACCACGAAGATCGAATGAACATGGAGAACGCGCTGCGAGAATTCCAAGGTGAACGACCCGCCTCCCGGCACCACTCGCTCGGGCCGCATCACGAAACCTTCGAGGACGCCGATCACCGAAACCGCGCCGTAGAGCGCCAGGCTGAACCGGCGGCCGCCGGCCCACGCACGTCCCCGCAGCATGAGGCTGAACTGGAAGAACGCCGCGACGGCGAAGAACATGAAGAAATCGAACTGTTTCCAGAACAGATACATCCGCGCGCTCGGGCCCGCGACCAGCATGAATTCGACGAGCGAGGACGCGGCGACGAACAGGATGTATCTGACAAACGCCCCATTGGACCTGCTCGCGGGCTCTTCCCGAGTCGCCAGCAGAGCCAGAAGGACGGACTCGAGGAACGTCAGGAATTTGATCGCGGCAACCGTGGTCATTGGGATCCTTGGATTTCAGGCCTCCGCCGGACTCTGCTTCAGCATCGCCCCCGAGCCGAAGGGAGACAAGGGGGTTGTGGGGTGCCCCTCACCGGACGCGCTTCCCCCTTCGGGGACATCGGGACCTACACCTCCACCACCGCCCCCGCTCGCCACGCTCGGGCCCTCGTGCGCGTCGGCCTCTCCCGCTTCGCGGGCGAGGCGATTGGCCGCCACCGCGGCCGGGGGACGCGGGGCGAGGCAATATGGCCACTGCCGCGGCGATTGAACGTGGGGCGAGGTGGTGAGCCGGCTCTACGTCTTCATCTCGGCATAGCGCTTGGCCGCCGCCAGATCGCCGCGGATCTCCTCGGCGGTCCGGCGGGGGCCGTAGCCGGGGGTGTCGCGCTGGATTCGCCAGCCTGCTTTGAGCGGACCGGCGTCCACCACATCGAAGCCGAACTTGTCGATGAGGGCGCCGACCGTCGCCTTGGCCTTTTCGTCGTCGCCCGCGATGACCAAGGCCCGGCGATTCTTGCTGCCTGCCGGCTGCCCCTCGGTGGTCAGCGAGGCAGCGTAGATGTGGTTGAACGCCTTGACGACCTTGGAGGTCGGCAGGTGCCTCTGGAGCAGCTCCGCCGTCGTANNGTGTCGATCACGATCTTGCCGGCCAGTGGCTCGACAGGGATCGTCCGATAGGCCTTGAGCGGCACCGTCACGACGACGAAGTCCCCGGCCGCGCCAGCCTCGGCGGGCGTCGCAGCACACGCCGTGGGCCCCAGCTCCGCGACCAGGGCCGACAGCGTCGCCGGGCCGCGCGAGTTGCTGATGACGACCTGGTAGCCGTTCTTGACCGCAAGCCGAGCGAGCTGGCTGCCGATCATGCCTGCACCGATGATGCCGATGGTTGCCATGGCAATGAAGCTAGCACCANNGCTTCCTGGTTCTGCCAGGCGGAGGTCAGCACGGCGCGCGGGGCACCTAGGTCGCGCAGGCGGGCCAGGGTCTCGCGGGTAAGAGCCTTGCCGATGCCCTGGCGGCGGGCTTGGCTGGCCACGAAAAGGTCGTGCAGCTTGCCGCACGCCTCGCGCAGGTCGGCCCAGTTGCGTGGTTCGAGGGCGGCGTAGGCGTAGCCAATCACCTCGCCGAGCTCGTTCTCCGCAACGATGAGCACCACGTCGGGGTTGTCGAGCTGGCTGGCGAAGAAACGCGCGTAACCTTCTTCGATGCCTTCCGGCATCATCCAGCGCAAGGGATCCCACGCNNTGGTGCATGCGCACGAGCTGACCAGCCAGCTTGCCGATGGTGGTCAGGTCTGCCTCGCGCGCGTTCCGGAGCCGATGGGTCATGGCAAGGTGCTACCACACCGGGGCGCCTGTGGCCCTGGCACGTGGCTGCGCTGGGCCCCGCTGTCAATTGACCGGGGCAGGTTCCCCATCGCTGGGCAACTCGCGGACCGAATGAACGACCGCGCTAGCCACCCTGCCCTGCGCGTCCAGCAGCACAAAGCTGGGCAAACTGTTGATGCCAAACCGGAACATCGTCTGCCGCCCGGGATCGCGGCTGACCAGCGAGGGGAATGGCCGGTCGCGCGCGAAGAAGTGGTCGAGCATGGGTTCTGTGTCGTCGCTGATCGCCAGAACGGTCAGATCCCGTTTGGCGGCCAGGGCAAGCAGTTCGGGGAGGCTGGCCTTGCAGGCCTTGCACCAGGTGGCCCAGAAGAACAGAAGCACGGGCTTGCCCACCCCCACCTGCGGAAGGTCGCCTCGGTAGGGAACGAGTTGCAACTCCGGGGCGGGTCTCCCCCCTCGCAGCGGTGACCGATCCAGCAGGCTGCTGGTCGTGGCCCGCGCGAGAATCGTCTGCGCCTGCGCAAGATCGTCCGCGAGCGGTGGAAACGCCGGTCCCATTTCCGCCCACTCGGTTCTCGGCAGTCGCAGATCCAGATCCTCGCAGTCGAGCAGCCGCCGCAGCGACGCCTGTTCTGCCGCGCGCCTGTCGAGGTATTCGCGCCCGGCCACGGATTCGAGCATGGTTTGCATCCGGAACAACACGGCCGCGCGGACCCGCATGCGATGAGCAAGCTGCTTGAGATCGTCCCGCGCTTGTTTCGTGGAGATTTGCGACTCGGCGCCCGTGGTCACCAACGACGAGGTGGACAAATCCGCGGCCAAGGTGGCGCCCAGCCGCATGCGCTCGGCCGGATCCATCGGCTTGAGCGCCGCGGGCGCCAAAGAGCCTTGCATATCCGGTCGATTGTCCAGGAAGCGGCGCAATTCCTTCCGGTTCTGTTCTTCCAGCGACGTATTGAGATCCTCCGCCACTCGATCGAGGCTGTCTGTCACCTTCGGCAGGAATCCCTCCGCTTCGGCGAGGGTGGCGAGGCTCCGTGGGCTGGGCAGGCCAAAGCGGGCGGCCAGGCGATCCAATCGCTGGGCCTCGATTTCGAAAGCCGTCCCCTGTTGCCAGGCGCGCGCCAGCAGATCGTCCACGAACTGCTCCTCGAGAATCTGCTCAGCGCGAGCGGCCCGCGCCAGCAACCTACCCAGGTACAGGTCCGAAGTTCGCACCGGCACATCGGGCGCATCGTCGCGCTCCAAGACGAGTGCGTGCGCCGACGCGAAACTTCCCGCCGCGGCTGGCAGCGCCTGCAGGAATGCGAACGAGTGGCCGACCTTGGGTTTGTCGCGCGTCTGCGGGTAGCACCCGTAGGCGGGCAGGTCCCATAGGGTCGAGAAGAACCCGCAGAATCTCCCCGTCGGCTCACCCGCCGAACCCCCGAGGCTGGACAGTATCGCGAAGCCTCCCGAGTAGCACTGGGACATCAGAGCGACCACGCGCACGGTGGGATCCAGCGTCTCGAAGGCTTCCCGCAGTTGTCCAACCGACAAGTTTTCGTCGGCCCCCCACAGAACGATGCGATTGTCCTCGGGGGTCTTCCCCTTGCTGCCGTGATCCGTGACGTAGAGGAGCAAGGTATCGCCGGCGCGTAACTGCTGGCCCACGGTCAGCAGCCAAATCGACAAGGCCCCCCGAGTCGCGGGATAGAGCTTGGCGCCGTTCACTGCGGAATTGCCCATGACCGCCTGAGGCGAGAAGAGATCCTCCACGGCGGTCCCGCGCAGGCGCCAGCCCTCGGGGCCGACGCCAGCCTCGCCCACCATCAGATCGAGGCCGGGATCGCCGCCGTCGCCGGCCAACACCGTGATCCGTTCTTCTGGCACGCCGCTGGCGCGTAGGATGTCGACCAATCCCTGCAAATGGCCGAGATGCGACTGGTAGTTTTGCCGAGGGGAGCCACCGCCATTGATCGCCAGGACGAACAGGCGCGGCGAAGAAGCGGGAGCCGCTTCGACCGCTTCGACCCACTCGTCGGCAGCGCGCAGGGGCGCCTTCGTGGGCGACGGCCTCGCGAGGCGCGGTCGGCTGCTCGCCCACAGCCACGCACCTAGCAGCGCGGCAAACAAGAGCAGGAGCAGAAGTGCGAACGGCAGTGCCCGGGTCTGGCTGTTTCTGGCGCCGCTCTGCTCCCGCCGCATCTCGGTTGAGCGTGTCCGATAGCCAATCCCGCGTCAACCGATCGTCCTAGCCTTTGTGGCCATGGTGGCGAGGATGATGACGACCCGATCCTAAGTCGCGTGGACATCGACGATGGCCTGGGCTACCACGATCCGCGCGAGGCGGTGATCTTCTATCGTACCCTCGGGCAAGCTCCGGTGCGTTTCGACTACGACACGAGCGGTCGGCTCACCGGCGGATTTCGCCAAGGCCCATGGCCATCCTACTTCTCGGTCACGAGTGGCGCATGCGAGGCAGTGCCTGAGCGCCTGTTCGTCATCCTGCTGACAACGCGCGGTGGGCCGTGGTACCCGTTCGAAGGCAGTAACCGCCGCGGCCTCCGCCCCGGGAGTCCCCGCTAGCCCGGCACGGCGGCCACGCCCGGCAGGGTCAGCACGAATTTGGCGCCCTGTCCGGCAACGGCCGGGGCGAGCTCCAGGGTGCCGCCGAAGCTCTCGACGATCGAGCGGCTGACCGACAGGCCAAGGCCGGTGCCCTGACCGACGGGCTTGGTGGTGAAGAAGGGGTCGAAGATCTTGCGCCGATTTTCCGCGGCGACGCCCGGGCCCTCGTCGGCAATAGTGAGGACCGCCTTGCCGTCCGCGTCCTGGCACGCGACCACGATGGTGCCCTTGCCGGCCATCGCGTCGGCGGCGTTGAGCAGCAGATTCACCAGCACCTGCACCAGGCGGCCCGGCGAGACCAGCACCTGCGGCCACGTCTCGCCACCCGTGGTCACCACGCGCACGTCGCGGAACCGGGCCTGCGGAGCCAACAAGGCCTGCGAGGACTCCACCACGCGCAGCGGATCCGTGGCCACGGGCTCCTCGTGGCTGGGACGCGAGAACTCGAGCAACTCGCGGATGATGCGATGGATGCGTTGGGTCTCGGCCTTGACCCGGTCGAGCGCGTCCTGACGTTCGGCCGTGGGCATCTCCCCCTTGCCGGCCGCGTCGGCGCGCAGGATGTCCACGTAGCCCAGGATGGCGGCCAGCGGGTTACCGATCTCGTGCGCCACGCCCGCGGCAAGCTGTCCGACCGATGCCAGCTTCTCGGTGCGGATGATCTGTTCGCGCTGGTTCGCCAAGGACACGGTCATCTGGTTGAAGGCCGAGGCGAGCGCGGCGAACTCCTTGGGCCCGTCCTCGGCGATGCGCGGGTCGAGATCGCCGGCCGCCATCGAGGCGGTCGCTCGCCGCAATTGCCCGAGCGGCCGCACCACGAGCTGCGTGAGCACGAAGAGGCCCAGCCCCAGCACCAGGAGCGCGTCCGCGATGGCGAGCAGGAGGAGGACCCAGCCCGACCGCCGCAGCACCGCCTGGGTCGGTTCCGTGGCCGCGAGGGTCACGCGCACGGCGCCAGCCGTGCGCCCGGCCACATCGATGGAGGCATAGGCGAGCAGCTCCGTTTCGCGGCTCTGCGGCTCGGGCCGGTAGTTGACAACGGGTGGCCCGCCCGCCAGGGCCGTGCGCAGCACGATGGCGTCACGGTCGCCTTCCTTGCGCGGCGGCCACGAGGCGATCTCGCCCCGATCCGGGCCGATCACCGACAATCCGACCGCGCCGGTGCTTTCACACAACGACCGCAGCAGCGTGCGCAGGTTCGCCCGCTTGCCGGGACCGGCATCCGCGCCATGGATGGCCCATTCCGCGGCCACCGTGCGCGACACGGCCGCGGCCAAGGTCGCGGCCATGGCCTCACGCTGCACGCGCAGGCTGTCACCGGCCGCCCACAGCGCGATGTAGCCCGTGGTGAGAATCGCGACCAGCGTGACCACGGTCATGCCGAGCATGATCTGAGCGCGCAAGCCCGGCCGGGCCCGCGTCCGCTGGGTTTCCGAGATCGGCGTCGCGCTAACCACCCTCGCCCCACGATACCATTGCCGGCCGCGNNAATGCTTGCTACAATCCGGCCGCCATGGCGAGCAAGCCCACAACGGAGCCGGCCGAGCCCGCGCGTTTCGACGACATCCTGGCGCGCCTGCGCGCACTGGTCGAGCGCCTGGAAAGCGGCAACCTGCCACTCGAGGACGGACTGCGCTATTTCGAGGAGGGCATGGAGCTCTGCCGCCAGGGTGCGGCGGTGCTCGACAAGGCCGAGAAGCGAGTCGAAGTTTTGCTCGCCAACGCGGGCGGCGCCGCCGCGACCGAGCCCCTCGACGAGCCGGGGGAGGACGAAGACAGCGCATGAGCACCTTCGACCTGGCGTGCTACCTCGCCGCCAAGCGCGCCGAGGTGGACGCACTGCTCGACGCCCGTCTGCCGCAGCCCGCCGACGACCCGGGGCGCCTCGTCGAGGCCATGCGCTACTCGCTGTTGGCGCCGGGCAAGCGGCTGCGCCCCATCCTGGCCATGGCCGCGGCCGAGGCCGTGGGCGCGCGCCTGGGCGAGCCGGAGCGCATCGCCGCCGCCGCGGTCGAGCTCGTGCACTGCTACTCGCTCATCCACGACGATCTGCCCGCCATGGACGACGACGATATCCGGCGCGGACGGCCCACCAGCCACAAGGCGTTCGGTGAAGCGACCGCCATCCTGGCCGGCGACGCCCTGCTCACCCTGGCTTTCGAGTGGCTGGCGGACGCGGCTGCGCTGGCGAGCTGGCCCAGCCGCTACGCCCTCGCGATCCGGGCGCTGGCGCGCGGAGCGGGCGCAGCGGGCATGGTGCGCGGCCAGGCCCGCGACATGCTGCCCGAGCCGCCGGCCACGCTCGAGGCCATCGAGCGCCTGCACGTCGAGAAGACCGGCGCGCTCTTTCACGCAGCGATGGAGATCGGCGCCGCAGTCGCGGGCGCGTCGGCCGAGGAGGCGGAATCCCTCGGGCGCTTCGGCGTCTGCTATGGCATCGCCTTTCAGCACGCCGACGATCGCGACGACGGCGAGCACGGGGGCTTCGCCGCGCGAGCCCGCGAAAGAATTCGCGAATTGGTGGCCGAGGCCATCGCGGCCGCGCAATCCTTCGGCGACGCGGCCGCCCCACTTTGCGCGCTGGCACAACGACTGGACGATGCCAGCGCGCCCAGCCAATGATACGATCAAGTACCGTGACGGTAGACTGGGACGACATCACGCGGGTGCAGAAGGATCCACCCGGACCGGCCAAGGCTCGGACGAGCCGTGACCAGGCGTACCTCATCGTCCTGGCGGGCAGCGCGATGGGCGAGATGTTCAAGGTGTCGAACAACCCGACCATCATCGGGCGCGGCCAGACCGCTCACATCCGCATGATGGACGAGGGTATCTCGCGCGAACACTGCAATATCCAGATCGAGGGCGAGCACCTGGTCCTCCATGACCTGGGCTCGACCAATGGCACCTTCTGCCAGGGTGCGCGGGTCGACCGGCACGTGCTCGAGGACGGCGACAAGATCCTGGTCGGGTCGAGCACGGTGCTGAAGTTCACCTACCACGACAGTCTGGACGAGCTCTTCCAGCGCCAAATGTACGAATCCGCGTTGCGTGACGATCTGACCAAGACCTTCAACAAGAAGTACTTCACGGATCGGTTGGAGAGCGAATACGCCTTCGCCATGCGCACCAAGTCGCCGCTCTCGCTGGTGGCCTTCGACCTCGACCACTTCAAGGAAGTCAACGATACCTATGGCCACCCAGTGGGCGATGTGGCGCTGGCCGAGGTCGCCCATGTCGTGTCCGTGCTGATCCGGGCGGAAGACATTTTCGCGCGGGTGGGTGGCGAGGAATTCGCAGTGATCTGCCGGGCCACGGACCGCGCCGCCGCGCAGTCCGTGGCGGAACGCATGCGGCAGACCGTGGCTGCCCACAAGATCTCCTCCGAGAACAAGATCATTCGCGTCGCCATCAGCGCCGGGACCGCCTCCATCCCCGATCCGCGCATCACCGATCCCCAGGGCCTCATCGCGGCCGCGGATCGTGCTCTCTACGAGGCCAAGCGCGCCG
>PNBO01000437.1 GCA_003136095.1 Myxococcales bacterium
GGGCCACGCCCGAACTGGCCCATGTCAGCGTAGAGCGCCTCCCCGCCCGTTACAGCCAGAACGACTGCGCCCAAGATCGTCGCGCCTCGCAGACCGTGACGGGCGAAATACCGGCCAGCCCACATGGGATTCAGGGCATCGAGAACGCCCGGAAAATGCGCCACGTGCCACAGCCCAAGCCCCGCCAGGGTAAGAAACCACAGCACCATGACCGGTCCGAACCAACGGCCGACCGCGCCCGGGCCACGGCTCTGCAAGGCGAATAGGCCGAGGAGCACGCCACAGGTCATGGGCAGGACGGCGGGTGCAAGAGAAGGGTCGGCAACCTTCAAACCCTCCATGGCACTCAGCACGGAAATCGTTGGCGTGATCATGCCGTCGCCATACAAGAGCGCCGCACCGACCATTACCAGGACCGCCGTCCAGCCCGTTGGACTACGAACGTCTTCTCTCGCCTCCATGGCGGGGGTCGTCGAGGCCGAGCTGCGCGTTCCTGGTAGCAAGGCCAAGAGCGCGAACAGTCCACCCTCACCCCGGTTGTCCGCCTGCATGACGAAGACCAGGTACTTCACGCTTACGACCAGAGTGAGCGACCAGACCACGAGCGAGAGCAGCCCGAGGACATCAGCCGACTGAAATGGCCCCTTGCCAAGGTGACCCAGGCATTCCGACAGCGTGTAGAGAGGACTGGTTCCGATGTCACCAAACACGACCCCAAGCGCACCCAGCGCGAGAGTCAGTCGCCGCGCATGGGGGGCCGATTGCTTCGGGGTCATGGATTTCATCGAGTCTCGGTCTAGCGCGGAAACCTACCGCCGGCTTGGATGATCCGGCTCTGTCATCGGTAATGTCTTGATGGCCACCGCGCAAGCAGCGTCGCGCGTCGCCCCTGGGGTGCTCATCGCTGGGGCAGGTTCACGACTCCGCTAGCGGGGATAGATTGGGCGTGTAGATTCGTGTAGATAGCGTAAGATTTTCTATCGGACATTCTTTCGGGTGAAGGCAAAATGGCGCTTCAACCGACTACCTGCAATGCAGCGCGGGTGCTGCTGGTCACTGGTTAATCGGTAGGTGAACGGTTACTGGCCGTCCTCGATGTATTTCTTGAATGCCAGGACGTCCGATGAGACGATCTTTCACCTCGGGAATCCCCACCATGACAAAGCCACACACGCGCCTAAGCCTCACAATCCTTCTACTCCTCCTGGCCGCATGTTCCAGTACCGGCAAGGGCAACGGCGGTGGAACAGGTGGAACTCGAGAGGCTGGGATGGGTGGCGGAACGCCTGGTAGCGGTGGAACCTTGGGGACCGGAGGTTTGCTCGGCTCGGGAGGTTTGATTGCCGGCACGGGGGGAACGCTTGGCGTTGGTGGCATGGCGGGGGCGGGTGGCAAGCCAGCCACTGGCGGAATCTCGGGAGTCGGTGGGGTGCCCGGCTCGGGTGGAGTGCCTAGCGCCGGTGGGGCTGGCCTTGGCGGCTCCGGGACTGGCGGTATCGATGCCGCTAGCAGCGGCGGCCTGGACACCGGTGGCGGTAACGCTGGCAACCAGACCGGCGGTTCTCGCGACGGTAGTGCTGGCAGCCAGGCCGGAGGTTCCAGCGGCGCTGGGGGCGGCACCATGGATGGGGCGAGCCAGACCATCGATGCCGACGCCTACACCGCGCTGCAGATCGTGCAGGTGCAAGTGTTGAGTGGCGGAGATTGCACCGTGCCCCAAGCTCCGACCAGCATGTATCGAAGCTCGGGCACGCTCGACCTCGCCTTACCGGACGGCTCGGCGCCGGCCTACTACCTCCCGGTCGCTATTGCCAACAATCTGGATTCCTCTGCCAGCACCCCGGCTACCGAGATGAACAACCTCACCTTCACCTACTTCACTGTCGAGCTCTCCGCACCCAACGTCGAATGGACGAGTGCTTGTCCCGCGACCTTCGACACGCCGGCGGTCGTCGACCTTTTGGCTCCCCGAACGACGGCCGGGGTTTCGCTCAACGCGATCACTCCCTCGCATGCGCGCTGCCTTCTGCCCTACGTGACGGGCGCGCCCTTGCTAGTCACGGCGACCATCTCAGCCAAGGGGCGCCACGGTGGAACCAGCATCGCAAGCCCTCCCTTCGTCTATTCCATCGAGGTTTGTGCCGGCTGCCTGCAACAGGGTTACAGCGATCCTGCCCTCAAGCCTTATCAGTACCCGGCCGTCCCTCCGCTGTGCTCGGCGCTGACCGGAGTCAATCCATACACCGGCGATCCCTGCCTTCCACCGGGCCAGGATGCCCAAATCCTGTGTTGCGCCCTGCCCAGCACGACAGGCGCGACGCCCAATGACGTCGCCGTCTGCCCCGGTGTGTTCATCGGCACGGCCTCGACCGACGCCTCCGCTTCCAGCGACCGTTAAGGCCGCGAGGGGTCTCAGTCAATTCGGTCGGCATCAGCGACCGCGTGCCGAGCGCCGTCACCGAACTACGGGACGACATCCGTGTTCGAAGTTCTCCCTTACAACACCCCGCGGGCGCCCACGACCCGCCCCGTAGCGCGGCGAGTTGCTGGCGGAGGGCGAGGTTCTCAAGGGCGAGCTCGGCGCGGACGCGGAGCACGGAACGCAGGGTGGCGAGCAGGCTGAGCAGCACGGCGAGCATGGCCAGGTAGCGCAAGATGCCATGTCGGTTTTGCGGTCTCCATGTATGCATGCGCTCACCGACGGAGAAGCAGGCTTGCGGACGAGAACTTGGCGAACCGCAGCCCGTCATCGTGGGGCGCGGCGGTTCGGCTTCGACGCGCAGGCGGGCTTGGCGTACTGTCCAGAAACCGTCCTTCGGATGGGGTAGACTGATATCCCATGAGTGGCCACATCTCCTTCGCGCCTCATTCTTCGCCGGACCACCACCACGCGCGCGCGGGCGCGGTCGCCCGCGGTTTCCTGCCTGCCACCCTCTTTGCACTTCTCGCGCTGGCTGGAAACGGGCTCGATGGCTGTGCGAGAGGGGCGGTCGTCAACGCGGGAGGCGGCAACGGCGGTGCGACGGGCGGGGTTGCCAGACCAGGCACGTCGGGCACCGGCGGCACCACCCTAATCACCATCGACCCGACCGCGATAGGCCCACCCTCGAACCTGGATGCCGACGTCACGAGCCGGGTCGTGGGTTGCGACGGCGGTGATGGCTGCGTCTGCCCGACGTTGAACGTCGCCCTCGTGGGAAAACCGGGTGTGTGGGGAGATGGGAGTCAAACGGCCTTTCAGGATTGGCTCAAATCGAGCAGCGCTGGAACCGCGAAGGTCGATGACTACCCGGCCAAGCCAACCTTCACGGCGGACTTTTTGGCGGGGTACAACCTCATCATTCTCGCAGGCCTTGGAGACAACACCAACACCGGGCCTTGGTGGACATCCAGCGCATCGGAAGTGGCAGCCTTTCAAGACTGGATCGAGAACAAGGGTGGCGGCGTCATCTCGTTGAGTGGCTATTCAAACGACGCCAACGAAGGCGCAGACAAGAATGCCCTCCTGGCGTTTTCCGGGATCTCCTACGGTCAGGATTGCATTTCGCCGCCATGTTCGATCGTGGACGCACAAAACAACAAGATGTGTTACCGGTGTGGCAATCCGTATCAGCTTACCGAATGGAATCGAAGCGATCCCGTGATCGCGAACCTAAGCGTCGGCGTCACCGTGATAGGAATCGACGGGGGCCGTCCCATTCTTGCACCTGCGGATGCTCATGTCGCGGCTACGACAACGAGCGCCTCGGGCGTCAGCAATTGGCTGGTGGGAAAGATCACTGGAAAAGGGCGGGTGCTCGTGTATGCCGACGAATGGATTACCTACACGGACCAATGGACTGGCCACAGTGGTCAGTATTTGAGCGACCCCTCGTGCGAGGGCTTCTTGCCGCAGGAACTCTATCAGACCGCCCAGTTCTGGTACAACATGATCCATTGGGCACAGCCGGCCTCCAATTGCTTCACGATTGTCGACACCACGACGCCCATCACGATCTGGTAGCGAGCCTGCCTCCCCCTCGGAGGTGCTCCCCGACCGAGGGTCGTTCGGTCTCGGCCGTCGTGTCCGGCAATGGTGCCATCGGCGTTGAATCTCATTTTGTCGATGCAGATCTCTCGATGGTTTCCGTCGCCGCCCGAGATCGCCCAGCGATGATACACGATGGAGTACTCGCCGTTGGGGAGGGCTAGCACCGAAGTGTGGCCGGTGGACACCTGCCCGCCGAAGTCCCAGAGCTGCACCCGGCGCGCCCTCCCCCGGGATCCGATCCGGAGGCGCGGGAAGCGGAAGACTGGCTCAACTGATCGCCGCAACGCCGGGCAGGCCGTGCTGGCGTAGACTACGCTTCGTGCTCGCCACGCCCCTCTCCAGACCCTTCGCTCGCACCCGAGCTGTGTGCGCAGACCTTTCGCACAAAGTTGGACGCAACAGTGTCAGTGCTGAGATCATGGAGGAATTGGCGATGCGGGAAGGCTGGCTTGCTGACCATTGCACCCGCTGCAGGTCATCGCCCGGTTCGCTGCAAGGCGCTCCGCCCGGGCCTCGCTCCGGGCCGCCAGTTGCGCCGGCATGTTGACCGCCGTGCCGAAGTACATCTCGTCCGGGGTCTGGCCGGCGAAGGCCGAATGTGGCGTCTGGGTGTTGTGCTCATCGACGAGAAACTTGACGAGAGACCGGAGCCTCTCAATCGAGTCGAGGGAGTTGAGGTATAGCCACTGGTGCTTGAGCGACCGCCAGAGCGCCTCGATCATCGAGTTGGAATAGGTAACATCGATCTGTGCGAGGATGCGCTCCAGGCAGGCGCTGAGCAGGGTGTCGTCTACCGCGCTGTTGATGTTTTCGATGCCGGAGTCAGCGAACAGAAGCGGCCGACCCGCGAATCCCATATGCCTTCCAGCGGCGAGAAGAAGCTGGCAGGTGGCTGTGGGATCGAGCCGCTCGGCCACCGTCCACGCGAGAATCTTCCTGGAGTAGTTGTCGATGATGGCGTGCAGATATGCCTTGGTCCCATCAAGCAACTTGAGGACCGTCAGATCCACATGCCAAATCTCGTTGGGTGCCGCCGCACGCACGCCGACGGTGGGTTTGGGTGGATGGACGCGCTGCCGCGGCCGACGCCAACCTCGCGCTCGGACGAGCATGGCCCAGGTGGTGGCCGAGGCGAAGACCTTGCCGATGCGCTGGGCATGGGGGGCCAGTGTGCGCAAAGACATGTAGAGTGCGGAATGTCTGCGCAACCAGCTGCGGTCTGCACGCCCGTTTTCCATCCGGTCGTACCGGCTGGCCTTCACCGCCCGTTCGGGCGTACGATGGAGTGGGGAGGCGAGTATGAACCACCCGTCGTGTCTCGTCCTGGCAGGTCTCTTTTGCGTGGTTGGCTGCGGATCGTCGGGCAGTGGCTCGACGACCGGCAGCGGCGGAGCGTTCGCCACTGGCGGCGCGATCGGCAGTGGCGGCAAGAGCGCCACGGGCGGAACCTCCGGTAACGGAGGATCGACCGGCCGCGGCGGGTCGAAGGCGACCGGTGGGACGACTGGCGCCTGCGTGCCCACGGTGCCGACGATCGCCTGGACGAACCCCTACGCGGGCTGGTCGCGCGGGATCCCGACGGGCACCGATCCGACATTCTTTCCGATCGCCGTCTGGTTGCAGGGATCGTGGCACGCGACGGAGATGGGGCAGCTGGGGATCAACATCTACGTTGGGAACAACGCCGGCACCGATCCACTGGCGGCGTCCGATCTGGCGACGCTGAAGGCACAGGGGATCTACGCCATCATCGGACAAGACTCGGTCGGCCTGGCCAACATCGACGACCCGACGATCGTCGGCTGGTGGGCGTCACCCGACGAGCCCGACAACGCGCAGGACAAGTCCGACGGCAGCTGCTGCGACCCTCCGATCGCGCCGGCGACGATAATCTCGAATTACAACGCGTACAAAGCCGCCGATCCGACGCGACCGATTTACGTGGGGCTCGGGCAGGGTGTGGCGTATGACGGCTGGGAGGGACGCGGCAGCAACGCGCCACCCGAGTCCGGCTACATGCCGGCGGGCGACATCGTCGACTTCGACATCTACCCGTACAACAACTGCGACGGGGACGCGAACGAGCAGGTGACCTGCGGGCAATTCTGGCTGAACGCGTACGGCATCGATCGCATCCACCAGTGGTCGACGCGTGGGCAGGCCGCCTGGACCGACATCGAGACGACGACCATCAACAAGGGCGGCACGCATCCCCCGACGCCGCAAGAAACGCGATCGGAGGTTTGGCTCTCGCTCATCCACGGCGCGGGCGGCATCGCCTACTTCGTCGACACCTGGAACCCCAGCTTCCGCGAGGACGGCATCTTCGCCGACGCGACCATGACCTCGGCGGTGACCGCGCTCAACAAGCAGATCAAGGTGCTGGCGCCCCAGCTGAACAGCGCCAATATCCCCAACCTGGTCAGCGTGGGCAGCTCGAACGCCGCGGCGCCGATCGACATGATGGTCAAGGCGAAGGGCCAGACGCTGTACGTCTTCGCGGCCATCTCGCGCGGCGGCACGGCGACTGGCTCGTTCACGGTCGCCGGGATGAGCGGCGGGGGCCTTGCCACGGTGGCGGGCGAGAGCCGCACGGTCGAGATCGCGGCCGGAAGGTTTTCCGACGCGTTCGCAGCCAACGACGTCCACATCTACCAGATCGATCTGACGACCGCGACCTGTCCGTGAGGCTCAGGCAATCTGGCAGAATGCGGAGATGGTCGCTGGGCTCGCCGCGCTCGCCTCGCCGGGCATCGGGGGAAGGCGACAAACTGGGTGTTATCGGCCAAGTCTGGGTGCGACGCGGTTACGGCGAAAACGGCGCTCCTTCCTCCTCTGCTCTGTCGCTTACAATGTCGAGCAGCAAAACACCGTGCTTCCGCAGGCTGCCTTCGCCGGCCAAACACCGGAGGAGATGTACCTCGGCCGGGGCGACATCGTTCCCGGCGAGTTGGCCGCTGCCCACGCCCGAGCTCGGGACACCCGGATGGCTGCCAACCGTGCTTTGAGTTGCGAGTCGTGTCGAACGGTAGAGGTGCAAGGCGAGCCGAAATCCTTCGTGGATCCCGATGTGTTGCAGTTGCACGCCGAGGAGCTCGAAATGTCCTGATTCGCAGCTGGGACGGTAGCCACGACGGGAGGAGGCAAGTCCTGCTGACGCCCGTTTCTTTCCTGGTTCCCCCGGTGTTGCAGTTGCGTGCGAAGGAATGCGGAATGTCTTGGCTCGTAGCTGGGCTACAGACGGATGCGGCCGACGAGGTTTCCGGCGGTAGCGACGAACCAGATGTTGCCGTCGGGACCGGCGGTGATGCCCTGGGGATAGGTGTATTCCTCCGTGGTGGTGAAGTAGGAGATCTCGCCCTGCGGGGTGGACCGGCCGACGCGATTGTCGGAAAGCGTGAACCACAGGTTGCCGTCCGGTCCGAGCGTGAGCCCCACTATTCCCCCGTTGTCGGCCCCGGGCAGCGGGAGCTCGCTCGTCGCTCCGTCGAGCGTCACGCACAAGAGCGAGGTGACACGCGCATCGGAGCGCCATAGCCCCATCCACAGATTGCCGTCGGCCCCGGTGACGATGGCCACCGGATTGACGGGCGAGCCCAGAGCGAAGGGGAGGAAGACCGGGGTGAGCGCGCCCGCCGGCGTGATGCGGCCAAGCGCGACACCGCTGGCCGTGAACCACAGATTGCGGTCGGGCCCGACGGTGATGAACTGGGGCCAGACGGTTTCCGGCGTCACCAGGAATTCGGTGACCTCGCCGGCCGTGGTCATGCGGCCGATGTGATTCCCGGAGATCTCGGTGAACCAGAGGTTGCCATCCGGTCCGACCACGAGATCGTTGAGGCCCGCGTCCACGGTCGGCACCAGAAACTCGGTGATGACCCCCGCGGGCGTGATGCGGCCGACGCGATCACCATAGGCCTCGACGAACCAGAGGTTGCCGTCCGGTCCGCTGACGATCGCGGCCGGAAAGCTGTCCGAGGTAGGGACCACGAATTCGGCTATGGCGCCCGCGGGGGTAATACGGCCGATGCGGCCGAGGGAGCTGCAGGCCTCGGTGAACCAGAGGTTGCCGTCTGGCCCCGCCGCGATGTCTTGCGGCGAGCAATCCTGCGTGGGCAACGGGTACTCGGTCACGAGGTTGGCCGAGTCCAGCCTCGGGGGGGAATCGAGGGCGCGAACCTCGTGGGTGAAGACATCGGGGCGATCGTAGTAGCTGCCGGGATCGCCGGGGCTGTCCACGGGATTCGGCGCATCGGCGGGTTGCGACGGGTCACTCGGCGCCAGGTCGGGGAATTTCAGACCCAGATCGGGCGACGGCGAGACCAGATCAGGATACGCTGGCAGGTCGGGAGAGACGGGGACGTCGGGCGATGCCGGGGCCGTATCCTCGACGCTCCGGACGACCGTATCGGGTTGCGAGTCATCGGCCGCAGCGTCCTCGGGAGTTGCGAGCCCACCCGGGCCACCACAGGCCGGCAACGCCAGCGCTCCAAGGGAGAAAAACCACGCCGCTCTGCCACACCGTCGAGAGATCGTCATGACCCAAGCCTCACGCCACGCCACGCGATTGGCAAGTGATCTCCCGCACCCCAGCGCGTAGCTGCGGAGATCGTCCTGTCCTTGGCTGTCCTGGGCCGTGGCCCGAGGTTTGCAATTTTGGGCTCGGGAAAGCTAGTTGCAGGTCGCAGAGAAGAGCAGGGAGAACACCTGTCCTTCGCCAAGTCGCCATCCGCGCCTGGTAGCTCCGGACCGTGGCAAGGACTGGCGGCTCGGTCTGGTTGCGAAAGCCAGCGCTCCGGCAGCATGAGGTAATCGTCTCCGACATGAGGTAGCAATGAGGTAATCCGGCAAGTCTTCTCAGGGCCTTTCGGGTCCTTTCAGGTCCTTTCGCGTCCTCCAAGTCCGCTAACTCATTGAAATTACGAGGTCGGTGTTCACCTTGCCAAGGTGAACGTCGAGGGTTCAAGTCCCTTCGCCCGCTCTCATTTTGATGGGAACCCTGGGAGGGTTCCCAAACCCTCTCGCGCTCTGGCTCTGACGGGCAAAGCCCGTCTTCGCCAACGCGAAGCGCCCTGGTAATGCCAGGGCCTTTTCTTGGCGCGCCGCGCTCACGAGATAATTTCTGCGCATGAGGTAGGAATGCGAGCGCCTGAACGGAACGCTACGCCGCGATTGCCTCGACTCGATTGCAATGTCGGACGATCAGCACAAAAAGCGTATCAGGACGCGGCGGCGTCGGCAACGAAAGAGCTGCCTCTTCTTCGGAAGAGCCACGGCATGCCGGTCAACGACCGGTCAGTGGCTGCAGCTTCTTAGGATAGCGAGCCCCGTGCAGGGTGATCTTGGAACCGCGCCATCAATCTCGTGGAGATCGTCGGACGTGAGATCGACCGCATCGGCCCCGATGTTCTCTCCAGGCGCGCCAGCTTCGTGGTGCCGGGGATGGGGACGATCCAGGGCTTCTGGACCAGTAGCCAGGCGAGGGCCATCTGGGCAGGCGTTGTCTTCTGCCGTTCCGCGGTCGTGCGAAGCAGAACGACCAGGGCCTGAGTCGCTTTACGAGTTTCCGGCGTGAAGCGAGGAACGATGTTGCGGAAGTCGCCGCTGTCGAATGTGGTGTTCTCGTCGATCTGCCCGGTGAGGAAGCCATTGCCAAGCGGACTGAACGGAACGACCCCAATGCCGAGCTTTTCGAGCGTCGGGATCACCTCCGCTTCGGGGGCTCGCCAGAACAACGAGTACTCGCTCTGCAGGGCCGTGACTGGCTGGACGGCGTGCGCGCGACGGATGGTCTGCATGCTCGGGGACCGCTGGCAAGTCAGCGCAGGGTCAATTTCATCAGCGTTTTCAGCGTCGTTGCAGTTGTACGCACAAAAGACCAGAATGTCCTGAGCCGTAGCTGGGCGTATTCTAGGCGGCCCGTTCCACCCGCTCACCGTAGACTTGCTCGCCGGTCATGAAACGAATCGCAAATCCCATCATCGTCCTCGGTCTCATCGGAGCGTGCCTCGTGGTCTACCTCCGCATCTTTTCGGCCGGTTTCGTGGGGTTCGACGACGAGGCTCATGTCTACGCGAACCCGTTCCTCAACCCGCCCACGCTGCGGGGTGTGGCCACGCTCTGGCAACATTCCTACAAACGGCTCTACGTCCCTCTCGCCTACACGATGTTTGCCGCTGTCGCGCGGTACGCGCAAGTTCCGGAGCACCTGGAACGCTCCATTGGCGACACTGTTAGCGTCGATCCCAGCGCATTTCACGCCGTTAGCATCGCCTTCCACGTGGCGAACAGTCTGGTTTGCTTCCTGCTGGTGCAGCGGCTTACCCGACGGCGAGCGGCGGCAGTGCTCTGTTCGCTGGTCTTCGCGTTGCACCCCTTGCAATTGGAGAGTGTTGGCTGGATCTCCGAGCTTCGCGGTCTCGGCAGCAGTTGCTTTGCACTGATTGCACTCTACGCGCTGGTTCGGTCACGACAGGCGAGCGACGAAGCTTCCGCCACGTCGCGAATGTTGCTTGCCGCATCCGCCGTGTCCGTGACGTGCGCCATGCTGTGCAAGCCGTCTGCGGTTGCTCTGCCTCTTGTCGCACTCGCAATCGATCGCACGGTCCTCAAGACTCCCTGGCGCAGAACGGTTGTGACTGCGTCGATCTGGGCGGCGTGCGTTGTGCCGTTCGCCCTGATCACGCGCTCGATTCAGGAAGTTGCCACGTCGGGCGAGTCTTTGTGGTGGCAGCGGCCGTTCGTCGCTGGCGATGCCCTGGCGTTTTACATCCTCAAGATCTTTCTGCCGATCGACCTCTGTGTCGATTATGGGCGAACGCCGGACTCGGTGATGTCGCAAGCGTGGGGCTACCTGGCTTGGATGGTTCCGGTGGCTCTGTTTGCTGTCTGCTACCGGATCCGCGAGCGCCGTCCGATCACATGGCTTGGCGCCTTGATATTCGTGGGGTTCCTGCTGCCGACGTTGGGTCTCGTGCCGTTCACCTATCAGGCGTATTCGACCGTCGCCGACCGCTATGCCTATCTGGCCCTGATTGGCGTCGGACTGATGGTCGCCGACGCGGTCGACTACGTTAGGCCCCGGAAGCTGATTGTGGTTGTGACTTCCGTGGCGCTCGTCGTGCTGGCCTCGCTGTCCTTCAACCAGAGTCGCTATTGGGCGAGCAACTCGGAGTTTCTCCACCACACCATCGACGTCAACCCGGATGCGGCCTTTGCCTATCTCAACCGGGGTCGAGCAGAGCAGGCCAACGGCGACTTCGCGGCGGCGCTGGCTGACTACCAGGCATATGTGAAGCGCAAGCCCATCCTCCTGAGGGCCTACGTCAACTTGGCGGACGTGTACTTCCAGATCAACCAACCGGCGGAGGCCGAACGCGTGATCGCTCAGTCGCAGAAAACGCCAGGCCTGACGGCCGAAGGCATGTCGGCCAACGACTTCGGCAATCTCGGCATGCTCCTGATGCAGGTGAACCAACCGGAGCGAGCTGTGGGCGCGTTCTCAGCCGCCGCCGCGCTCGCTCCGAGCTCTTTAGAGCATCTCTACAACGAAGCCAATGCCCTTTCCACAGTTGGACAGTTCGACAAAGCGGAGACAGCCTTTCGACGTTGTATCGCTCTTGCCCCGAATCTTGCCGGTGCCCACACGGGGCTCGGCATCGTGCTCGCGGAAAAACACCGCCTTGCCGATGCTGCGGACGAGTTTCGCGCCGCACTTCGCTTGCAACCAAACGATCCCGCCGCGCTCGACAATTTGAACAAGGCCGAAAACCTGTTGGGAACGGGCGGTCCCTAGCCGTGCTGTGAGCGAAGACCTTCCACACAAATCCGTACGCAATTGCGACGCCTCTACTATGATTGAAGTCTCCGTCGGTGGATGGTTGCCGCATGGCATCTAGGCTCACCCATGCAGGGCCACGACGATGCACTTGGCCATCTGGCTCTGTGCGGCAAACGGCCTTGAAATGTCGATCGGAACAGTGCGATGTCACGAGTCCAGTATCTGAATACTTCTGCGCGCCATCATCCTGAAAGCGCCAACGATGTGGGCTCAAGCGCCGGCGAAAACTTCAATGATATTGGAGGTGTCGAAATTGCGCACACATTTGTGTGGAATGTCCTCGCTTACAGCTGGGTTGACATGGTGGGCATAATCTATCCACTCCCTTTCGTTTCCCGAGATTCTGCCGGATTGCGAGCACAACCGTATCTGCGGCGTTGCGCACACGCCATGCGGAACAGCTCAGTCACGCCCACGCCCGAACGCGCCGGTGATGATGCTGTGGCGGACCACACGGCGCTTCGTTGGCTCGGCATTCGACTTTTCTCACGCGAGCGCACGGTATTGGTATCATGCGGATCGCCAGGAGTCGCGCGTTGCTATGCTAGGATTACACATGATGAATCGTCTGAGGTCATGGCTGGCTCTTTCACTTCTGCTGGAAGCAGGATGCGGGTTGCAAACGCCGCTCGACCAGCTCGCTCCCAACCAATCGGGTGCGGGTGGCGGAGGTGGGGCCAGCACGAGTGCCGCTGGCGGTGCTGGCGGGTCCAACACGACTTGGCCGCCCGGTGTCACGGTCAATACTTGCGATTCCTACACGGCCGTGAACGTGGGGACCTACGTCGTGGAGTCGGATTTCTGGAATCAGGGACGTTGTCCCGGAACTCAATGCATGGCCATCAACGACACAACCGGCGCCTTCACGGTGACGCAGTTCCCGAGCTGTGGCAACACCGTGGCCTCCTACCCCAATGTGCTCTACGGCTGTTCCTTCGGGACCTGCAGCTCCGGAAGCGTACTTCCCAAGCCGGTCGGGTCACTCGCCGGCGTGACCAGCAGCTGGAGTTTCAGCGTGGGAGGCGTCTCCACCGACCAATATGATGTGGCCTACGACATCTGGTTTTGCCCGGACAATACCTGCGGAGCGAACGGGTTCCCCAAAGGGACGGAGCTGATGATTTGGCTGGATTATCAGAACGTCAGCGGTTGGCAAAGCCATCTGGGGTCCGTGAGCCTGGACGGACACTCGTGGGATGTTTGGGTGGCCACGCAAGGCGCGAGCGGCAACAGCTGGACCTACCTGGCCTATATGATCAAGGTCCCCATGGTGACCTCCGTGACCAACCTGGATTTGAACGCCTTCTTCAAGGATGCGGTGTCCAGGGGGTACGTTCAGAATTCCTGGTACCTCTATGCGATCCAGGCGGGCGACGAGCTTCGCACTGGCGGACTGCCCTACAACAACAACAGTTTCTCAGTTTCGATCAACTGAGGTTCGGCGTCCGTCCGTGGGGGTGTCACTGCTGGGCTCGACCGACGACGAATTCGCTCGCCATCAAACACCGGTTGGAAGGCTGCGACGATTCAGCCGATTGCAAGCCGGCACCTGCCAGTAGCATTCAGCAAAGCCCTCCAGGGCCACGGAATGCCTAGAGATGAGCACGGTGGACAGCACGAGGTAGACTGAACCCGGCCACCAGGTAGACCAAGGCTGCGAGGACCAGCAGGACGCTGATGCCCCAAGTGGTCGAGACAGCGACGGCGATGACCGGGGCCAGCACCGAGAAGCTGCCATTCACGCCCCACGCCCACGGTGTCCCCAAAAGGCATCGCCGAGATTGTCCCACGAATTCGCGAAGATATGGAGCTTGGAAAGGGGACCACGTACGAGCAATCTGACCATCAGTGTTGCCCATGACGTTGCAATTCCTGGTCGTGATGGTCGCAGCCGCGATCAACGATCGGCTGCAGCGCTAGCTCGACTACGTCGAAGAAGAGCAGCGCATTTTGCAGGAACAGCTGGACGCCACCACGGGCGGCAAGAAGCTCGCATTCACGACAGACCAGCGCCGTCGCCTTGCCACCGCCGGCAAGCAGCTCACCCCTGACGAGCGGCGCAAGTGCTGCCGGCTCGTGAAGCCGGAGACGATTCTCACCTGGTTCCGCCAGCTGGCCGCGAAGAAGTACGACAGCTCGGAGGTGGGACACCCGTCGGGTCCTCGGGCACCAGGCTACTACCACGCCCAACCCGCCCGGAGAGCGTTCATAACGATTGCGGCCCGGTTTCCGGTGTGCGTTCTTCACGGGATGACAATTGTCGGCTCGAATGACAATTGGAATTGACACCGTTGCAGGTGTCCGAGCTTCGTCATAAGATGGCTACTCGGTGCGGGTTTCCGTTGCGCCGCGCCAGACGCTCACCGGGAGGGAAAACCATGCTGCATCGACATCGAGGCTCTTCACCGACGACAAGCGCAATCGGGTGCGCACTGCTTCTCCTTGCCGCCTGCAGTAGCAGCGGGGGCGGTGGTGGCAACACGGGCGGGGCAAAAGGCGGCCAGGGCGGCACCGGCGTGACGGGTTCCGGTGGCAGCAGCGTGACGGGTTCCGGCGGCGCCAGCGTGACGGGCTC
>PNBO01000037.1:0-9070 GCA_003136095.1 Myxococcales bacterium
CCGCAACCCCATCAGCAGCCGCCGCAGGTACAACCGCCGCAGGTACAACCGCCGCAGCAGCATCACCAGCCGGCGCAAGTGCACCCCCAGGCGCAGCCGCTACAGCCGGGGGCACGATACGGTGCGAGTGGTCAGCATCCAGGGGATCACCGCGATCAGCGGGCGCCCCAGGGGATTACAAGGCATCCCGAGCTGGCGGCGCCACATCCTGCCCCATACGGGCAGTCCGTGCCCGCGCATGGAGGACGCCCGACGCCTCCTCCTCCACGCTACGAGCCCGCGCGCCCGGCGCCCGCGCACGTGGGGCGCGCGCGCCCGGTAACCCCGCCCGTGTACATGGGGCGCCCCCTGGCGCCGGCGCGGCCAATCTACGTCGAGGCGGAGCCACCGAGAGTCCGCTACGAAGCGCCGCCGCCCCGGCCCTCGCCGGCGCACGTCTGGATCGCCGGCTACTGGGGTTGGGAAGACGGCACGCAAATGTGGATCGGCGGCGAGTGGGCGACCCCGCCCTCCCCCGGCTACGCCTGGGAGCCAGCGCGATGGAAGAGGCATGGCCATCGCTGGGCGTACTACCCAGGCCACTGGAAACACCAGCACGGGCCTGTCTTCGTCGAGCCGCTGGCGGTGGGGCCGGAAGGCGGCTACGGCGCCATCAGCATCAGCGGCCACGTGACCGACATGCAGGGTGCCCCCGTGTCGGGCATCGTGGTCACCCTGGCGGGCTCCCAGCAAGGCGAGATCGTGACCGACGGCAGCGGCGCCTACGTTTTCTCCGGCCTCCCGCCCGGCTCGTACTCGGTGCGGCCGATCGGCGGTGGCTGCGCCTTCTCCCCGGACGTGGCGAACCTGAGCAACCTTGGCACGAGCGTCGCCCAGGACATCATCGTCGAGGGCTGCCCGGGGTGGTAGCCGGATAGAATCGATCCCCACCCCCGAGGATCAGCTCGACGTCGACGGAACCAGGTGAAAACCAGAACGGAGCTGGGAGCGCTGGTGGCCACGGGCGCGCTGGTGGCCGCGGCGGCGTGGATTCGCCTGCGCGCCCTGCAAGTGTCGCCCTATCCACCGCCGCCGCCGATGGTCGGCCAGCCGGGCGCCGTCTGGGTGCCGGCGGACAGACCCGAGCCGGTCTGGCTGAATTTCCCTTTGACGGCCGGCCAGTGGTACGTCGTCGAGGCTTGGGGCGTTTTCTCCTGCTGGCCCAACCACAATGACGGCGTCGATCCCTACTATGGCTACGGCCCGTGGTACTTCGGCGCCCAGCCACAGCCGTGGGCCCAGCTTCTGGTCGACGACCGCCCGATGTAGGAGATCGGCGGGGCGAGCGGCCACTACGTGCAGTACCGGCACGACCACCGGTACTCGACCATGATCGTCGGCAACGGAGCTCGTCCCAAGCTCCCGATCGCCGACGCCAGGAACGGATCCTGGGGCGACAACCACGGCGGGCTGTGGGTTCGCATCTACCCCACGCAACGCCGTCCTTCCTAGGCTGCGAGATCTGGGCGTCAAGCTACGATAGTATGCGGCGCGGATGGGCGAATGCACCACGGCCGCCCCAGGGCCGATATCCGCATGTCTTCACCAGCTTGCACATCCGCCCGCCTCGTTCGTCGCCGTCTCCCTCGAAGTGAATGAAGCGGTACATCCTTTTGACCGAGTCAAGCAATCGCGGATGGATGGAAGTCGATTGCGCCGCCGCTTTCGCCTAGGAACCGTTTCTTGCGTAGCACCGTGTACTTCCGGCAAGCGTGCGTAGCCGCCATTGGACGCAGCTCCCGCGGTCAGGCGGGTGACGCCGGTAACTCGGCCAGGCGGGCGAGCGTGGCGGGGCGAGGGTTCTCCGACGGGGAACTACCCCCACCGATTCACCTAGGCGCCCCCAGCTTCGCACCATTCCGTTCTAGCTCAAGCCCCTTCTCCGTCGAGAAACGCCTGCAGCCGTTCCGCCACTTCGTCGACGAAAGGCGCCGCCAGCATGCCGACGTGGCCTCCCGTCACACGTGCCGTGACCAGGGGCCCTCGGATGAGCCTTTGCCAATAGCGCTCCACGGCTTCCGCCGTCACCGAGGAGCGATCCCGCTCCCGCGAAATCACCAATGCGACACGCCCAGGATAGGGTGAAGGACGGTATTTCGACCCCATGTCCGAATACAGGCACTCGCGCAGTTCCTCGAGCTCACGAGCCGCGCGTGAGGCGGTCTCGCCTGGCGCAGCTTCACCCCCGGTAACTGGCAACGAATTGAATCGCGCTTGCTTCAGATTGAGTAGCTTCGGGACAAGATAGGCTGGCCCGTCGCGCAGAATCCGATTTGCCAGAAACCACGCTCTTTGCAGGGACGTCAATTTCATCAAGGTTGGGGGCAAGGTGTCGAGTAGTGTGACAAGCTCGACCGTCTCGCCACGCTGCTCCAGCATTTCGGCAACTCGCAGGGCCAGAAGTCCTCCAAACGACACGCCGACCAAGGCATAGGGACCATGGGGGCGTTCCGCAAGCACACGGTCGAAGTACTCGTTGGCCAGCGCTTCGACGGAAGATCGCGCGTCGCTTCCGCCTTTCCTCGAGTTGAGTAGCTCGACTTCGGACTGCACGTAGAGCGCAAATGCCGGATGAACGGGTTTGAGGCGCTCAGCGAGCGCCTGATAGATCGCTATACCGCAGATGAAGAAGACAGGTACGCGATCACCTCCTTTGCAGAAGACGTGCGTGGCGGTCTGCGAGCTAGAAGCCCCCGTTTGCTTGAGGGTGGCATGGACGCCCCTGGGAGTCGGATTCTCGAAGAACGTGGCAAGTGACACTGGGACCCCGAACACCTGCCCGATTTCACTGACCAGCACGACGGCGAGGAGCGAATTGCCCCCACGCTCGAAGAAGTTGTCTGTCGCGGCGATGCCTTGGACGCCCAAAGTCTTTTCGAAAAGCCCAACGATGCGAAGCTCGGCATCTTCCATGGTCCCGTGGGCGTTTGCCTCGAGCCGGGAGGAGCGCTCCTCCGTTCCCGAGGCGGCTACCGGTGATGGGTCGGCCGGACGGGCGCTGGGGGTCGAAGTGCCGGAACGGGCTTGCGGTGGATCGATGAAGTAGCGTTGGCGCTGGAATGGATACGTGGGGAGTCGAGGGTGCGAGGGGACATCCGCTGCAACCTGGTCGTGGAAGTTGACCTCCGCGCCCGCGACCCACAATACCTCTAGGGACCGGCTCAGCGCTTGGGCAAAGTCGTTCCCTTCAGCCGGCGCTGCGAGGAGCGGACAGATTCGCTGCCGATTCGCATCCACAAAACGCGGGCGCAACAGCGAGGACAGCGTGCTGCCAAACCCCACCTCTACCGCGAGACACGGTCCGCCCTCGGCGAGCAGTTGCGTAGCGGCATCGAAACGCACTTGAGCGCGCGTCTGACGAGCCCAAAACTCCGGGTTGGTGGCGGTCTGCGGATCGAGCCAGGTGCCGGTGACGGCGGAAAGGAGCTTTAGCGAAGGCACCCGCCAATCCAGCTTGCGGAATCGTTCGGTGAGAGGTTCGATGATGGCGTCCATGCAGGGGCTGTGCACCACGATACGAATGGGAGTGCGACGGTGCACGATGGCTTTCCCGGCCAGGCGCTTGGCGCAGTCGTCGATGGCGGCGGGGGAGCCGCTGAGCAACATGAGCTTGGGGCCATTGACACAGGCAAGATGGATCGTATCCCCAAGGAACTCTTGAACGTCTCTTTCCGATAGACTGACAGCCAGCGCGGCGCCAGGGCCAGTGGACTGCATGAGCGTGCCACGCTCGAAGACGGCGCGCAGCGCATGCTCCGAGCTGAGCACGCCCGCCAGATGCAAAGCGACCAACTCTCCGAGGGAATGTCCCAACAACGCGGAGGCGGTCACCCCATGGCCTTCCAGCCAACGCGCAAGCGCGACGTCGATGCAGAAGATGGCCAACTGATAGCGAGCGTTGTCATCGAGCAGCGCGGATTCGTCCGCAGCCGCGTCGCTGAACCAGCCCCATAGGTCGAAGTGCAGGAGATCGGAGGCCGGTCGAGCGAGCGCCGCGAGCGAAGCGCGGAGCGGCTCATGGCAAGCCATGAGGTGATGGACCGCCCCGCTGCGCAGGGAGCCCTGGCCCGGGAGCAAGAAGACCGTCTGAAACCCGTGCGGAAGCGCATGCCCCGTCACGAATCTCTTTGGATTGCGCAGCCCCACGATGGCGTCGGCCCAGTGCCGAACGCGCAGAGTACGACGATGCTCGAAGCGTTGCCGGCGGTGGCGGAGGACACTGCCGACCGCATCGATCGACCAGGGGGCATGGCCGCCATCGACGTGGTCGGCAAGCCAGTCGCCCAACTGGACCGTGGCCTTGTCCAGCGCAGGAAGATTGCGCGCGGAAAGCTCCAATACGCTTTCGGCTTCCCGGTCGATGGGCGTCGGATGCGGTTCCTCGGCGGGGGCTTCCTCGAGAACGACGTGGCAATTGGTGCCGCCCACCCCAAAGGAGCTTACCCCGGCACGCCGAGGGTCCGGTCCGGCCGGCCATGGCGCCACCCTTGGCAGGACGAAAAAAGGGCCGTCCTCCAGCCGCAGATCAGGGTTGGGCTCTTGGAAGTGCGCCGTGGGCGGAAGCTCGCGATGGGTCAGGGCGAGTATTGCGCGGACCAAACCCGCGGCGCCTGCCGCGGCATCCAGGTGGCCGATGTTGCCCTTGAGAGAGCCGAGACAACAATAGCCCTTGCGGGCAGTCTGAGCGCGATACGCTCGCGTGAGGGCTTCGACTTCGATGGGATCGCCCATCGGGGTGGCCGTGCCGTGCCCCTCCACGTAGCCGATGCTCTCGGCCGATACCCCCGCCAGGCCCAGCGCCGTGGCAATGACCTCCGCTTGCCCCTGCACGCTGGGCGCTACGTAACTGACCTTGCTGCGCCCATCGTTATTGACCGCCGCGGCCCGGATGACGGCAAGGACGGGATCGCGATCGCGGACGGCGTCCGCGTATCGCTTCATCACGATGGCGGCCGCGCCATTGCCGAACACGGTGCCACACGCGTGCTTGTCATAGGGACGGCACACACCATCCCGCGAAAGGATCGCGCCCTCTTGATAGAAATACCCCGTCTTCTGCGGGAAGGCGATGCAAACCCCGCCCGCGATGGCGATGTCCGACTCGAACGCAAGCAGGTTTTGCGCCCCCATCGCGACCGCGACGAGTGAAGTCGAACACGCGGTCTGGACGTTGACGGCCGGGCCTCGCAAGTTGAGCCGGTGGGCGGTACGGGTCGGCAGATGCGCGGAGTCGTTCTGGATCATCAAGGCAAACGCGGCGGCCCGGCGTGCCCGCACGTATTCCTCGACCGCGTTGCGGTCGGGAAGCAGACTGTGCAGCAGGTAGTTGTGACCGAAACTGCCCGCAAAAACCGAGACGATTTGGGAATGACGGTCGTGGGCATACCCGGCGGATTCCAGAGCTTCCCAGGCGACTTCCAGCCAGACGCGGTGCTGTGGGTCGATGTGAGTCGCCTCGGCGGGCGCGTAGTCGAAGAACTCCGCGTCGAACAGATCGGCACCTTCGAGCAGCCCCCGTGCGGCCACGTAGTTCGGCTGGGACAGAACGGATGGGTCGGGTTCATCCGCAGCCAGCTCGGCCACTTCGAATCGGCTGACGACGTCACGCCCCTCCCGAACGATAGGCCAAAGCTCCTGGACACTGGCGGCGCCCGGAAACCGCCCGGCCATGCCAATGATTGCAATCCCAGTCTCTTCGAGCGGGGCCCGGCTCATGGCTGCCCCTGCTCAATCAAGTCGACAGTTCGCGGCGAGGACGGCCGCATAGGTCCGGTCCACGGATGTTGGAGTTGAGCAGCCACCACCTGAGTGGACAGCAAGAATGAGGCCAACATGTTGTCTCGGTAGCCCACTTGCGGAGGCATGCCGCGCGCGAACTTGGCGCGGAAGCGTTCGACGGCCGCGGCATCGAACACCCCAGCCGCCGCGACCGCGTCTGGGCTCAGACGTTCGTTCATGAGCTTGCCGAGGCGTCCGTCTTCGAAAAATGCCTTGAGATCGGGGGCTTGGTAGGGTTGCTTGGGCCGGTCGACGATCTCGCTGGGTAGGTTCGCCCGGAAAGTCTCGCGCAACAGGTGCTTCTGCGAGAGCAGCGGGAGCTTGAATTGGTCCGGAAGTTGGAACAACCACTCCAAGAGCTCGTGATCGAGGAACGGGTAGCGGCCTTCCACCCCATGTGCCAACGACATCCGGTCTGCCTGCGAAGACAGGAGATACCCTTGCAGGAGCGTTCGCATTTCCAAGAACTGGTTCTTCCGAAGCAGTGACCATTGCCGCCAATCCGCAGGCAGGCTCTGGCGCACGCGATCGAGCAGCCAACCGTCCAGGTCAGCAGGGCGGCAGTCCCGGGGCAAGTAGTTGAGTAGGATCTTGTTATTGTGAATGCGAAGATTGAGCCCCACCAGGTCGTTGTCATANNACTTGGCCCAGAACCGGAGCAGCTTCAGTTCCTTGAACGCATCGTAGCCCCACAGAATTTCATCGGCTGCCTCGCCCGTCAGCACCACGCGAATTCCCGCGGCACGGACAACCTCGGCCAAGAGGAGCAGGGGAATCGGTGCCGTGCGAAACAGCGGACGCTCCGCGTGCCAGACGGCCTTTTCGAAGTTGTCTCGGATGAGGGCATCGGTTATGCGGATACTGACCAGGTCCACGTTGAGACGCTTGGCCATCATCGCTTGGTAGGGCGATTCGTCGTAGGCGCCATCTTCGAAGGCGATGGCAAAGGCTTGGAAGCGGTCCGTGCGCAGCTCGTCGGTGAGCAGCGTGGTGACGGACGAATCGATGCCCCCGCTCAGGTAGTTGCCGACGGGAACGTCGCTGCGCAAGCGCAGCCGGACCGCGCTCGAGAGCATACTGCGCAGCTGAGCCTTGGCTTCGGCGAAGTTGCTGGGCAGGGGGTGGGTGGTACCCTCGCCGAGCTGATGGTAGCGATGGGTCTTGGGTGACTCGGTCGCGCTGAAGACCACGGCGGTGCCGGCTTCGATGGACTGAATCCCCTTCCACACCGTGCGGGTTCCGAGCGTGTTCCACAGCAACCCGTGTTCGAGCAAGCCTTCCGGACAGAGCGCGCGGCGATAGTTCGGCAGCGCATCGAATGCCTTCGTTTCCGAGGCAAAGTACACGGCACCCTGGTGCCCAAGGTGATAGAGTGGGCGCACGCCATAACGGTCGCGCGCGGCAATGAGTCGCCGGGTACGAGCATTCCAGAACAAGAGAGCGAACTGACCGTTGAAGCGAGTCAGAGCCTGAATGCCCAGCCGGCGGAGCGCGACCAGAACCACTTCGGTGTCGCTGCGAGTCTGAAAATGCTCGCCCAGCGCCTCGAGCTCGGCGCGCAGCTCGAGATGATTGTAGACCTCGCCGTTGTACACCAATGCGCAGTCGTCGCGAAGGAAGGGCTGGTGGCCGGCCGCGAGGTCGACAATGGCCAAGCGAACGTGACCGAATGCCACCCCACTGCCGACCCAGGTTCCCCAAGCGTCGGGGCCCCGGTGCTGCAGGCGCGCGAGCATAGGCTCCAGGAGCGCTCGCCGCGCCAACGGGTCGCTATTGTCCGCAAAGATGCCCACCAACCCGCACATGAGTTGTTCCTCCTAATGGGTCGCTACGCAAGCAATCGATCCGGCCGAGCTTCGAGGGAGGCAGGTCGGACATAGCGGAAGGGGTCGGTCCAAATGCGACATTCATCGGCGCTCGGCGGCAATCTTTGCCGAGAGCGGAGACTAGCACCGTCGGGTCTAAAGAGATGTATCCTGATTCGCTGCAAAGGCCATCTGCGTCACGTAAGTTATGGAAATCATGGGGTGTTTTACCCACGTGGGAAAGCCGATTGGGGGACATCCTGGCAGTCCCCAAGCCTCAAAGGGCGCCGCAGACATGGTTCATGGTATGCTGCCGCGTGACAGAGCCGAAACCGACCGCGTCCGCCTGCTTTTGGCACAAGAACGCGTGGCAGGCAATCGTCACGGACCGCCTGGAGGAAGGAGATTGGAGATGAATGCGGACCAAGTCGCCGAGAGAGCCCGGATCCTGGAGGGGCTAGTGACGTTCGTTACCCGCAGCTTCATGGTGGAAGCATCGGCGATCGACCTGGACAGGTCCCTGATCGATCAGGGGATCATCGACTCGTTCGGGCTCATGGAAATCACCACGTTCATCGAGAATGCCTTCGGAGCGAAGATCCAGGAACAGGACATGACCCGGGAGGCATTCGGATCCATGAACAAGATGGCCACCTTCGTGTGCCGGAGAAAAAGTGGTGAGATATGACCGAGACCACCCCTTCCGCACGACAGCCGGGTGTCACGAGACAACGATGCTCGCGCTGTGTGCTGTCCGCGCCCTTCCCCAACATCAAGTTTGACGACGAGGGGGTGTGCAACTTCTGCCGCGATGAAGTGGGAGCACGCAGCGACGACACCGCCATCGACCGGGGGCGTGTGCGGGTGATGGATCTCTTGGCCGCGCAGAAGGCGCGCAAGGCAACCTACGACGCAGTGTTGTGTAACAGCGGAGGCAAGGACAGCTCGTACACGCTGAAATTGGCAGTCGAGAAGTACGGTCTTACGGTGCTTTCGTTTACGCTCGACAACGGATTCGTCGCTCCCGCGGCCCGCGACAACATCCACCGCGTCGTAGATGCGTTGGGCGTCGACCACATCACTGTCCGTCCAGCCCTGAACGTTTTCAAGCCGGTCGTGCGCGCGGCGTCCCTGCTACCGATTTACGGAGAGCAGAGCCTGACCCGTATCTCGGCCGGCTGCAACGCGTGCATTTCCCTCGTCAACACCACCGCGCTGCGCCTGGCGCTCGAGAAGGATATCCCCTTCATTCTTGCCGGGTTCACTCTCGGACAGATTCCTGCCAACGGCATCGTGTATCGGAACCACTACCGGTTTCTTGCCGAAAGTCGGGAGGCAAGCATGGCACGCCTTCGTGACGCTGTCGGTGAGGAGGTCGACCGTCTCTACGAAGTGCCAGACTCGGTGATCGATCGCGCGCCGGCCTATCCCTACAACATCAATCTGTT
>PNBO01000037.1:9085-17604 GCA_003136095.1 Myxococcales bacterium
CTGGCGAAGCTTGCCGATCAGCCACTGGAGCAGTTACCCTACCTGGTCAAATCACTCGCGCTTTCGCCAGAAGATCTCGCCACGCTCGGGCTTCTTGCCGATGGCCAAGTCGCAGGTTGACCGAATCATCGAGGCTGATCGAGTGGAGGATTGGTAAGCATGACTTTCGCATCCTGGGCAAAGCTGGCCCGTCGCAGTACCTGGATCAGTTTGGGCGCAGCCCTCGTCGCTTGCGGGAGTCGAAAGAGCGGCGGGCCCCAACGCCCTGGCCCCAGCGTGCTCGAGTCAAAGATGGAGGCAGCGACCTTCTCGCTGCCATCGGCCAAGTACCCTCTGCCTTATCGACTGTACGCTCCCAAAGGTATCACGGGAACGGTACCGCTTATCGTTTCGTTGCACTCCGTGGGGGGTCGCGGCAGCAACAATGTTTCCCAGTTGGGGACGGACATCGAATTGCTCCTATCGCCGCGAGTCCAGAAGGCATGGCCAGCATTCGTCTTGGCACCACAGTGTCCCGAGGGCGACGAGTGGATCAACCGCCACACATCACCGCCGTTTCGCCCCTACGATCTTTCGCAATTTCCGGAGAGCGATGCCAATCGGCTGACTGTCGCCTTGGTCATCGATCTTATCGCTCGCCACCCCATTGATGCTGGCCGTGTCTACGTGATGGGTTTCTCCATGGGGGGTTCGGGTGTCTGGGACATGTTGATGCGCCATCCCGGCGTTTTTGCCGCGGGCATTCCCATCACTGGGGTTGGTGACGTCAGCCGGGCCAGCCNNGGTCCGCTATACCGAGTACAAGGGAGTCGGTCATGGCTCGGTGGGGCCTGCTCTCGACGAGCCCGAGCTGCTCCCTTGGTTGTTCGCGCAGCGGCGTCCAGATAGGGCGGGGGAGCCAAGGTCCGCCAAATCCGGGGCGGATGGTGCTCGAGATCGGACTGAGTGATGACCGAGAGGCTGCTGCCGGTCTCCGGCATTCAACGGCAGTTTTGGCTGGCGCAGGAGCTGCAGCGGGAAACCACCGCCTATCACATCGCAACGCTGTGGCGGATTCGGGGTAGGCTGAAGCTCGAATCGCTGCGCGCGGCGTTCGAGCAGCTCTGCCGGCGGCACGAGAGCCTGCGTACGACTTTCGCGCAACGCGAGAGCAGGCTTTACCAGGCCATTCATGCCAACCTTGCCCCCGAGTTTTGCGTGGAGCACCGTCACGTGGAATTGGGCGGGGGTCACGTGCTAGCAGAGATCAAGCGCCCGTTCGACCTGGTGCGAGGCCCGCTGGTGCGGGTTCGAGTCTTTGTGGGCTCCGAGGACGAAAGCGTCGTAGCCTGGACGATGCACCACATCGTGTGCGACCTGGCCAGCAAGGAGCTCATGGGTGCGGAGCTGTCCAGGCTTTACCAGTTGCACTGCCGGGGTGAGCCGCTATCCGACCTGCCCCCCCCGGCCCGGCAATATCATCACTTCTGCAGCGCCGAAGCCGAATGGTTGGAGTCCGAGGAGAAAGCCAAGGCCGAGCAGTATTTCCGCGGCTTGAGCCTCGACACCGTGCCGGCACTGGTGCTGCCAGCGGGCAGACTCCGACCAACAACCCAGCCGCATCGTGGCGCCATCGTGCCACTGCAAGCCGCGCCGGAGCTCTCGCAAGCCATCGAACAGCTGGCGCGGCAACTGAATACCAAGCCGTTCCTGGTTTGGCTTGCCGCCTATGCGCTGGTGCTCGCTCGCTTCTCTGGAGAAGCCCCATTGACGATTGGCGTTCCCTTCAGTAATCGTCGAAGCGACGCCCGTCGAGGGCTGGTGGGTTGTTGTGTCAACAACCTTCCGGTTCGCGTGTCGCTTTCTGCCGAGCCATCGTTCGTCGAGGTGTTGCGTGACCTGCGCATGACGATGTTGAGTCTTCATCGTCACCAGGAGCTGCCGCTCGACCGAATCGTTGCGGCCGTGCAACCCCGGCGAGACCCGAGCCGGGCCCCGTTGTTTCAGGCGGGCTTTACCTTCGAACCGCCACTTCATGTGGACCTCGAAGGGGTTGTCGTGACCAGCGTAAAGGCGCACGCGGCAGGCGCGCAGCTTGACCTGTTCCTAACCCTGTGGCCCGATGCCCAGCGCGGCTTCGCTGGGCATCTCGAGTATGCCATCGACGTGGTTTCCGAAAAGACGGTCACGCGGGTCGGCGAGTCTCTCCTCGGCCTTTTGCAGTGGCTTTCGGCGGACGCCGACCGGTGCAAGGCTCCCGTACAATTCCCGCTGCCGGCCTCGGACCGCGCGAGCTTGGTGCGCTGGAACGGGACGGCGGTGACCTATGACCTGCCCCACACACTAGCGGCGCTGTTCGAAGCCCAGGTCCGCAACACACCCGAGCAGGATGCCGTGCGCTGCGAGGACCGGTCTTGGACCTACCTGGAGCTCTATCGGCGGGCGTGTGGCCTGGCTCGGACACTTCGCGAGAGTGGGATAAAGGAGGGCGAACGGGTCGGACTGTTTTTCGAGCGTTCGCTGGAAATGGTGCTTGGCATCTATGCCACCTTGTTGGCAGGCGGTGTCTACGTGCCCATCGATCCAGAATATCCCTGGGCCCGCATCGAGCACATGTTGGAGCGGGCGCGGCCGCGGGTCGTGCTGCTGCACGAAGCCTCCCGTTCGCGTTGGTCAGGGGAAGATTCACTCGTCCACACGATCTTGGTGAATAACCATGGCCTGCACCCCGAACCACCGACGCGCGCCACGCGTCCCGAAGATCCGGCCTACGTCATCTTTACCTCCGGCTCCACCGGTCGCCCCAAAGGAGCCATCAATAGCCATCGAGGGATCTGCAATCGATTACTCTGGATGCAGCAGGCGTTCCCACTGCGGGCGGACGACGTGGTATTACAGAAAACCCCGTACAGCTTCGATGTTTCGACGTGGGAGCTCTTTTGGCCGCTCATTGTCGGCGCCAAGCTCGAGATTGCGCCACCGGGGCTGCATCGGGATCCAGCGGCGTTACTGACCCTGATTCGGCAAGCGCGCGTCACGACCATCCATTTCGTGCCCTCCATGCTGGGCGTTCTGTTGGACGCGGCGCCCGCTCTCGACTGCGAAAGCCTGCGACGCGTGATTTGTAGTGGCGAGGCCCTCGGCACCGATCTCGTGCGCCGGTTCTGCTTGGCCAGCAATGCCGAGCTTCACAATCTGTATGGGCCTACCGAGGCGGCGGTGGACGTCAGCTGGTGGGCTTGTCGAACGGACATAACGCGCGATCCGGTGCCCATCGGCGGCCCCATTGCCAACACGCAGCTTCATGTTCTGGACTCGCGTCTCTCGCCGGTGCCCATTGGCGTCTCCGGTGAGCTATATATCGGCGGCATCCAAGTGGGCTTGGGATACGTCGGGGATCCGGTGCTCACCGCTGAGCGCTTCATCGTGGATCCCTTTTCGTCGGACCCCTCGGCTCGGCTTTACCGGACCGGCGATCGGGCGCGTTGGAACGAGGATGGCACGATCGCCTTCTTGGGCCGCTTTGATGACCAGGTGAAGCTTCGTGGTCTGCGGATTGAGCTGGGCGAAATCGAAGCCGTGCTCGACCAGCAGCCCGGTGTCCGCCAAAGCGTTGTCGTGGCACGCCGGGCTGGGACCAGCTCGGGTGACGCACAGCTCTGTGCCTACGTCAGCACACAGCAGGTCGACGGTCTGGACGTCGAAACCCTCAAGAGTGCCCTCCGCCGGGTGCTTCCCGCGTACATGCTGCCGCAGCACATTGTCGTACTCGATTCGCTGCCGCTCAGTGCGAACGGAAAGGTGGACCGCAAGGCACTTCCGGAGCCAGTGCTGCGAGCCGAGCTTGCGCCGGCGGCTCCAGGCAACGAGTTGGAGCGCTGGCTGGTGACGCAGACGGGGGAGCTTATTGGGCGGCAACTCGGCGTCAACCAGAACTTCTTCGATGGCGGAGGTTCTTCCTTGACCGCGGCCCAGCTCATAGGTCGCATTTCCTCCCACTTGCAACAAGACGTGCCGCTCGTGAAAGTCTTCGAACACCCCACGCTGAGCGGTCTGGCCGCGTACCTAGCGAATTTGCAGAGCGGTGTGCGGGCCGCGGATTCAGTGGTTGACGACGCGCATGCCCGAGCCGAGCAGCGCAGGCAGGCTATACGCCAGAGAGTTCCGCGTCGTTGAGTGAAATGGTCGCGTCGACGCGCACGCGATCATAAAGCGATGCCGCGTCGTGAAAGGAGCTTGGATCAATGACTGTGAAGGCCCTAATCAAGAAGGCGTTGAATCGGTGGGGATACGACCTGAAAAGAATTCCATCGACTGCCGACGAGCGGGATATGTACGTCGACCGCTTCGGCAGGGAAAGCGTCGAAGCGAAGCGCTTCTACACGATATCCGCCGGTGGACACTTCGAGTTCGGCGGCGGCATCAATCATCCGTATTGGACCAGTATCGATGTCGACCGGCCGTGGAAAGAGGGGCGGCGGTTCAACCCTTCGCTGGATATCGCCCACGATCTGCTGTCCGTTCAACCGATCCCCGTCGAATCAAGTTCAGCGGAACTGGTCTATTCGGGCTTGTGTATCGAGCATATAACCGACGAGGCTGCGCTCTTCATGTTCAAAGAGGTAGGAAGGATCCTCAAGAAGGGCGGCATTGTTCGCATCGTCGTCCCGAATGTGAGTCTCGACTATCGTGCGTTTCGCAATAACGATGCGTATTTCTTCTCCTGGATGCCCAGGACGACTTCGATTGAACAGTCATTTCTGCTGCACTTCGCGGCCCATTCTTCAGCGCTATTCAAAGGGAATAGCTCACCCGGGATTTCCGACGCCGAATTCAGGAACCTCTTTGAAACGATGACCTTTGATGATGCCATGAATTATTGCACATCGAGATGTCGGGTGGAAATCCAGAAAGAGCAGAGGGCATGCCATATCAATTGGTGGACGGCCGACAAGCTCACCCGGTTTCTCAACGATGCAGGCTTTCGCGACATCGCCGTGTCCGCCGCCGGACAAAGCGTATCGCCGGTGCTTCGCAACAATTGTCATTTCGATAATAGATTCATCCAGTACATGCTGTTCGTCGAGGCGGTGAAGTAATCCGCGCCCGTGGAAATGGCGAAGGCCTCGGCCGCGATGGCGGCGGCGTTGCCCTCTAGGCGCGCCCCGTAGATTTGACCGTTGCCCTCTCGCGAATCGACCCAGGCGACCAGGGTGTATAATTTGCCCATGCGGCCGTTGCCATGCCTTGCGAGGCTCGTCGTACTGGTTGCCGCCGCGCTGCCGGGTTGTGGGTCCAAAGGGGGCGCGGCATCCCCGCCGCCCGGGCACGCGGCCGACGGCTCGGTGAGCGCCGGCCCGACCTGCCCGGCAACCGCAACCGTGCACACGGGCGAGGGCACCTACTACACCTTCGCCGACGGAGCGGGGAACTGCATGTTTCCCGCCACGCCGGACGATCTCGACATCGGCGCCATGAACCACGACGACTACGCCGGCTCGGCCGCGTGCGGGCGGTGTGCCCACGTCGTCGGCGCCCAGGGCGAGCTGACGATTCGCATCGTGGATCAGTGTCCCGAATGTCCGGCTGGCAACATCGACTTCAGCCCGTTGGCGTTCGCCAAGCTCGACGACGTCGCGAAGGGCAGGATCCCGATCACCTGGACCTACGTGGCCTGCGCGGTGACCGGGCCAATCGTCTATCACTTCAAGGACGGCAGCAATGCGTGGTGGACGGCGGTGCAAATCAGAAACCACCGCTACGGCATCGCCAAGCTCGAGTACGTGGACGACAGCGGCGCCTGGGTGGATGTGCCTCGGTTGGACTACAACTACTTCGTCGCGGCCTCGGGCATGGGCCCAGGTCCGTACAGCTTCCGCGTTACCGATGTGAACGGCGCGGTCGTCGAGGATGCCGGCGTCCCCCTCGTCGTAGACGGCGACAGCGTGGGCACCAACCAGTTCCCCGCCTGTCCGAGCCCGTGAGGACGGAATGTCGCCAACCTGTAAAGCTCGGGTTATACGTTGCGCGCGTCATGGACGGCGCGGGCTCGCGTTCGCCGCGGCCGCGCTCCTCGGCTGCTCGGAAACGAGCCCGAAGCCCGCGCCGGACGCTCCACCGGCGCCGCCCGGGCCCGTGACCTGCCACGACTGGCCGACGGCGAGCACGGTCGGCATTCCGGCGGGCACGGGGTCCCTGACGGTGATGGCGGATGCCAGCTATCACACCCAGAGCGACGGGCAGGTGATCGACGCCGTCGAGCTGCAGGGTCGGCTGTACGTGGATCACGACAACGTGGTGATCCGCCGCTCGCGCCTCATCGGCGACGTGTACTACGCCGTCTATTCGACCGACGGCGCCACCGGCCTGACCATCGAGGATTCGGACATCCTGGGCGGCGTGCTGCTCGGCGACGGCTTCATCGGCCGCCGCAACCACCTGCACGCGGCAGCCGGCGGATTTCGCGACGACGGCTGGATCTTCTCGGCCTCCCAGGTGCTGCTGGAGGACAACCTCATCGACGGCTTGGTCGGTGACGAGGGCGCGCACCTCGACGGCATCCAAGTGATGGGCGGACAGGGCATCAACCTCCGCAACAACTGGATCGAGGCCATCTCGCCCCCCATCGACGGCGGCGGCGTCAACGCTGCGATCTTCTTCAAGCCAGACTTCGCCGAGATCGCGGACGTGACCGTCGACTGCAACATGCTGATCGAGCAAGACGGCTACTACCCGCTGCGCATCGACGCGCGTGGCTCGGTCGTGGTCCGACACAATCGCTGGCGGCGCGGATTCGTGGGCACGGCGCCGGTCAACTTGACCCATACGACCGTCACCACCTGGGAGGACAACACCTACGAGGACGGCGAGGCGATTCCGTCCCCTTGATTGACCGTCCCCGCGGGCGATTTGCGCAGAGCGGCCGGGAAGCAGCCGTCCCGGACGCGGGCGCGAGCCGGTGATATCCTGGTAGGCGATGACGAGGTCATGGGGGGTGTTCCTCTTGTCGGTCGCGGGGGCTGCGTGCAGTGGCTCGAGCGCGAGCGGCCCGATCGATGCCTCGTACACCCTCAGCGACGGAGGCATCGCCCAATCATCGTGCCCGGACCGCCTCTCGCCCGTGGCGCCGGCGGGACAGAGCGAGGTGGTCGGCACGGGTACTGCGGACTCGTGCAGCGAAGATGCCTTGCGCACGGCCCTGACCAGCCTGGCCGGCACCGGTGGCGGCACGGTCACCTTCGCTTGCGGCCAGGCGGCCACCATCAAGCTGAAGGCGCCGCTCGCGGTCGCCTCGGCCAAGGATCAGACGGTGATCGTCGACGGGAACAATCAGATCACCATCAGCGGCTCGAGCAAGACGCGCATCTTCGATCTCGACAACTACACCAACTTCGTGGTGCAGCGTTTGACCCTGGCCGATGGCTTCGTGGCCGCCAGCGAGCCCGAGGTGACCAACCGCCCGAGCAACTCCGGCGCGGCCATCCGCCACCCTTGGTACGGAACCTTGAAAGCGATCGACGTTCGCTTCATCAACAACCAGTGCGCGAGCCGGGACGGCGAGATCGGTGGTGGTGCGATCTACGCGGGCGGGCTGACGGAGGCGGTGCTCTCCGGCTGCGAGTTCGCCGGCAACGTCGCCTCGAACGGCGGCGGGATCTTGAACCGGGGCTCGACCCTGACCATCATCGACTGCCGCTTTTCGGGCAACCAGGCCCTGGGCACGGGCGACGGCCAGTACGGCAACGGCGGCGGCGTCTACATCGACGGCATGAACTACGACAATCCAGGCAACTTCTTGATGTGCGGCACCGTGTTCGCGGGCAACGTCGGCATGACCCACGGCAGCGGCGTGTTCAGCTACTACTACCCGGATATGGCATCCGAGATCCGCGATTGCGTGTTCGACGGCAATCAGTTCGCCAACGGCGGCAAGGGCTCGGGCGCGCTCTACCACGAGGCCGCGCCGCTGACCCTGACCGGCACCACCTTCTCGAACAACACCGGCGGCGAGCACGCCGGCTCCATCTTCCTCGGACAGAACTCCGAGGCCTTCATCACCAATTGCACCTTCGCGAACAACCGCGTTTCGGGCAACGGCGCGGGGTTGTTCAACGGCGCGGCCATCGCCCACTTCACCAACTGCACCTTCAGCGGCAATGATGCCGACTACGGCCCGGCCATCTTCGAGGGCGACTCGGCGACCGTGACCTTGCAGAACACCCTCTTTGCCGCCAACACCACCGCTAACCAGTACAGCGCCACCAGTTGCCACGCGGCCATGACCGACCTCGGTGGCAATCTCCAGTGGCCGAAGACCAAGGCGAACGGCAACGCGGATCAGCCGTGCGCGGACGGCATCCTGTTCGCCGATCCGCTTCTGCAACCGCTGGCCGACAACGGCGGCTTCTCGCAGACCCTGGCGCTCGGCGCCGGCAGCCCAGCCATCCGCCTCGGCAAGAGCTGCCCGACGACCGACCAGCGCGGCCTGCCGCGCGCCAATCCTTGCGACACCGGCGCCTACGAGCACCAACCGTGAGGAG
>PNBO01000117.1 GCA_003136095.1 Myxococcales bacterium
CCGGCTCCCCGGCTGCAACCGGCTGCGCCCACCACGGGTCGCGGCGACAACCGCCAGAACCGCCCGCACTAGAGGCAAGTCCCATGATGAGACGCACACTCCCCGCCCTTGCCCTGACCCTGCTTCTCACGACATTTCCGGCCTGCCGCAAGGACAAGGCCGCGACGGCGTCCAGCGCGCACGTTCCGGGCACCCCCCACACCGACGAAGTCCTCAATGCCTGGCGCACCGCTGGCCTGGCGCCCGAGGGTTTCGCCTTCGCGCCGCCGCCCCCGAATACGGCGACCTACTGCGAGCACGGCATGGTCCACGGCGTGGACACCACGGTGTGCGAGTACCAAGACGACCAGGCGCTAGACCGTGGGGTGCAGCAGGTCCGGGACGGCTGGGCGCGCATGGACGTGCACACGGGGGTCGTCCTGCGCGCCAAGCGCACCACCATGGTCGTGATGGATCGCGAGCGCCGCGAGCCGAGCGGCAAGACCATCAGCCAGATGGCCAAGGTGTTCGGCAAGCTGCAGGCGGCCGCCTTGCCATGATGGAGATGTTGTTCTACTTCGCGGCCCTGCTCGCGGCGGCCCCCGAAGGCACCACGGCCGCGCCGCGGGTCGAGGCGTGGGTCGGGCACCAGGTCTTAAAGGGCAAGCGCAAGATCCCCATCTACGGTGAGAAGGAGACCCACACCGAGAACTTTCTCATCGCCGAGGTCCACCGCAGCGAGGGCCACATCGACATCCGCCAGAAGCTCTGCCGCATCGAGGTCCTGCCCATCAAGGGCGTGACCGTGAGCATGAGCAAGGAAACCGTGCTCCGCTTGCCCAAGTCGCGCACCTTGTTCGATGTGGGCACGGACGGCGCGTTGGCCGCGCAGCCGTGGACGACCGGCTGGGAGGCGGAGGACATCGACGCCGACGGCAACCCCGGCGCCACGGTTCAGATCTCGGGCAAGAAGTGCGCGGGCGCGGTCTACGTATCGAACCATTCCACCACCAAGCTGGTTTCGGGCCGCGCCAGTGAGGACGGCGTGGCGGGCGAGATCTCCGTGCAGATCAAGCAGAAGGTCCTGGGGGCAAGCGGGCTTTGCCTCAAGCTGATGGCCGGCGACAGCGAGGAAACGCAGACGGGCTGGTTCGCCTTCCGGCGGATCCCCATCGGTTCGAACTGCGGCAACCTGGCCGACAAGCCCTGGCCGGTGAAGGCCGGGCCTCCATCCGGGGCTCACTGACGTCCTACCGGATTTTTCACCGCAGAGAGCGCAGAGAGCACGGAGTCCGGAAAGGAAGGGGTTTCCGGATCCGGAATCCGAACCCTCTTCCTTCTTCTCCGACCTCTGCGCGCTCTGTGCTCTCTGTGGTGAATCCTCCCCGGCTTACTTGTGCGCCTTGAAGGTGGTGGGGCCGGGGTAGATCGCGGAGGCGCCCAGCTCTTCCTCGATACGCAGCAGGCGGTTGTACTTGCACACGCGCTCGGAGCGCGCGAGCGAACCGGTCTTGATCTGGCCCGAACGAGTGGCGACCGCGAGATCCGCGATGAACGCATCCTCGGTCTCGCCCGAGCGGTGCGAAATGATGGTCGTCCAGCCCGTGCGGTGGGACATTTCGACCGAGTCGAGGGTCTCGGTGAGCGAACCGATCTGGTTGACCTTGATGAGCACGCTGTTGCTTGCGCCCTTGTCGATGCCCATCTTGATGCGCGCGACGTTGGTGACGAAGAGATCGTCGCCGACGAGCTGCACCTTGCCGCCTAGTTCCTTGGTCAGGAGCACCCAACCGTCCCAGTCGTTCTCGGCCATGCCGTCCTCGATGGAGACGATGGGGAACTTGCCGATGAGGCCGCGGTAGAGCTCGACCATGCCCTTGGCGTCGAGGACCTTCTTCTCGCCCGCCATATTGTACTTCCCGGACTCCTTCTCGAAGAGCTCGCTGGCGGCGACGTCGAGAGCCAGGGCCACGTCCTTGCCAACCTTGTAGCCGGCCTTGGTGATGGCCTCGCTGATGCATTCGAGCGCGGCCTCGGCGCCGGGCAGGTCGGGCGCGAACCCGCCCTCGTCGCCCACGCCGGTCGACGCCTGCTTGTCGTGCAGGATCTTCTTCAAGGTGTGGAACACCTCGGAGCCCGCGCGCAGGGCCTCGCGGAAGGTGGGCGCGCCCTGGGGCACGATCATGAACTCCTGGAAGTCGAGCACGTTGTCGGCGTGGGCGCCGCCGTTGATGATGTTCATCTGGGGCACGGGCAGGACGCGCGCGTTAGGGCCGCCCAGGTACTTGTAGAGCGGGAGGTCGAGGGCCTGCGCCGCCGCGCGCGCCGCCGCCAGCGAGACGCCGAGAATGGCGTGGGCGCCGGCCTTGGCCTTGTTGGGCGTGCCATCGGCGGCCAGCATGGCACCGTCGAGCCCGGCTTGGTCGAAGACGTCGCGGCCCACCACGACCGGAGCCAGGATCTTCTTCACGTTCGCGACGGCCTTGAGCACGCCTTTCTTGAGATACCGCTTGGGATCGCCGTCGCGTAATTCCAGCGCCTCATGTGCGCCCGTCGACGCGCCCGAGGGCACGGCGGCCATGCCGCAGACGCCGGACTCGAGATGGAGCTAGCATTCGATCGTGGGGTTGCCACGCGAGTCGAGGATCTCGCGAGCCACGAGCTGCTTGATGATGGCTGTCTTCATGGTGGGGCAAAGGCTACCCTGGCCGCGAGGACGCGGCGAGGAGAGGGCGCAGAGGCAGACGAGGGCACAGAGTGGTTTGGGCGGGAGGCTGTCCCTAGTTCACCGCCGCGCAGAACTGCTTGTCCTGCAGGCCATCACCGCCGGACCAGATCTCGAAGCCGGCGAAGACGATGCTCAGATACATGGAATTCGTGATGCCATAGCTCTGGGCGACGGCGTCTTGGATGAAGTTGTTCAGGTCGAAATCCAGCCCATCGATCGGCTCGCTGGCGACGTACGAAATACAGGGAGGATTCGAGGGATCGACCCAGACGTCCCACTTGCCGGACACGCCGGACACCGTCATCCCTGGGTGGTTGGCCGTGGCGCCCGTGGCTGCGCCCGATCCGCCTCGCGGCTGGCGATCAGCCGGCTTGTACAGCCACACCATCAGATACGCGCCTCCGGTGCCGGGAGAACTCGCCATGGCCGACAGCGCCGTTCCGCTCGACGTGAACCATACGTCGTAGGTGGCGTTCATGTTCGAGGTGTCAAGGGAGCTGGCGTTCGTGTGAAAGATCGTGGGAACCGACTTGATGTCGGAAACCTTCTTGGGCAGGTTGCTTTCCACCGTCGCGTGCCCCGAATACGAGCCGATGTAGATTGACGGGAACCCCAGCGGGCTGCCGTTGCTCGCATCTACCGCCGCGCCCGCCGAGTTCCCCACCGTCATCGACAGCCCGTTGATGGTCACGGTTTGATTCTTGAATGTGCCTTGCTGCCACCAATTGGTCATCGCGTGGTAGGTCTTGGTCGAGCCGGTCACGGTGATCTCGCCGTCCTGGTACTGCTTCGTGAAAGCCAGCGCAGTCGTGGATGCGTCGGTGCAAGCCACGCTTGCCGTGGTCCCGCCGGTGGCGGTCGTGCCGCCGGTGCCGGTCGTGCC
>PNBO01000005.1 GCA_003136095.1 Myxococcales bacterium
TTCGCCGGCAAGCTCGCGTCCATGCCAGCCCGCCTGGTGAGCGACGATGGCGCGCATGTGGTGATCCGTCCGCTCATTTACTGCGCGGAATGCGACCTCGCCGAGTTTGCGGCCAAGCGGAAGGTACCCATCCTGCCCTGCAACCTATGCGGCTCGCGGCCCCACGCGCAGCGCAAGGAGATGAAGCTGCTCCTCGACCGCCTCGAGGCCAAGCACCCCAACCTGCGCCAGACCATGCTGGCCGCGCTTGGGAACGTCCATCCGAGTCACCTGCTCGGCAAGTAGCCGCCTACTTACCCTTGCCCAACAACGCGTCGGCTTGCTGCTTGAGCTTGTTGCATTTCTCTATAAGCTCGTTGTACCGGCCCTGGAAAACCTTCACGTAGCGTCGCTCCTTGGCCTTGCGCGCTAGCGCCTCGCGCACCTCCGCAAGTTGGGCCACGAGCTCCCCAGGCGCGACGAACTGCGGCAGCAAAACGTGCAGGCGGCTCTGATCGGCAATCCGCACCTCGCCTGCGTGCCCGGAGGACGGCGGCGCGAAGACCATGGCGATGAGAGTCGGCACCGAGGCCTTGATGGTCTTGACCACCATGCTGCCGCTGAGGTCGGGCAGGCTTTCCTTGGCGACGAGCACCATGGGCGGCACTTGCGACGCGCTGTCGAGGGCCTCGCCGCCGGTCTGCACGTGGCGGATGCGCCAGCCCTTGGCCTCGGTCAACTCCTGTTCCAGGGCGTTGGCTAAGGTGGCGTCGTCGTCGACGAGCAAGAGATTGAGCGCGCCAAGCCCGGTGGTCGACGACGACAGGCCCCCCTCGCGCTCCATGACCTTGTCTTCCGCGTCGATGGCCTGCCGAGACAACCCCATCATCTTGCGCAACAGGTCCTCGTTGAGCTCGAGGAGATCGACCATGAGCTGTTCCCGTGCCATCGCCGCCTTGACGTCGTTCGCGGCCTTGACCACCCGGTCGCGCAGGTCGCGCACATACTCGCGCGCCTTGGGAATCACGTCGGTCGCGCCGGCGCGAAAGACCGGCGCCACGGCATCGAACCCGATGCGGCGGCTCATCACAATCACCGCGGTCAAAGGCGAACGCTCGCGCACGAAGTTGATGAGCTCGATGCCGGAATCCTGCTTGGGCGTGTCCAAGTCCGCGAGCACGACCGGGAAGAAGCGGTTGGCCACCTGGTCCTTCGCGCGCTCCATGTCGGACAGCATGGTGACACCGAGGCCGGCCTCGCGCAGCAGGCGATCCACGCCCTTGCGCACCGTCTCGTCCGCGTCGAGAACGAGTATTTCCTGACCTGCATCGGCCTGGGTATCCGGGGAGCCCACGACATACCAACCTAGGGGAGAGTCGGCAAAAGGTCAAAAGACGCGCATTTCCGGGCTCGTGCTACCCTGATAGGGGCAGGGCCGTGACGTGAGCCGGCCGCCGCAACGCAACTTCGACCACCCAATCCACCATGAGCAACATCCTCGACAAAGTGCTTGGGGCCGCCCGCCAGCTTGGCGCCTCGGACGTCCACCTCAAGGTCGGACTGCCGCCCATCTTCCGCGTGAAGGGCGATCTGCGCACCGTCGCCAACGTGCCGCCGCTCACCCAGGAAGCCGTCGAAGAATTCGGCTTGAGCATGATGAATCCACGCCAGCGCGATATCTTCGACAAGAACTGGGACGTCGATCTCGCCTATTCCACCCAGGACGGCTACCGCTACCGCGTGAACGTCCTGCAGCAGCGTGGGTGCATGGGCGTGGTCATGCGCCTCATCCCCCCCAACGTGCCACCCTTCGAGCGTCTCAACCTGCCCCGCAAGGTGATCGANNTGGCGGCCATGGTCGACTACATCAACTCGCACAAGGCCGTCCACATCGTCACCATCGAGGACCCCATCGAGTACGCCTTCAAGGACCGGCGCAGCGTGATCAACCAGCGCGAGATTGGGTTCGATACCATGTCGTTCGCGCGCGCCCTGCGCGCTTCCCTGCGCCAGGATCCCGACGTCATCATGGTCGGCGAAATGCGCGACCTCGAAACCACCGAGATCGCCCTCACTGCGGCCGAAACCGGGCACCTCGTGCTCTCCACCCTCCACACGGTCGACGCGGTCGAGACCATCAACCGCATCGTCGCCCTCTATCCGCCCCACCAGCAAGTGCAGGCGCGCCTCCAGCTTTGCGCAGTGCTCCGTGGCGTCGTCTCACAACGTCTGGTCGCCCGCGCCGACAACATGGGCATGGTTCCCGCGGTGGAAATCCTCATCAACACCGCGCGCGTGAAGGAGCTCATCGCGGATCCCCACCGCACGCGCGAGATCCACGAAGCCATCGTTTCTGGCCGCGACCCCTACGGCATGGTGAGCTTCGATCAGTCGCTCACCGAGCTGGTCAAGAACCGCTTCGTTACCTATGAAGAGGCGCTGGCCAACGCCACCAACGCGGACGATTTCGCGCTCATCTTCCGCGGCGTCAGCAAGGGGGGTAGCGTCGCCACGGACTTCAATCCCGGGGCCGGGGGCCGCACTGGCTACACCCCGCCGCCGGCCACCGCCACGCCCGGCCAGTCGAGCGAATTCCAGGTCGACCGTTTCAAGAACGAGTAGGGCGACTATTGTTGATGGGATGTTGAGGGTTCCCATTCCCTCCCGCGCTATGGCTCCGCCGGGCAAAGCCCAGCTACGCCTACGCGATGATGGGAACCCTCAAAGGGTTCCCAAACCCTCCCGCACTATGGCTCCGCCGGGCAAGGCCCAGCTACGCCTACGCGATGATGGGCCCCCTGACAGGGTTGGCTCCGCACGCGGGTATACAGAATTGCTGCTTGCCTTGCCGTGGGGATGTTGCCACGATACGAAACTTCGCATGGCTGCCGGAACATTTACACTCGCTGATCGGCTGGGCGCGAAGTCCCTGCCCTGCCGCGTGCCAGGATGCACGCGCACGTTCATCCAACTTTCCAGCAAGGCGCTCGGCTTCGGCCGCGCCGCTGGGCAGGGCGACCCGGCGTCCGAAGGCATGTGTGAGCCATGCCGGGAGAAGTCCCGCCGCGTGCACGACGTCGAACGCCGGTGCGACCGGCCCGGCTGCACCGGCACCTGGACCTGGACGGCGGCAGCCCAGCTCGAAGCCTTTGCCAGTGACCGGCCCGCACCCAAGCAGCTGTGCTCCGACTGCCAATCGTTGCTCGATTCTCTCGAAGACAAGCAGATCGCGTGCGCGGTCCCGGGCTGCACGCGCAGTGCGACCTTGACCAAGCAACAGCAACTGCTCGCGCAAGGACAACCAGACACGCCGCCCGAGCCGGCCAAGCCCGGCGCGGTGACCTGCGAGGGGACGTTGTGCGAACCCTGCGCCGACGTTGCCCGACGGCTCAAGGACCGCGAGGTCAACTGCGGCATCAACGGCTGCGCGCGCAAGTGGATCTGGAAAGCCGATGACCAAATCGTCGCGTTCGCCGCCGGCAAGCCCAATGAGCCGCCGCGCCGCATGTGCGACATGTGCCGGGCCTCGTTCGGCAAGCTGGGTGACCGAGAGGTGCGCTGCCGCACCTCGGGCTGCAAGAACACCTGGACCTGGTCGCGCTTCGATCAGCTCGACGCCTGCGTGGCCGACAAGACGCCGCCCAAAGCGCCCTCGCAGATGTGCCAGCGCTGTTTCGACCTCTGGGGCACGCTAAAAGACGTCGAGCGCCCCTGCCGCCGCTCGGGTTGCAAGGGAACCTGGATGGACAAGCGCGGGGCCCAACTCGCCCGTGCCGTGCGCGGCAAGACCGGCGATCCCTATCCCCACCTCTGTCCTGACTGCGAAAAAGATCTCGGCGATCTCGAGGATCGTGAGATCTCGTGTCGGACCGATCACTGCCCCGGGACCTTCACCTGGACACGGGAACAGCAACTGGCCGCGGGCGTGCGCCCGAAGCTGCACGACGTGGACACGCCTGCTGCACCCGCCGCGCCCGTGCTGGCCGAGAGCGCCGAGTCCACCGTGACCGAAGCAGCGGAGCCGACGCCGGCCGCAACCGAGCCTTCGGCCGCCCCGGCCGAAGGCAGCGTGACCCCGCCGCCTCCGGCAGACAGCCAGGTCGCGACGCCCGCGGAACCCGGGAAGGGCAAGAAGAACAAGCGCAAGCGCCGGCGCGAGATCCAGCCACCCGAGCGGCGCTGCGCGGCCTGCGCCGAGTTCCTGGCCAATCGCAAGACCCAGGAAATCCCGTGCAGTCAGTGCGCCACCCCGATCTTCTGGCCGCCCGAGAGCCAGCTGCAAACCCATCTTGGCAATTGGGCCGCGCCCTCCCTGTGCGGCGCCTGCAAGCTGGTCCAGGTGCAAGCGGCGCGTGCGGCCGCGCGCGAGGTTTTGCGCCACTCGCACCCCCAGCCGGGCGAAAGCGCGCCACCCGCCGAGCCCGCGCCCGCCACCCCGCCGGAATCCGAGTCCGCCAGCCCGCCAGAGTCCGAACGCCCGGTCGAAAACTGAGCCCGGTCTGTCGCTGCGGTCACCCTCGGGACCGCATAACGCACCCGCAAGGGTGACAACCGGCAGTTTTTCGGGGAGGATTGCCGGCGAGGTACTTGGCCGTGCGAACTTCCCCCCATGTTGGCCTAGNNTCCGGTCAATCCCGTCAAGCATGATGCGGCGCCGGATGGGTTGCGCGACGCCCTCAGCGACGGGCGCCGGGATGCCGCGACGGATCTGGTGTTCGACGGTGCACGTGACGGCGCCGCCGATGGCAGCCGCGACGCCAGCGACGGGACTCGAGCGGAGCTTCCCGCTGACCGCCCACTCGATGGCTCGCGCGACCTGCCCGGCGATGGCTCGCGCGACCCGCCCGGCGACGGCACTCGCGACCTGCCCGGCGACGGCAGCCGCGATGGCAAGCCCGACGCCTACGTGTGCCTGGCCGTCGAGATCTGCGGCAACGGGATCGACGACGATTGCAACGGCCTCAGTGACTGCTTCGACAAGGCCTGCCAGAGCGATCCGTCGTGCATCAATCGCAAGCGGGAGACCTGCAACAACGGCATCGACGACGACGGCAATGGCCTGGTCGACTGCAAGGATCCTGCGTGCTTCGGCGACAAGGCCTGCGTCACGCCCGGCCGCGAGATTTGCAACAACAACCTCGACGATGACGAAGACGGGCTCACGGACTGCGCCGATCCCGATTGCAGCAGGGACCCCGCCTGCGTCGTCACCCCAGGCGACGAGATCTGCAACAACGGCAAGGACGACAACGGCGATGGACTGGTGGACTGCACCGATCCGAAGTGCAAGGCCTTCCCGGCCTGCCTGCAGGCCGCCTGCGTGCCCGACGTGGACTTCGGCGCCATCGCCGCGTCCGGCGCCAGCGTCACCCGCACCCTGTCGACCGTGGGTGCGACCGCCAGCTTCGCCACCTGCGCGTCGCCCGGCGGCGTGGCGCGCGTGGGCAGCTTCAGCCTGGCTGCCGCCGCCGACGTGCGGGTGGATTTCAGCCAGCCCGCGGGGGCGGCCCACGTCGTCGCCCTGTTCCGCGCGGGCGTCGGCCAGACCTGCGACCAGAACCCGGTTGAATGCCTGCGGGTTGGCGACAAGGCAACCGCGACGCAGACCTACACCGGACTGGCACCCGGCAACTACTGGCTCGTGGTGCAGTCCTTCCCGGGCACGCCTGGCTCGACCACGGTGACGCTGTCGACCGGCAAGATCGGGACCACCGAGATCTGCGACAATGGCATCGACGACGACGGCGACGGCGCCATCGATTGCGCCGACCTCGACTGCGCCAGCGCAGCCAACTGCAAGCTGTGCGTCGCGGACATCAACCTGGGAACTCTGGTGGTCGGCGGCGGTTCGAAATCCGCGACGGTCGATACCAGCAAGGGCAAGAACCGGTACCACCCGAGTTGTGCCGGCGTCTCGGCCGGCAAGGACGTGGTCGTGCAGTTCTCGGTCAAGGAGACCGTGGGCCTGACCCTCGACACCTACCAGATCTCGGGCGATCACGTGTACGGCCTCTACCAGCTGCCCCCCGCGGGCGATGCCTGCGACACCGACGAGGGTGGTTGCACCGATCTGGGTGGCGGCTACTACCAGGAATCCAACTGGACGTTCTTCGAGCCGGGTGACTACCTGCTCATCTTCAAGCCGCGTACCGCGGGCCTCGAAGGCACCATCTCGCTGACACTCTCCGTGTTCGCCAACCGCGGGGTGGAAATCTGCGACAACGGCATCGACGACGACGGCGATCAGCTGGTCGATTGCGCCGATCCCGATTGCTTCAACCTGCCCATCTGCACCGCCACCATGTGCATGCCCGATGGCGACCTGGGCAACATCGACATCGGCACGCGGGTGAGCGTCCACGTCGATCTGAAGAGCGCCACGCAGGTCTACCATACCGACTGCGGCAAGGGGGACGGGCGCGGGCGCGCCTACCGCGTGAACCTGCTGCAGCCGATGACGCTCGACTTCTTCTGCTCGCAGACCGGTGACCAGATCCTGCAGATCGCGACGCAGACCGCGCCGCTCGATGCTTGCGACGCCCACGTCATCGGCTGCGCCGATCCGGCGATTGGGCCAGGCGGCTGCGGCTTCGGCATCCCCGATCTCCAGCCGGGCGTGCACTTCATCCTGGTCCAGGCCTTCGCCAGCGGGGACGAGGGCAGCATGGACCTGACGCTGCTCGGTCAGTCGCAACGCGTGCTCGAGATCTGCAACAACGGCATCGACGACGACGGCGACGGCAAGATCGAC
>PNBO01000216.1 GCA_003136095.1 Myxococcales bacterium
AGACGGCCACGCAACGCCGTCCAAACTTTCATGGCCATCTCGCCGTGGGCGGACGCAGATGCACTCTATGTTCGCACCGGCAACCTCAACCGAGCAGGCTTTGCCGCGGCGGCGGGAGCGTCGGTGCCCATCGGAAAGGCTCGCGTCTTCTGGATCGGCCCCTTCGCGCGGTACTTCCAAATCATACAGCGCGATCGACCGGGTTTCGACAACACGGACGCCAAGATCCTGAGCCTGGGCGTAAGCCTTGAAGTGGGCTTGGGTGTCGAACGTGAACGCGCCGTCCTTGCCGCGACTCAAGTTCGCACCGTCGAGAAGGAAACCTTCATTTGCCCCGACCGTGACCATGACGGGATCCCCGACAATGTGGACCACTGCCCCGATGTGGCGGGCCCGATGGATAACTGGGGGTGCCCTCCGTACAAGAAGCTCGTCATCAAGAAGGACAAGCTCGAGCTGAAGGAGAAGCTCTACTTCGCCTGGGACCAGGCCGTCCTTCAAGAAGTCTCGTTCCCGGTGCTCGATGAGGTCGTGCAGGCCCTAAACGACAACAAGGGCTTCCGCGTGCAGGTCGAGGGGCATGCTTCCTCCGAGGGCGCCGACGATCACAACCAGACGCTTTCCGAGAAGAGGGCGGAGGCGGTGCTCGATTACCTTGCGGCGCACGGCATTGCGAGAGATCGCCTCGTTTCCAAGGGCTTCGGTTCCTCCGTTCCGCTCGACACCAACGAAACGATTGCCGGCCGTGAGAACAACCGCCGCGTCGAGTTCGTCGTTCACTTCATCATCCTCAATGACGGGAGCAAGTAATATGAAGACATCCAGTCGTTCCGCGCTGTCATTATTGCTCTTCCTGTTGCCCGCGTGCGGCGGGAAGTTGGTTGAGTTTCCCCAGGCCGACGGGGCAAAGCCCGACACGGCAAAGGCCGACGTTGCAGCCGCCGACGGCGTAATCCCCGATGCGAGGAACAGCGACGTCGCGAACACGGATGTCGCGAACACAGATGTCGCACACACAGATGTCGCGAACACGGATGTCACGAACACGGATGTCGCGAACACGGATGTCGCGAACGCCGACGCCGGGATCCCCGATGCGGCAAACCGGGATAGTGCCAGCCTCGACGCCGGGGTCATCGACACCAGAATCAGCGAAACCGGAAACCGAGACCTGGGCGAGATCGACGCACCGATCGGTGACGCTCGCATCGTCGACGCGCCTATCCTCGACGTGCCTATCATGGACTCCCCGGTCATCGATGCTGCGAAGATGGATGCGGCCAACATCGAAGCGCAAAGCCTCGAGGTCGGTAGCATGGATGGTGCAGGTCCAGCTATCGTCATAGAGCTTGGTCGAGCCACCCCATTTGCGATTGCGGCCACCGCGGGGGTTACCAACACCATTACCGCGCCAATTACCCACATAAACGGAAACGTGGTGCTGACGGCGACTCCAACCTGTAATGGTGTACCGGTCGACAACGCGGGGGGGTTTGGGCTTTGTGACGGAAAGTCTCCAACAATCAACGGACAGGTAATCTCGGACACATATCCAGACACAACCACCGCGATCGCCATCAAGAACGACCTGAACGCGGCGTTCCTCAGCATTACACCTTTGGCCGGTCCCCCAGCCGTGGGTTCTTTGGGGGGGGGTACCACCATAGCGGCTCCCACGACATTGGGAAACGTGACAGGGACCGCGCTGGTTCTCGGGGACAATTGGTTCACCCCGGGGGTCTATACATCCGGCACGTCCATCTTGATAACAGACGATCTCACGCTGGATGGCCAGGGCGACCCCAACGCCGTCTTCGTCTTCCAGTCAGCCAGTACGCTCACGACGGCGGACGGCGCCCCGGGGATCCACACGCGGATTCTCCTGACCAACGGGACCAAGGCTTCCAACGTCTGGTGGCAGGTCGCCAGTTCAGCGACGCTCGGATCGTACTCTGAATTCCAGGGCAACATTCTGGCCGCCCAGAATATCACGATGAAGACCGGCTCCACGGCGTGCGGGAGATCGATGGCGGGGGCTTGGGTGGGCGATGACGGAGCATTCGTATTCGACTCGAACGTGGTATCCGTACCGGGCAATGGGTGCCCACTGTAGTGGCAAGCGAGTGCTGGACACGAATCGTGGTCAGCGTTTGACCTGATACACCGCAAGAAGACTCACAAGTATTCGTTCAACCTCTTCAGAAAGGAATTGTTCATGATGAAAGAATTGATGATGGCCCTAGCGGTTCTCGGCCTGGCCGGCTGCACCTCGGTGCAGCTCCCCGCCGATCGGCTGGAACATTCGGAGGCGAGCATTCGCGGCGCTGAAGAAGTTGGCGCGAGCGGCGTACCCGCCGCGCGGCTGCACTTGCAGCTCGCCAAGGATCAGATCGACACGGCGAAGAAGATGGCGGCGGCTGGCGAGGAGCGGTCGGTGCTGGTGCTGGCCCGCGCGGAGTCCGACGCCGAGCTAGCCATCGGGCTTGCCCGCGAAGTCTCGGTCCACGCGGACGCGCTCAGGGCGGCCGAGGATCTGAAGGCAGTTCGCGACCGGGGCACTCCGTAGTTCCTATCAACCACTTTTGACGAAAGATTCCACCATGAAGACCATAAGCACGAATTTATTGGCGACCGTCGCCCTTGCAGGATTGATGGGCGCCTGTGCCACCACCGCCCCACCCCAGCTGGTCGAGGCGCGCAACGCATATACGGCGTCGAACAGCGGCTTGGCGGCGAAGCTGACGCCCACCGAGTTGCATGATGCCTGGCTGGTTCTGGTCAAGGCCAACAAGGAGTTCGACGAGCACGGCGACACCACCATGTGCCGCGACTACGCGTACATAGCGCAGAACAAACTGCAATTGGCTGACGTCAAGGCTCGCACAGAATTGGATCGCCAGAAGATCGCCGAAGCGGTCAAGGCTGGAGTCGTGGTGCGGGACAGCCAGGTGAAGAGCTCCCGGGCCGCGCTCACCTCGACCCGCGAGCAGCTCAAGGAAGAGCGTCGGGACAGCAACGCGAAGTCCGCGGAGATTGAGAAGACCGCCGAACAGCTGGAAGTCGAAAAGCAGGCGCGACTGACAGCGGAAGGCAGGTTGGCGGGCGCGATGAAGGATCTGGCCGCCATTGCCGCGATCAAAGAGGAGGCCCGAGGTTTGGTGATTACCCTCTCCGGCAGCATTCTCTTCGCCTCGAACAAGTACGCCCTGCTGGAGACCGCGAAGACCAAGCTGGATCAGGTCGCCGAAGCGCTCAAGGCGCAGGACGGGGACAAGCGCATGGTGGTCGAGGGCCACACCGACAGCCAGGGTTCGGACAGAATCAACCAACCGCTTTCGCTCAACCGGGCGAGTGCCGTGCGTGACTACCTGGTGTCCCGGGGTGTCGACAGCGACAAGATCACCTCTGTCGGCATGGGCTCGAGTCGGCCGCTTCTCGACAACAGAAACGCCGAGAACCGGGCGAACAACCGCCGGGTCGAGATCATCATTCAGCCTTCGCATCTGAGCACGCGCTGAACGATTCACTTTGCTTAGCATAAGGGATGCGGAGGTCAGGGGAGCGCAATGCCCCTGGCCTCCAACTTTCTTACGGTGGGGGTTGGTCGATTGGTATTCGTAAAGAAGGATGGAAGGGTTCGTGTCGGGTGAAGAGACATCGGCATCGGAAGGAAGCGGGTCCCTTCCGCCGCGGCAGAGACGGGAGATTCACATCCCGATGGCCACCATCCTCAAGGTGATCGGAAGCGGCCTCGGTCTGTGGGCGGTGTTCCTCCTCTGGCCAGAATTTCTGATGTTCCTTCTCTCGGTTCTCATGGCGGTCACGTTACATCCAGCGGTTCGGTGGATGGAGGGAAGGCGGATCGGGCGGGGCTTGAGCGTAGTCATCATTGCGACCTTTGCGGTCGGAGTCCTGGCTGTGTTCGTCGCGTTCATTCTGCCACCTCTCACTGCGCAGGTGACACACTTGCTTGCGAACCTTCCCGAGTTTCGTGCCCGGATCTTGAGCAAGATCCCCGCACGCTATCCGATGGTTCAGAAAGCGATCCATGAGTTATTCAATTCTTCTTCCTCACCCAAAGTGACCAGCACGTTCGACCGATGGGTCGTCTGGGGCCGGAGCGCGGTCTCAGGCCTCGTGCTGGCAGTCGTCGTCCTCGTCCTCGCGCTCTACCTGCTCCTGCACGGCAGAAGCCTCTACGCTTGGATCCTCGCCTTCATACCGCGCACCTATCGCGAGAAGTTGGCCGTCACGATGCACGAGGTTTCCGACGTGGTCCATGCCTACGTCAGCGGCCAGCTCCTCGCGGCGCTGCTCTTTGCGATCTTCACGGCCGTTCTCTTGACCATTCTCGGGGTTCCGGCGGTGGCGCCCTTGGCCGTGATTGCCGGAGTCTGCGACGTCATCCCGGTTCTGGGCATTCTGCTGGCCACCATTCCGGCCGTCGTGCTGGCGCTCGCGGTCTCGCCCGGCGCGGCCGTGACAGTCCTGGTGGCGTACGTGGCCTATCACCTCTTCGAGACCTACCTCCTCTTGCCTCGCATCTATGGCAACAAACTCAAGATCTCCAGCTTGGCCGTGCTCCTCGCTATTCTGGTCGGGGGCAAGTTGCAGGGGATCCTCGGCGTTGTCTTGGTGCTGCCCCTGGTCGCCGCCTATCCTATTGTGGAGCGGCACTGGCTGCGTGGGTACCTGGCGGATCGCGTCCTCACGGACCACAAGGCGCTGGCCAAGGCGGCCGAGACCGGAAGCGAGGTCGCCATCGATACGGTGCTCCACGGCGAGAAGCATGCCTCCGAAAAAGCGTCGGCAAAAGGAGGCAAGAAATAGATGCCCAATCCGTCCATAGCCCCAGGCGTGTCGGTGCTCGCCCGCGAGGCGGCGCTGAACCTCGGTCACCTATTCGGCCAGCACGTGAAGGTCGCTCAGCTAGAGCTCAAAGCGGAAATGCACGCGATGGGCCGGCGGGCCTCCATGATTGCGGTGTTCGCGGCTCTCCTCGCTCTGGGCTACGGGTTGGCGATGGCCGGGCTGGCGGTGGTGATTGGCGGCCACGCCCCCGTGGGGCTGCCGCTGGTGGTCATCGGGCTCGCCCACATGGCGGGTGCCGGCGTTGGGCTGGTCTTGGTGCCACTTCGCAGGCGCGGCTCGCGCCTCATGGATAGCTCCACCGCCGCCATGAACAGCAGCCTAGCCGCACTCGACAAAGCAACCGCGCCCGCCGCGGCGTCCTCCCCGGAGAAAGCACGTGCCCACTGAGAAGGAACGGGAAATGGACGCTGAGCTCATCCGCGCAGGTGCGGAGCTCGCGCACACGCGCGAGGAGTTTGTCCTGTCGATGGGCGTACTCGAGCACGAGATCACCCACGCCCTCGACTGGCGCGAATGGGTACGGCGCAGGCCCGGCATGGCGCTGGCATTCGCCTTTGGACTCGGATTCCTTCTTGGACGGAAGCACTGAAACTCGTACGAACGATGGATACGAGCCCCTAGAGCATGAGGAGACGAAACATGGAAACGACGACCTTCAAGGAAAGCATAGACGACCTGAGCGATCGGGTTCGCCCCAAGATCGAGGAGGCGAAACAGCAGATCGGTCGCGTCAACGGCCGGATTACGAGCTTCATTGCGGACCACCCGGCCGCCTGCCTGCTCGGGGCACTCGCCCTCGGCTACCTCGTGGCGCGCGTCGCGCGGCACCAGCGGTGAATGCCGTCATGAAATCCAAAACTAGGGCCACAATAGTTGGCGAAGACGCGGGGCACGCATTGCGCGAGACCTTCGATATTCAGGGCCGATTGCGGCGCAACCCGTATGGGATGGTGGCGGGGGCGGTGGGCATAGGTTTCGCTCTGGGCGGCGGACTTTTCACTCGACTCATGGCGGGAATTGTGCGGACTGGCCTGCAGATTGGCCTGATGGCAGCGCTGCCCGTCCTTGAAAAGCAGATTGCCAAGGTCATCACCGGATCCAAGTTGGACACAAAAAGGGAGAACGACAAATGAAACTGCAGGACATCAAGAACATGGACAAAGACGACTATCTGGGCATCCTCGGTCTCGAGACCAAGCATTCCTTTGCCAATCAATTGCTCGGGACCCTGGGTACCTTTGGCATCGGTCTGTTAGTTGGCGCAGGAGTGGCATTGATCCTGGCGCCAAAGGCTGGAAGCGAGTTGCGCCACGACCTCCGCGCGAAGTTGCATCGGGACGGCAAAGATGCCGACGCGAACGGTACGGAGGCGACAGGCGCCGGCGAAGCGGCTGGCCGACCCGCATGATGATGGCCGGGTCGCTTCTCCGCCGGGCTACATGATCCCACCACCCGCGATCGAGACGGTTACGGCCACATCGCGTACGTCGATGCCGTAGCCGACATCGATCTTGAGTGCCGGGATCACCACGCCCGGTAGAATGAATCGTACACCGCCGCCGAAGCTAGCGTGGATGTCCTTGAGCTTGGAGCGCACCGGGGGCGGCAGCGTGTCGGGCGGTGGAACGGTGGTGCCGTCGGGGTGACGATCGAGAAGGGTAGCGGCGTCGACGAAGATCGCCGTGGCGACATTGAAGCGCACCTGCGTCCAGGGCAGTCGTAGTCGCAGGAGCACCGCCTGATCTTCGACTTGTGCGCTGAACAGCGTGTCGCCGTGGAACTCGTTGGTGAGATAGCCGCGCAGGTTTGGCCCGCCGATGCGAAGTTCTTCCGTGACCGGAACCCCGTGGTCCGAGGTGGGATAGTCGAGGACCATTTTCAGAATGAGGGAGGGATAATTCCACCTGGTGCGGCCGTACAGCTCCACCCGCGTCTCGAACTTGGAGTAGTCGAAGTCCGAAACCCAATATCGGTCGGAAACCTCGTTCTTGAGGAGGAGAAGAATGCCGTGTCGGAGGCCTTCCTCGGCGCGCGTGTCATCGTATTGGAATTGGAACTGCAAAAGGAAAATGCGACCGCTCCGGGAATTGTAGGGCAGCGGTGTCGCGTCCGGCGCCAATCCTTCGGCCTGGTTCACTGCCTGGTACCGGGCCGAGACCCCAAGGAATGCACGGGTGTGGGGTGAAAGTACCCAGCCGATCTGACCGTCGCCGCCGGCCACGGTGGTCGGCACCTGCATGACCATGCGGTGGTTCACGAAGAACCGCATCTGCTCGCGCCGGTAGAGAGTGCTCATCGAGTAGGTGAGCGGGGCGCCCACGACGAGCGGGTCGCGGTACCCCACGAAGGCGTAGCTGCGGGACTGGCCGATCTGTCCCGCGCTGATGAGCTGCACATCGCGGCCGAAAAGATTCTGGTTCGCATAGACAACGCCACCGGCCCAATCGTCACTGCCGAAGCTGGCCGTGGGAAAGACCATCCAGGGCTGCTTGCCGACGGCCTCCACCACAACCTCGACCGGGTAGGTGATTTCGTCCAGATACATGCGCCGGACCGCCTCCGGCGTGGGCAAGTCGATGAATACGCGCACGCTACTGAACAGGTCACTCTCGAGCAGGCGTTGCTCGGCCGCGCTGAGCACGGCGAAGTCCAGGGGATCTCCCGAGTAGAGGCGCATCCGCGCCGTCAGTACCCGAGTCGTGACATTGGTCGCACCACGCACGACGACGCGATCGACGACAAGGCGGGCCTCGGCGGCCACGGGCCATGTGGCCAGACAGATCACGATCAGGCCGGCGAGGCGGAGCTGAACACCGGTCATATGTCGGTCCCCTTCGGTAAAGACAGGAATCGATTGCAACCTCTGCGCCACCTCGGCTCACCGGGAAGAGGCGAAAAGATGACGCAAGCACAGCCTCCATCCATCGAAATGACAGATCAAGCACTTCATTTTGATTGAGCCTGCCAATCCTCCGCGCTACGCGTGCCACAACCAGCAGACCTGCGTGCATCTGCTCCTTGGCCCGAAAACTGCTACGCCGTGGTGGCGACAGAAACACGGACCGAGCTCGAATGGTCGCTAGACGAATCGAAGAAGGGAATGCGAATTCGCGCCGGGGCTTTCGGCTGAGCTGGCGGGTCTTCTGCAAGCGCCTATACCGGCGGTACGAGGATCACGGGCTCGCTGACAGCGCGGCCACCCTGGGTTATTATTTCCTCTTTTCACTGTTCCCGTTTCTGTTCTTCCTTGTGACGCTAGCCGCCTTTATTCCTCATGCACGTTCATCCCTTGAAACGCTGCTGGAGCGCACTCGCGCTTTCCTGCCGTCAGAGGCGAAGGGCTTCATCGAGCACCACCTGCGTGGGCTGGTGGCCAGTTCCAAGCTGCACCTAGTGACCCTGGGCCTCGCAGTAGCGCTCTACTCGGCGTCACGTGGGGTGAATGCCGTGCGCACGGCCCTCAACCGCGCCTACGACGTCAAGGAGTCCCGACCGCTGTGGAAGACCGAGCTGCTTGCGTTCGGCATGACCGTCGGGGGAGGACTGCTCCTGCTGGTGGGAATCGCCGTCTTGGTTGCCGGCGGCAGTGCCGGCCAATGGGCGGCTCGCCATCTTTCCATTGCCGACGAGTACGTAACCCTCCTCCGGTGGATCCGCTGGCCGGTCACCACGATCGCGATCATGCTCGCCGCCGCGCTCAGCTACTACCTGCTGCCCGACGTCGAGCAGAAGTTCAAGTTCATCACCCCGGGATCCGTGATTGGGACGCTGGTCTGGCTTCTGGCGAGCTGGAGTTTTGGCACATACGCTTCCCACTTCGGCAGCTACAACGTCACCTACGGCTCGATCGGAGGCGTCATCGTGCTTCTGACCTGGTTCTACATCACGGGGTTCATCCTCCTCATGGGCGGAGAGATGAACGCGATCATCGAGGACGCTTCACCGGACGGCAAGGAGAGCGGCGCGCGGGCCTCCGACCAGGCTCCGCCGCCCCTCGACGAGCGCCCGAGCGCCATGCCTGCGGGCGTGGTAGATTCCGCGGCTGTCGCCGAGCGATCCCAGGGCGGCAAATCGCCGGGCACCCGCCAATCTCCCACGGGAGGCGGTTACCGGTGAGCGGCGTCAGCCATTGACTCTTCCAAATTGATGGCGCCGGCACGTCATCTTGGTCAAACGGGTCAATCCTTCAGACCCTGCCCCGCCACAAGCCATTGATCTTGCTGGCGTCTCATCGGTGGCCCGAAAGCTGCTGTAGATGCGTACAGACAATGAGGCAAACTTCATGAAAGTCGCACTTCTTTGATGGTTACTATATGTACAACCGCTTTCATCCCGGTCTGCGTATCTCCATCAACATTCTCTAGTACCTTCACCGTCGGGGGGGGAGGTTAGGGTGTCCCAAGAAGTCGAATCCGTTGCCTCCATTCGTGCCCGCGCCGAACAGCGCCTCGACAAACATCAACGGATGATGGAGGTGCTCACCGCGGCGCTGGGAAGGCCACGCACCGTCTATGCGACCCTATCGATGGCCGTCGGATGGATTGCCTTCAATGTCGCCGCGCCCAAACTATTTGGCTGGCGGTGCATGGACCCGCCGCCCTTCTTTTGGCTGCAGGGCATGGTTGCGCTGTCCGCCCTCCTCATGACGACCTTGGTCCTCATCACGGCCAATCGCCAGACGCGAAACGCCGAGGAACGCTCGCACTTGGACTTACAGGTGAACCTGCTGGCCGAGCACAAGGTGGCCAAACTGATCGCGCTGGTCGAGGAACTGCGCCGCGATCTGCCCATGGTGCGCGATCGGATCGATCGCGAAGCCAACGCCATGCAGGAGGCGGTCGATCCATACGCAATGCTGGAGGCGTTGGAGAGAGTGTCGGAAAGCGAGCCGCCCGCAGGCCGCGAACCACCCGTCACCATCGTCGGGAAAACCTGAGCAATCGCGACAATCTGCCGCGATTCGACCATCGTTGTGGCGGTTGCTGACCCCTCCAAATTGATGGCGCCGGCACGTCATCTTGGTCGAAAGGGCCGGTCCTCCAGGTCTCCCCGCGCTGCAAGTGTCCGAAGTTGCTTGCTTGCTGACTATGGCTCGAAAGGTGCTCTAGCTGCGTGCTGTATGCAAGTCAACAAATTCGGCGGTATTTCCCATGGCACCAACAAACGGTCCTCTGCGTAGACTCGAATCCTGGGTGTGCACGCTGCAACGAGTAGTCGACGCCCTCATTATCATCGGGGCGCAGGCACTCGCGCACGCCATCTACCCTGAAGCCTGGAGCGAGCACACGACAACCATCACGGTGATCGCACTGCTGGTCTTTGGCCTCGCGGCGGAGATCGAGGGGCTCTACCGCCCCTGGCGCACGGGAACTATCGTGCGGGAAAGCAAAGACGCTTTGGTCGCGTGGCTGGCCGTCCCCATGGTTCTCCTGGCTTTCTGGTTCTTCACCAAGACGGCCACGCACTACTCGCGCGCGGCCTCATTCGCTTGGTTCGCCTTTACCCCGCTCTTCCTCAGCGCCGTGCGCATGGGGGTTCGCACGGTCTTGCGTATCCTGCGGGTCAAAGGCCGCAGCATCCACCACGTGGCTATCTTGGGCTGCACCAAGGATGCGGAGCGCTTGACCGATGCTTTCGAGACGATGCCCTGGCTTGGGCTCAAGCTCGCGGGCGTCTATGACGACCGCTCCGAGGACAGACGGGAGGTCAGCAATCATCCGCACTGGTCCGTAATCGGTAGAACCGACGACCTCATCCAGGCTTGTCACAAAGGGAACATCGACGCAGTCTACGTTGCCCTTCCGCTGGGGGCCGAGATGCGCACCGCTGAGGTCCTGGCGGCCTTGGCCGATACCACCGTGACGGTGTACTTGGTCGCCGACCTCCTCTATTACTCCCTGCTGAATGCACAGTGGGGCCAGGTGGGCAGCGTGCCGGTTGTCAGCCTGCACGATTCTCCCTTCCAGGGCATCGTGGGCTGGGTCAAGCGCATCGAGGATATCGTACTCGGCAGTTTCATTCTTCTGATTGCTTCGTTTCCGATGCTCTGTATCGCGATGGCGATCAAGATCAAGATGCCCGGGCCGGTCATCTTCCAGCAGTGGCGCTATGGTTTGTCGGGGAAGAGGATACGCATCCTCAAATTCCGGACCATGACCGTTTGCGAGGACGGTCCGGACGTGGTTCAGGTCGTGAAGGACGATGTGCGGGTGACCAGGCTCGGCAAGTTCTTGCGGCGGACGTCGCTCGACGAGTTTCCGCAGTTCCTCCAGGTTCTGACCGGCGAGCTTTCGCTCGTGGGTCCGCGCCCGCATGCGGTTGCGCACAATGAGAAGTACCGGGCAATCATCCACGGCTACATGCTGCGCCACATGGTCAAGCCGGGAATCACGGGCTGGGCCCAAGTCAACGGATGGCGTGGGGAGACCGCCGAGCTGGTGAAGATGGAAGAACGGGTCCGGCATGACATGGAGTACATCCGGAACTGGAATCTGTTTCTCGATCTGAAGATCATCTTCCTGACGATCTTTGGCGCCAAGAAGAGCCAGAACGCATGCTGATCCATGGACCGCAAACCAGAACATTCGGAAGTTGCGCGGGGGGCAGAGTGCGCCGCCAACGATGAGGATAGAAAGGTACTATGCTTTGGACAATGGCAATGGTCTTGTTGGTCATGTGGGGACCGGTTCTCCTCTCACCCGGACGGAGCAGGCGGCCCCGCGGGGATAGCTCGACTTCGCGGGGGCGGTGAGTTGTCATGATTCTTTCCAACTCGGAAGGATTGGCAGGCTGCGACCTGCTTCGAGGCTTGGTCTTCTGGGAGAAGCCCAATTCCGAGATTAGAACTCGCTTGGATGCTATTTCCGAAGCCCCCATGGATTTCCAGGAGCTGGCTCTCGATCTCACGGGCTTGACCGTGCCGGATGAAATTGCCCGAGTGACCTTCAGTGCCCTGGCCGCCCATAGCAAGGAGCTGGGTGAGATCCTCAAGCGACCGATCGGCATCCGAACCGCCGCGCTGGACCTGCTCGATCGCCTGGAAAGTCGTCTGCGAGAAGACGGGGTCGTGCAGGAACCGCCGCATGAGAACCTGGTGCACATGGCTTTTGTCGACTATCTCACCGGGTTACCGAATTTTCGAAGCCTTTCAGAGCGCTTCGAAAACGAGATCAAGCGCGCCACGCGTTACGGGCGACTGCTCTCCCTGATCATGTTCGATGTGGACGGTTTCAAGGCGATCAACGACCGTTTCGGCCATCTGGCCGGCAACGCCGCCTTGAAACATGTGGCTGGTTTGCTGCGCGGTTTTGTCAGGGAAACCGACGTGGCGGGGCGTTTCGGAGGCGATGAATTCATGGTCCTATTGCCCGAAACCCCCAAGCACATCGCTGAAGGACTGGCCGCGGACATTCAGGCGTTGATTTGCGCTACGCCCTTGCGTTTGGCGGAACGCGGACTGCTTCCTTTGACGATCAGCCTGGGAATGGCTTCGTTCCCACGCGATGCACGCTGCGCGGATACCCTCATGGCCGAGGCGGACGGCGCCATGTATAGCGCCAAGCGGGCCGGGCGGAACCAAGTATGTTTTGCGAGGCCAAGGACCTCCGCGCGGCTTTCGCACGGTCCGTTCGCGACCCAAAGGTATGAATCCGTGCATGTCATCGGCGATTTCAACGGGTGGGATCGATCGGCCGAACCCATGATTTGGGATCCTCCCAAGAGCTGCTTCTCGGTCGAGTTGTTTCTGGCGCCTGGCAAGTACGAGTACAAATTGCTACTCAACAATGAAAGGCTCACCACCGACCCGAACAGCCCGGAGACGGTCTACGACGGATTTGACGGGCGCAATTCCGTCCTCAGGGTTTTCTCGTAGTGTGGCGAGGTCGGCGCCTTCCTGTTCTGGCCACCAACCCGGCGAGCGCCCGGAGCGGAACCGGTTCGGCGCTTTTGCCAGTGTCAGTCCTGGGCAGAACGGCGGTGGTCTTTTCGGCGCGAAGGAGTAGACTGGCTCGTGTTCGCGACGGTGACTTGGGCAAACAGAATCGCGGCGAGGAGCGCCCCGCGATGCCGATCAGGCGTGGTTGATGCGTAGGACGGACCGGGGAACCATGCTTTCGTGGGCAGCGCGGCTGCGCGGGGGCGTCCTGGGCAGGGGCGACGTGGACGATGAGCCGCCCCTGCGCGCCGAGTTGCTCAGTGCCGACCAGATGAAGCAGCACGGGCGAATCTTGGCTGCATCGCACGAGCTGGCGCTGCGATGGGCCCCCGATCGATTGCTGGCTCGGCTCAGCGAGAACGAAAGAATCCTGAGCGAAACCTGCAGGCTGCTGACCCAAGCGCTGACNNGGGGCTACAGTCGGGAGTTGCCCCGTCTGAGCAGCGGCCCATCGGCGGGCCTTCCGCGGGTGTACGACGTCGCGCTGGAGGCGATCTCGCACGGGGATGGACGGGTCGATCCCGAAAGTCTGGATGGCTTCGTTGCGGCGTACCAGACGGTGACGGCTTTGAAGCTGGGCGAATTGTGGGCGATTCCCATCATGTTGCGCCTGGCGCTCATCGAGAACCTCCGGCGGGTGGCCGCGCGGGTCGCCGGCGCGCGGATCGAGCGCGATCGTGCCGCCACCTGGGCCGAGCAGATGGCGGCCGTGGCCAAGGAGGATCCGAAGAGCCTCATCCTCGTGACCGCGGATATGGCGCGGGCCAACCCGCCGATGGTGAGCTCGTTCGTGGCGGAGCTGGCGCACCGGCTGCAGGGACTGAGCCTGACCTTGCCGCTCACCTGGATCGAGCAGCGCCTTTCCGAGTCCAATCTGACGATCGAGCAGATGGTCCACGCGGAGAATCAGCAACAGGCGGCCGATCAGGTTTCCATTAGCAACAGCATTGGCAGCCTGCGCACCCTGGGGGCGACAGACTGGCGCAAGTTCGTGGAGAGCGTGAGCGCGGTCGAGCAGATCCTGCGCGAGGATCCCGCCGACGTCTACCGCGGGATGGAATTCGCCACACGGGACCACTACCGCCGCACCGTGGAGAAGATCGCCAGGCGCAGTCCGCTCGCGGAAAGCGAGGTGGCGCGTCAGGCGATCCTTCTCGCTCAGGCGGGCAGGACCAGTGACACCGGCGACGAACGAGCTCGGCACGTCGGCTTCTACTTGATCGACCGGGGCCTGCCGCAACTGGAACGGGCGGCGGGTATGCGTGGTTCGATCGCGGGGGTCTTGCGTGGGCCGGGCGGCCGCTTCCCTTTGTTCGTCTATTTGGGTGGCATCGTCCTGCTGGCGGCCATCGGTACCGGCGGCCTCGTGGCCCGAGTCGATGCCGACGGCGGACCCCGCTGGCTTCTCGCTCTGGTCGGGATCCTATCGTTGCTGTGTACGAGTCAGCTCGCCGTGGCGCTGGTGGACTGGCTGGCGACTCTGCTGGCGACGCCGCACATGTTGCCCCGCCTGGACTACGCGGACGGAATCCCACGGCAATCGCGTACGCTCGTCGTGATCCCGACCATGCTCTCGAGCGCCGCGGCCATTGCGGACCTCGTCGAAGGGTTGGAAGTTCGTTTCCTGGCCAACCGGGACGAGAACCTGCGCTTCGCGCTTCTGACCGCCCTTCTGGATGCCCGCGAGGCAACGCTGCCCGAGGACGCGCCGCTGGTGTTGCTCGCCAAGAGCAAAATCGAGG
>PNBO01000404.1 GCA_003136095.1 Myxococcales bacterium
AAGGCGATGGCCGCCGCGGTGGTGCGACTGTGCGAGGGCGCGGACCTCGTCATCTACGACACCATGTACACCGCCGAGGAATACCGGCAGTTCCCCCACTTCGGCCATTCGCGGCCGTCGGACGCCATCACGGTCTGCCGCGAGGCGGGGGCCAAGACCCTGGCCCTCTTTCACCACGCGCCGGATCGCTCGGACGCCGAGGTGGACACCATGCTCGAGGCGGCGCGCGGCCAGGCGCGGGCCACGGCCAAGAAACTGGAAATCGTGGCGGCCTTCGAGGGCCTGGATTTCTCGCTGGGGAAGGTCTGATGGACGTCACCTTCTGGGGCGTGCGCGGCTCCATCCCCTCGCCGGGGCCGGCGACGGTGCGCTACGGCGGTAACACCTCCTGCGTGTCGGTCCGTCTCGCCGACGGGGAAATCATCATCATCGATTGCGGCACCGGGGCGCGCAACCTCGGCCGCTCGCTGCTCGCCTCCGGATTCGGCAAGGGCAAGGGCAGCGCCACCGTGCTGCTCTCGCACGCGCACTGGGACCACATTCAGGGCTTCCCCTTCTTCGGGCCGTTCTACGTGCCCGGCAATCGCTTCACGGTGGTGGGCGGCAGCCACAGCTCCGAATTGCTCGAGCGCGTGCTCGAACGCCAGATGGCGGCGCAGTTCTTTCCGGTGCAGAGCTATCGCAACATGGGCGCCCAGCTCGAGATGCGCGCGGCGTCCGAGGACCGCGAGGTGCGCGTGGGCACGGCCCGCATCACGGCGCACCCCAACCCCCACGGTCCGACGCAGGCGCTGGCCTATCGCATCGAGGCCGACGGCAAGACCCTAGTCTACGCCAGCGACGTTGGCTACGACAAGGGCGGGCCGCCTGAGGAGACCGTCGCCGTCTATCGCGGCGCTGACCTGCTCATCCACGACTGCACCTTCACGCCCGAGGATCAAGCCCAGCGCATCACGCGCGGCCTGTCGTCGCTGGCTGACGCCGTAGAGGCCGCCCTGCGCGCCCAGGTCAAGCGCCTGGCGCTCTTCCACTACGACCAGGACTACAGCGACCACGATGTCGACGAGCTCGTCCTGCGCGGCCGCCGTTTGCTCGACGAACGCGGCGCCCAACCCATCGAGATCCTCGGCGCCGCCGAGGGCCTGACGGTTCGGCTCTAGTTTCCCTTCGGGAAATTGTGATTGGCGACGAGCAAATACAGTCCCTTGAGGGCTCCTTGGAAATAGGGCGTGTCATCGACGTTGGCGGATAGCCAGTCGTTGAGATACTGGTCCGCCTTGGCCTGGCTCACGGCCATGCCTGAGAGCGCGAAGGCACCGATGAAGGCGCTGTTCTTGTCAAAGGGAACATTGGCCACCCCATTCTTGCTGTCGACGTAGGTCGAAATATTTTGCAGGAATGTCTTGGCTGCCGCCGTTTGAAACCAGACAAAATCCGTCGTCACCCGCCACGGGGTCCGGCACGCGTCGTACCCGTAGTTGGCATCGGTGGCGGTGCCCGAAATGGTGCCCCAGTTGGGAACCAGGGCGCCGGTGGACCCCGAAATGGAGAGCTTCTGATAGGCGGCCAGCGCCGTGTACGCGTCCGCAGCCAGGGTGTTCCAGAACGTGTCACCCACGTAGGTCGCCCACACATGCCAGTAGCCTGGGGCGAAGTAGGACGGGTCCACGGTGCCCGCGGACCAGCCGCCCGGAGCATCTCCGGGAAGCAAGTAGGAGGGTGGCCCCGCCGCGGTCTCGGACTTCTTGATGGCGTTAATGAGCGTTGTCGCGTCCGTCTTGTAGCCGCCCCACTTGGCGTCGGCCTGGACGAGGGCCATGGCCGCGTCCTCGTCGGCGTCGGACGCGGCATATTGCCCGGTATAGCCTGCATCGCAGGCGTTGACCTTCCAGTTCATCAGACCGTTCGCGTCTTCGTGCGCCTTGTAGTATGCCCACAGCTTGCCGAAGATCTGTTGATCGTTGTTGTTGACGGCCATGAGCATTCCGTAGCCAATGCCTTCCGAAACGGTCTCGTTGCCGTTGCTCGCAATGCGCCCGGTGCCGCCAGTGCCGCCGGTGCAGTCCTGGTAATATTTGCCTTTCCACGTCGTCCACCAGGCATTGGGATCGGCCTTGGCAGCGTTTCCGCTGCTCGGCACCGGCAGGTAGCCGTAGTAGGCTGCGGCCGTGCTGCCACCGGTGGCCGCGCCGCCGGATCCGGTCGTCCCGCCCGTGCCCGAGCTGCCGCCGGTATTGCTGGTTCCGCCGCCGCTGCTGGTGCCGCCGCTGCCACCGCTCGCGCCGCCACTGCTGGATCCACCGCTGCCGCCGCTGGCGTTGCCACCCGAGCCGCCCTTGCCACCGCTGGCGCCGCCGCTGGCGCCGCCGCTGCCGCCTCCAGAGCCACCGCCGCTGGTGCCGCCGCTCCCGCCTGAGCCGCCTGAGCCGCCCGAGCCACCTGAGCCGCCCGAGCCACCCGAGCCAGCCGTGCCCCCCGAACCGCCCTTGCCACCGCTGCCGCCCGCCCCGCCGGAGCCGCCCGACCCGGCCGTGCCCCCGGAGCCGGCCGCGCCGCCCGAACCACCCGAGCCAGCCGAACCACCCGAGCCAGCCGAGCCACCCGTACTGCTGGCGCCGCCGGAACCACCACGAGGGCCGCCCGTGCCGGCCGCGCCGCCCGAGCCGCCCTTGCCTCCGGTGTCGCCGCCGGCACCACCGGGCTGGTTCGAACCTGACGGCTGGGTGCAGGCAAACGCGAGGAGCAGGGGCAGAACAATCCACCGCAAGCGGCCCGCAGGCGCGCCAGTCGAGGCGGGGTACTGCATGTTTCGGTTTCCCTCCGAGTGCTGCGTGATTCTTCGGCTGGAGACGAACTATCCCACGATCAAGTATCCCCGCTCGAGGAGCGAGAGCAAGGCCTGCGCGGTGTCGAGGTCGGTCTGCGGGCTTTGATCGATGATCTGTTGCACGGTGGCCTCGTCAAGCGCGGTCTGCATGAGGTCGAGCTCCTGCGGCTTGAGGTCGCGCAGCTTTTGTCCAAGCGGACGCGGGATGGACACGATGGCCTCGAAGGGCGGCAGTTTCGACGAGAGCTCGCGGAATTCGTCGAGCTGGCGCATGCCCTCCATGAGCAGGCCCTCGGTGCTGTCCTGCAATTCCTCCATCACCGTGCGGTCGTCGGGCGGCTCCAGCTCGAAGAGACCCTTGTCCCAGGTCAGCATGCGGAACACGGCCTTGCGCGGGCTCACGTCGAAGCTCTCGTCGACGTTGGCGTAGTAGATCTGTCCCTTGCGCAAGTAGAGCCGGCCGGTGCCCCATTCCGAACGCAGGACCAGAACGCCGGACTTGCGGCTGGTGGACAGCAACTGCAGGAGGTCGGGCAGAGGGATCTCCTCGATGTTTCCCTGCATCATCTTGGGCTCGGCCCGCCGGTTGGCCGTGACCTGCAAGCGCGAGCGGGCCTCATTCTCCGAGAGCGACGCGGCAGGCATCGGCGCCTCGCTGTTGGCCGCGACGAGCTTGATGATGGAGGTGCCGACCAAAATGCGGTCGCCCTCCTTCAGGCGAACCGCGCGAATCTTCTCGCCGTTGACGAAGGTGCCGTTGGTCGAGCCCAAATCCTGAATCGAGACCGAGCGATCATCGGTCGTGATCTTGGCGTGTTTGCGCGACACCATGTCCTCGACCAGCACCATGTCGAGATCGGAGGATCGTCCGATGGTGATCTCGCGATTGGGCCGCAGGGGAAATTCGCCCCCTTGGTACTTGCCCGAGATGAACTTCAGGGTCCACATGGTGGGTTCGATCCCGGCGCGACTTGGGTCCTTGGCTGCAAAGGTGCTTGGCTGGAGTGAATCAGAACGCCGTGATTTTAGTCACTTCGCCGCTACTCGTCAACGGTGGAGCGCGCCAGCCGCGGCCGCTTGCGACGTGCGGTCATGGGATTTGCCAGGATCTCGCCCACAACTTGGGCGACCTGCGCATCGACCAGCAGTCCGGCGTGGTTGGTGGGCAGACAGATGTGGCTCACCCCACGCAGACGGGTGGTGGAGGGCGGAGCGAGCCGGTCGCGATCGCCAGCCACCGAGAAGATCTCGACTCCATCGGGCAGGTCGCCTGCGTCCAGCTCGCGCAAGAAGGCGGAGTCCGGCAGAAGCTGCAAGCTGGCCCGGCCGAGCGGCGCCAGGGCCACCCCCAGCAGCGCGGACCACGTGCCCGAGGTGGGCGTGCCGAGCATGATCAGGCGGCGCACACGGCGCCGGCCTCCCATCCGCTTGAGGTAGTACAACCCGACCAGGCCGCCCATGGAATGTCCAACGATATCCATGCGATCCAGATGACTTTGAGCGGCAATTGACTCGACCTTCGCTGCGATCTTCGCCGCGGATTCGCAGATGTCCCCGGCATGGACCAACCCCAGCCGGTAGGTCAGCACCAGATGCCCCATTTCGGTCAACCGGCGTTCCAGAAGATGGAGCGAGCCGCGCGTGGCCAGGTAGCCGTGGATGAGGAGGACCGGCGGCTGGTTCTCGGCCGGTTGCCCGGCCGGCGCGGGGGGGACGCGATTGCCGCGCAGGGTGTGGCGCACAAAGGATGCCGCCCGTCTCGAATCCAGGGCCCCGCGGCCGAGGATGGAGGACCCTGAAGACACCCAGTCCAGAAGTCGCATCCAACTGCCGATACTACCACTGATGGCAAATGTCCCGAGCCTGTCCGTGGTTCGCGAGCAGGCCAAACCCAAGAAACTCGGCAGGTACGAGCTTGAGGAATGTCTAGGCGCCGAAGGCGGCCGCGAAACCTATCGCGCCCGCGTGCGCGGTCTGGCCGGATTCGACCGCATCTTCGCCGTCAAATGCCTGCGGCGGCCGGGCGTGGTTATCAGCCGGACCGATCCATTCCTCACCGCCGCGAAGCGCACCGGGAGCGTCATCGACGCGCGTGTGGCGCGCGTGCTCGACGCAGACGTCATCGACGGCGTCGCTCTCGCGGTGACCGAGTTCGTCCATGGGCTCGATCTCGACCGTTTCCGCGAGTGGGCGCAGGTGTCCGGCGAGCTGGCCAGTGGCGCCGACCCGGCCGCAGAGAAATGGCAGAAGCACGTGGCCTACGTTGGCGCCGAGATCGCCGCCGGGCTCGCGGCCATGCACGCGTTGGCGCCGCCCCTCGTGCACGGTGGTCTCTCCCCGCGCAACGTCATCGTCACCGAGCGCGGTGGCATCAAGTTGCTCGATGTGGGTCTGGGCATCGGCGCGCACAAGGGCGGGGACGTGCTCTCGCAACGCTCGCTCGCCTACGCGGCCCCGGGACCGCCCGGCGCCGAGCCGACCGCTGCCAGCGACGTGCGCGCGCTCGGCTCGATGCTCTTCGAGCTCGGCGCCGGCGAGCTGCCGCCACCGGGGATGACCAGCGCGGCAGCGCGGAGAATGCTCGAATCCCACTGGCCGGCCATGGCCGAGCTCATCGCCAGCATGCTCGCGGAAGATCCGGCGCTGCGCCCGCGCGCGGCCCAGGCCGCCGAGCTCCTGGCCAGCCATTATGGGGGCGCCGCAGATGCGTCGATGGTGAGCGAGATGGCGGCTCTCGTCCGCAGCTTCTCGGCGTTCGTGGCGGACTCGTCGTCAGCGAACGGGCCTGTCCCCCCGGGCGCCGAGCCGATGCCGGCCGACAAGGTGCTGCCCGGCTCCCTGGGCGTTCTGGCGATGGCGCCGCCGCCGCCCGCCGCATCCTCCGGCAGCTTCCTGGCCGCGTCCGACCAAGCCACCCGGGTGAGTCCGGACAGCGGCTACGCCAGCGCCATCTTTCGGGCGCTGCCAACCGATGCATCGGCCCCCAGCGTGCCCGGGGAGCCGCCCGCGCGCGGGGCGCCGGTTTCGTCGCGAATATCGCTGGGTCCGGCAGGAGGCCGCAGCCCCACCATCCGTTCCTTCGCGGCGATCAAGCCGCCCGAGATACCGGCCGTCAGGCCCGCCGATCAGCGTGCGGTATCGCCGATCCGGCAGGCGTCTCTGCCGGTCATGGCGGCGGGGCCCCTGGCGAAGGGATCGGCTCTGCCGTCCCTGCCGCCAGCGCCCGTGATACCCCCGCCGCCTGCGCCTGCGATGCCCTCGTCACCGTTACGCACGATGCGTTCGCTGCCGGCGCCCTCGACACCACCGCTGCCGGCGCCCGCGATACCTGCGTCATCGGCGCTGTCGGCATCGTTCGTCCCGGAAGTGCTCGTGGAGCCTGAACCAGTGGCGGAAGTCGCAGATTGGGGGGCGCAGGCCTTGGCCGCGCTGGGTACGCAGGCGGGCGTGCCGATTTCACTCCTTCCGTCTGGTCCGGGCGAGACGGATGGCGCGACGTCGGGGGCCGAGGCACCACCGCTGGTCAACGACCCGGGAATCGAGGAGGCATTTGCGTTCGCCCCACATCCACCGCCTCCGCTGGAGAACTGGCTCGGGCCGCAACCCGGTTCCCAGGCCGCGGGGATGAGTCCGATGCAAGCGCCGGCCCTTGCTCCATCCGCGCGCCGGGAGTTGCTCGAGGACGAGTTGTTGGAGGAGGAGCCGACGCCCCTGCTGGTGACGACCAGCGGCGGAGCCAAGGAAGCGCAATTCGAAAGCCAACCCGCGGAGCCGCCCGAGGTATTCGAACCGCCGGAGGTTCCCGCCGAGACTGCCTCGCCGGGAAGATCGGCGCTCGAAGCCACGGCCTTCCTCGCGGTTGATGACGCCGGAGCTGCCCCCGAGCCCGAACCGCTCCGGGTCGCGCAGACCATGCCTGCCCCGGAGCCTGACCCGACACGGCGGCCCTCGACGCGGAATGCGCTGAAGTCGCGCACCAGCGAAGCTGCGGAGGGCGAGGCGTCCTGGCAGCCTCCTCCGTCGCGTGCCAAGAAGATCGCGACCGTTCTGTTGATTGCCGCCGGACTGGGCGCCGGAGCCGCCGCGTTGACGATTGGCCTGACGGGAAAGAAGGGTGCAGCCCCACCTCTGTCTCCGCGGCCCCTCGTGCAGAAGAAGACGGCGGCCAAGGCCGCCACGCCGGCCTCACCCACCGAGAAGGCCCCGGTGGTCGCGGCGGTGGGGAAGACCGCGCCGAAACCGGCGGCGTCGGCCGAGAAGACCGCGGAGGGCGGGAAGCCCGCGCTTGTCGACAAGGGGAAGACCGCGCTCGTCGACAAGGCGGCACCGGTCGCGCCGACACCGTTGCTTGGAAAGACCCCGCCGGGGAAGGCGCCGCAGGATTCGCCGGTGGCCGCGCGCGCCAAGCCCGCGCCAGTGGCGGTGGCCGCCCCGGTCGATTCTCCCGCCAAGGTGGCAGCGCGCGCGGTGGCTGCGCCGCCGGCCAAGGCGGAGGAGAGCGCCACGAGCAAGCCCGCATCCGAGGCGGCCGCCGTTCCGACCGGCTCACCAGGAGCCGCGGTCCGAGTTCACGTCGCCAGCCAGCCCGCGGGCGCCAGG
>PNBO01000097.1 GCA_003136095.1 Myxococcales bacterium
GCCATTTGTGACCAGGTGCTCGAAGGTCTGCAGCCCGGCCAGCTGGTCATCGACCGCGCGGACGTGGAGAGAGCCTGCAAAAGCGATGCGGTCGCCCGCACGATCACCGCGTGGCGACCTCGGTTTGGCCTGCCCGAGCCAGGCTTCGCAACCCTGGACCAGGCCGTCATGCTGTCGGCCATCTTCAAGACACGCTTCACGCTCGAGGAGCTGCAGGCGACCCTCGCCGGCCTCGGCGTGCAGACGACTGCAGTCGAGATCCGGCGCTCGGCCGATCGACTGGTCGCCGCCTGCGTCTTGGAGCACTGGCTCGGGCATTTCCACTTCCGTGTTCCCCTGTTCCAGACCGTCATGCAGGAGGCCACCTTGGCGCGCATGATTGCGCAGTTGAGCCCTGAGCAGCCACCGTGACAGCCGGGCTGTCCTTCGCCCGTCCTAGCCCCACTATTCATGAGGGCGCCCGGCCGAAGGCCGGGCGTGGCAGGACGGCGGTCAGCGCCATGAAGTGCCCGGCAAAGCTGCCAGCGATGGTGTGAGCGGCCGTCTGGGACTGTGCTTGGCGACGATCTCGCGGAAACGCGGGTTATGCCGAGCTCGGAATCCCCCCGATCCGCAAGATCGCCTCCAGTCACGATCTCGCTCGGCCCTACCGGTCGATAGTGACTGATCGGGTGCCGGTGGTGGAGACGTGGACTGTCACCGTCCAAGGCTGGCAGCAGACCGAGCAGTCCCGGACGAACACTTGGTCGCCGGGAGAATCCATATCGACATCGGATTCCAGATCGAGCGCGTCCGGCTCGCCGCAATACGGACATTGGTAGAGCGTATCCATCGCTTCTCAGAATCCGTCCGCGACCCGCACGGAAATGCGACCGCCGGCTTTTTGAAGTTGCGCGAGTCCCTTGGCAAGATCGCGCACCGGGATGGACGTTGCCAGGGGCACCTCAAGGCCCTCTTCGAGCCAACCCGCAAGGAGCTCGAGGTCGGCCGGGCGCGACTTGACGTTCACGAAATGAACGCGGGTGCGCGCGAAGAGGCTGGCTGCCTTGTCGACTGCAAACGCGAACGAAGGCAGCGTTGTCACGAAGGCACCACCTGTCTTGAGCGTCCCTCGCCATTTTCGCCAACGGAAGGCCGCCGCTGCGTCGAAGACGACATCGAATTGCTCGTGGATGTTGCCCGGGAGGTCAGCCTGGGTGCGGTCCAAGACAGACGCGGCGCCGAGTCGCCGCGCGATCTCGAGTCCCATGCCAGAGCCCACTGCCGTCACGGATGCGTTCAACTTGTTCGCGACACCCACGCTGATCGATCCGACCCCGCCGGAAGCGCCGGTTACCAGGACCTGCCCGCCGCTAGCCGGCAACCGCCCGAGATCGCGCATGGACTGGATCGCGGTGAGCCCGGTCGTGGCGGCCGCCGCCGCAGTCTCGTGCGAGATTCCTTTGGGCTTGGACGCGATTTCTTCGCATTTCGCGATCAGGGCTTGCGCAAATGCGCCGCGCTTGTTGAACGGACCGTACGGCAGAAAACCGAACACCTCGTCACCGACCGATCTTGCCNNCCGAGCAAGACCTTGTAGTCCGCCGGATTGAGCGCCGACGCGACCACGCGAACGCGAACCTCGCCGCGCCCAGGTGTCGGGAGCGGCACTTCGATTTGGCCGAGCCCTTCGAGCGGGCCGTAGGCTGAAGCTGCCATAGCTTTCATGTCGAGTTTCCTAGCGCGCGTCCCGGGGGAACGCCGCAAGAATCGACAACCGCCGCCCCATGCGATGGCGCGACCGTGAGCTCGGCAGTATGCCTGGGAAAGCGGGGGCAGCCCTTCGATTCACCGCTCGGAATGAGACCGGCCAGCCTCGACGTGCGATGCTTCGTGAAATCCAGCCTCACGCCTCCATCGAGCTCTATGTGCAGCCGGTCGGTGGCGGGCGCAGACGGTCACTTCGTCGTCGCCAGGGCACGAACCTCAAGATACAGTGCCGGACCTGCCCCGATCCAATCCCGGGCGCCGCCATCCCCTCTGGCTGTACCTATTGCATCTTGTACAGATGGACGCCCCAGGCGGCGAAGTCGTCTTGGAACGAATTCCCCGACAGGGCAATGGTGCGGTTCTCGCCTGGGTAGAGGGATAGTTCGGGGGGCAGCTTGACGGCGCAGGTGGATGTAGTTTACGTAATCTCGGTTATCGGACATGTGCAGATGCGATTCGGTGACAAGGAAAAATGGCGCTTAAAATGACTATCCACCAACGCAACCAGCAGGCGCTCGGCGCAACCGACAAGGACGCGATGGATCGCGACTTCCGCCTGCGGGCTCAGTCCGTGTTGGCGGTGGACGAGATGATCGGTGCCTTGCAGGCGGCGGTGCAACCAGCGGGCAGGTGGACAACACCTACCTCGTATTCTGCTCGGACAACGAGCTATCACATGGGCGAGCATCGCCTCATGCCCGGCGAGATGACGGCCTACGACACCGACATCCACGTGCCGCTCGTCGTGCCCGGCCCGGCCCGCGATCGCTCGGACCCCGACTTGCCCGCCGCGCGCTCGGGCAATCCGCCGACCTACGCGGCCCTGCGCACGCACACCGATCTCTACGTCGAATACGAGACCGGCGAGCACGAATACCATGATCTCAGTACCGATCTCTACGAGCTGCACAACACCCACCCGTTGCTCGCTCCCGAGCACCGGGCGGTGCTCGAAACGGCGCTGGCCGCGATCCAAGATTGCCACGACGCGACTGCGTGCTGGGCGGCGCAGCACGTGGACCCCCGGCGCTGGCGTGAAGCTGGGAAGAGCGAGGAGCACAGGAGGGCTCGGGCGCGACCGCGATCACACGCGCGGCGCCCGCACCGTCCCATTTGCTGGATGCAGGCGAGGAGCAGGACTACCATTGGTCTATGCCTACGGACCAATGGCGTCGCATCGGGTTCTTGCTCGCTGGGCTCGGGATCCTGTCGTGTGGTGGAGGTGACAACCCGGGCGGGCAGGCGAGGTCGTTCGCAAGCAGCACTTGCAAGAAGGAACAGACGGCCCAGTCGGTAACGGCCCTATCGAGCAACCTCCTGGTCATCGCTGACGAGACCGGGCTCGCGGGTCTTCGTTGCGTGGCTTGGCGGCGCGTCGGGGCGAACGAGCTGAAGCTCGACCTCTACAACTTCGACAGCGCCTGCGGGGCGACCTGGTCGGGCAGTGCAGCCTGGGCGGCGGATGGCTCGCTGGCACTGCACATCGACAACCCGAGCTGCATGATCGCGAAGTGTGGCAAGTGCTTGTACGACTGGTCGTTCGATGTCGGCTTGACCACTTCCACGGCCCAGAGCACGCAGCTCACCATCACCGTCGACGCGTGCCAGGGACAGCAGGCATCCGCCTACTTCACCAGCACGATCGGCCCCGAGGACAACGGGATGCGCTGCACGTTCGCGGACTACGGCGCCGTCAACGAGCAGGCGGTATACGCCGGCACCTGTGGCCAGGCGGGTTGGCCCTGCGTGGGCTCGCTCCTCTGCGGGAGCGGCAGCTTCACCTCGACGGGGACCTGCGACGCCGGGCTCGTCTGCGACAGCAGCGCCGCGGAGAACGAGCCCTCGTGCCTCGTCCCCTGCACCACCACGGCCGATTGTCCCCGGCCCGACGCCTGGTCATGCCAGGCCGGCCTCTGCCGTCCGGCGTGACTTCACGCCTCGCCCCGCAACGCGGGGAGAGGCCGTCGAGCCGGAGGCTCGACGGGTGAGGGGCCGCACTTCCTCACGCCGTCGACCCGCCCACGCTTTCCCCCACCTCGACCCAGCCTTGGTACTCAAGGAGCAAGACCACGTCCGCCCAACTATCGCCGGCGTCCCAGTGGTAGATGACCTCGGGGATGGCGTCGCCGTCGATGTCGAAGGCGCCCCCTGGGTACATGGATAGTTTGGGGGAGATTGACGTGTAGGTTTCTGTGGTTGACGTAATGATTCTTATCGGACATTTTACTGCGGATGCGTTTCGGCCAAGGCAAAGTGGCGCTTGAAACGACTATCCGCCCGCCGGTGTGACTTCGAGCACGGCCGCACAATGGAGGCCGCAGCGCATTCGCAGTACACTCGCGGGGCAAGGAGGGCACGTCTTGGACTGGGTAAACCACGCGGGCAGAAACCAAGGCCGGTTGCTGATTGGTACGGCCGCTGCATTGCTTGAGCTGCTGTCCGTTGTGAGCTGCTCTGACCCTCTTCGCGGCGGGCTGTCGGGCACTGGAGGGTCCGCAGGTGGTGGTGGTCTGCCAGGTGCTGGCGGCATAGTCGGTACGGGAGGAGCATCTACGCTAGGCGGGAGCGGTGGCGTAACTACTGGCGGGATGACCGGCTCGGGCGGAAACGAAGCCAGGTGCCCTGCGCTTCCTTGCCCCGCTAACCCGTGTCCCGAGGGCGATATGCCCCTACCTCTATTCGACTGCAACTGCAGCGGTCCGTGCGGATGCTGGCAATGCGTGTCAGCACCGGAGCTCAGCACCGGCGGCACCGTCTCCTCCGGTGGCGCGACCGGCTCCTCTGGCATCGGTGGAACCATCTCTCATGGCGGTACCTCTGGCCTGTCCGGCAGCGGTGGTGTCACATCCTCTGGTGGCAGCTCCGGCAAGTGCGCCGGGCAGGCACCAATCAATCACCGCCAGAGCGCGGTGCAGTGTCCATCGCAGCGCGGTCCTGTACCGCAGTTCTGCCCACCAAGTGGGACTTGCACAGGCCAGCCCTACCCGTCCCAGGTCTCCGGCTTTCATTTGACATGCTCCTCCGACTCCCAGTGCACAGCCGGAGATAGCGGCCGCTGCTTCCCCCCTGTCTTTGAACCCCCCTCGGCCTCCACGCCGGGCGGATGTTCGTACGACGAGTGCTCCGCTGACTCGGATTGCGGAGTGAGGACACCCTGTATCTGCCGCAGCTCGTCCACGGTCAACAGCGCCAATATTTGTGACGCTGGAGGCAATTGCGCCGTGGACTCGG
>PNBO01000247.1 GCA_003136095.1 Myxococcales bacterium
AGCGCCCCGCAGTTGACCTTGACGAAGGGACCCGCCGCGCGCCGCGAACGCTGGTGGATGGCCCGCGCCACCAGTTCCTTGCCGGTGCCCGACTCGCCGGCGATGTGCACCACCACGTCCGAGGCGGCCACCTTGGCGATGGCCTCGAAGAGCGCCAGCATGAGCGGCGACTGTCCGACCATTTCGCTCGGCACGTACGCGGCGGCCGCGTCGGCGCGCAGGACCTCGACCTCGGCCTCGGCACGCTGGCGCGACAACTTCTCGCTCCGCATCTCCAGCGCCCGCTCGACCTTGAGGCGAAGAACCTCGGGGGCGAAGGGCTTCTGCAGGAAGTCCATGGCGCCCAGGCGCATGGCCTCGACCGCGGTTTCGACCGTGCCGAAGGCGGTGACGATCAAGGCCGGGCACGAGGCATCGATGCGCCGCGCGGCCTCGACGACCTCCAGCCCGTCGACGCCTTCCATCTTCAAGTCCGTGATGAGAAAGTCGGGCGCCTGCTTGCGCATAAGCGCGAGCCCCTCGGCGCCACCCCCGGCCACCAGGGCCTCGTGCCCCATGCGGCGAACCGTGGCGGCCATGCCTTCGCGCATGGTCTCGTTGTCGTCAATGATGAGGATGCGGGCCATGGCTGGACCCTAACACTACCATTGCCGGGTCGCGTTCGGTTCACTCAGCCGGGTAACCATTCACGAAGGGATTATGCTCGCGCTCTTGCCCGATCGTGGTCTCGGGACCGTGGCCGGGGATGACCCGGGTTGCATCGGGCAGGAGGTAGAGCTTTTCCCGGATCGACACCACCAGATCCTCGAACGAGCCACCCGGGAGATCGGTGCGCCCAACGGAGTCGGCGAACAGGGTGTCCCCCGAGAGTAAGAGCGGCGCGGGCGAGACGCCTGAGAGCTGGCGGGCTTCGCCCGACGGCTCTCCTCGCGGGAGATCGAAAGAACCCTCCCGGGGTTCTTTCCCCGATGGAAAGTAGAAGCCCACCGAGCCCGGGGTATGGCCAGGGGTGTGGATGACCTGGGCCACCAGATTGCCGATGGCAATCTCTTCCCCGCCCACCAGCCAGCGCGAAACCTCGGGCGGCCGGCGCGCGAAGAACCCGAAGGCGCGGCCCTGCGCCGGCAGGTTCTCGTACATCTCCCGGTCCTGCATGTGCAGCAGGATCTCCGCGCCCGTCGCCGCGGCCACCTCGCCCGTCGCCAGGATATGGTCGAAATGGGCGTGGGTGTGCAGCAGCAGTTTCACGTCCACGCCCATGGCCGCCACCTCGGCCAGGATCTCCTCGGGGTTGCCGCCGGGATCGACGACTGCGGCCATGCCGGTGGCCGGGCAAGCCACGATGCTGCATTTGCACGAAACCGGACCCACGGTCAGCGTGTGAATCCTCATGTGCGCCCTCCTCCTCCCTCGTGCCGCTCGCGCAGACGGGTTCGGAATCTTCACCACAGAGGACACAGAGGTCACAGAGGCCGGAAGGGTTGGGGGTTCCGGATCCGGATCCGAACCCTTCCTTTCTCTTCCGTCTCTGTGTTCTCTGTGCCCTCTGTGGTTAAATTGTTTTCCGCCGGCCCTAGCTACAGCCGCTGGTGGTGCCGCAGTTGGTGCACTTGTGGCAGCTGCCGTTGGGCACCATGATCGATCCGCACTCCGGGCAGGTCGGCGCATCGGTGCGGACCAGGAACCCGTACATGGACGGGCTCGTGGGCTTGGCGGCCGATTGGTCAATGACCACGACCGGGCTGGGCGCGGCCGGGGCGGGCGCCGGAACGGATTCCTCGGCGGGCTTGGCTTCTTCCGGGTTCTCGGCCTCGTTCTCGGACCGCAGGAACTTCGCCCCCAGCCAGCGGAACAGGTAGTCCATGACCGAGGTGGCACGCGGGATCTCCGGGTTGCCGGTGAACCCCGAAGGCTCGAAACGCATGCGCGAGAACTTGTCGACCAGCAGGCGCAACGGCACCCCATGCTGCAAGGCCAGCGACACTGCGGTGGCGAAGCTGTCCATGAGGCCCGAGATGGTCGAGCCCTCCTTGGCCATGCGGATGAAGATCTCGCCCGGCTCGCCGCTGTCGTAGAGCCCGACGTGGATGTAGCCCTCGTGGCCGCCCACCGAGAACTTGTGGGTGAGCGAGTGCCGCTCGTCGGGCAGCTTGCGCCGCACCAGGGTTCGTGCCGCCGCGGTGGCGGCGAGCCGCTGGAGCCCCGGATCGGTCTTGCTCGTGGTCACGGGCTGCGTGCGCTTGCAGCCCTCACGGTAGACGGCGATGGCCTTGAGCCCGGCCTTCCACGCCTCCAGGTACGCATTCTCGACGTCCTCGACGGTGGCGTCAGCCGGCTGGTTGACCGTCTTCGAGATGGCGCCCGAGATGAAGGGCTGGGCCGCGGCCATCATGCGGATGTGGCCCATGTAGTGGATGGAGCGCGTGCCGCTCGACGCGCGGAAGGCGCAGTCGAAGACCGGGAGGTGATCGGCCTTAAGGCCCGGCGCCCCCTCGATGGTTTCCTCGCGATCGATGTACTCGACGATGGCCTTGCGCTGATCCTCGTCGTACCCTAGGCGCTCGAGGGCCTCTTCCGTGGTGTTGTTGACGATCTTGATGGTGCCGCCACCCACCAGGCGCTTGTATTTGATGAGCGCGATGTCCGGCTCGATNNCCGGTGGGCGCCAGCACGGAAGCCTGTGCGTTGCGGTAGCCGTGCTCGCTACCCAGGTTGATGGCCTCGTCCCACGCGGAGCGCGCCGCCGCCATCAGCTCCTCGGGAACGAAGCTCGCCTCGATGCGCTCGGTGTGGTAGCGGTGCTTCTTCATCACGCCCAGGAAGGGCTGCTC
>PNBO01000148.1 GCA_003136095.1 Myxococcales bacterium
GTGTCCGGCGAGGGCGTACAGCAGGCGCTGCTCAAGATCCTGGAAGGCACGGTCTGCAACGTGCCGCCCAAGGGTGGCCGCAAGCACCCGCAGCAGGAGTTCCTGCAGGTCGATACCACGCACATCCTCTTCATCTGTGGCGGCGCCTTCGTCGGGCTTGAGGACATCATCGAGCAGCGCATCGGCCAGAAACAAATCGGCTTCGGCGCCAAGATCCAGTCGAAGAAGGAGCGCCGCGTGTGGGAGCTGCTGCGCGAGGTGCAGCCCGAAGATCTCCTGAAGTATGGGATGATTCCGGAGTTCGTCGGCCGCATGCCGGTCATCGCTCCCCTGCACGAGCTCGACGAGGCCAGCCTCATCGACATCCTGACCAAGCCGAAGAATGCGCTGACCCGGCAGTACCAGCGCCTGTTCGACATGGATGGCGTGAAGTTGCGCTTCACCAAGGGCGCGCTGTCGGCCGTCGCGCAGGACGCGCAGAGGCACAAGGCCGGGGCGCGCGGGCTGCGTGCCATCCTCGAACAGACCATGCTCGACATGATGTTCGACATCCCGACCGCCTCGCCGCCCATCAAGGAAGTGGTCATCAGCGAGGAGACCATCCAGAACGGCGCCCAGCCGCTGCTGCTGTACCAGAAGAACGCGGCCGCCGCGGGGGGCGAGAAGGCGTCGTGACGAGGGTGCTTCGCCGACGGCTCTTCTGGCTGTCCGCGCTGCTGCTCCTGGCACTCGCCTATTTCGTGATGGCCCCCGACGCGCCCAACCTGCCGCTCGCGCCAGAGCAGAGCGAGACCGTGGGACGCACGGCGTACTAGCGGCCGGAAGTTAACCACAGAGGACACAGAGAACACAGAGACGGATGGGAAGGAAAAGGGTTCGGATCCGGATCCGGAAACCCGGGCTTCTCGGGAAAGGACCCTGAGAGGGTCCTTTCAATCCCCCGCGATGAGCACCGTCGGGCAAAGCCCGCCCGTGCTCGCGCGTTCCGTTCTCTGTGTCCTCTGTGTCCTCTGTGGTGAATTCCTTTCGCGGATTCCCCGAAACAATCGGAAATTGGCTCTCCTCTACCGCCGTTGATACGATCGCGGCCAGCTCCTTGGCGTCTGGCGCATCGCCGGAAAGGCAACCCGTGTCCGATCATCGCGACGACGAACCCAACCTCAAGCGCGTTCCGCTCCTGCCCTTGCGGGACATCGTCATCTTTCCGCACATGGTGGTGCCGCTCTTCGTGGGGCGCGAGAAATCCCTCGGTGCCCTGGGCGAGGCCACCGCGCGCGGGGAGAACCGCGAGATCTTCCTCTCGGCCCAGCGCTGGCCCGACATCCCGGAACCGGCGCCCGCGGACATCTTCCAGGTCGGCACCCTGGCCAACTTGATCCAGGTGTTGCGCCTGCCCGACGGCACGGTCAAGGTGCTGGTCGAGGGCAAGCGGCGGGCGGCCATCCGCAGTTTCGTCGACAGCGAGGGTTTCTTCGCCGTCGAGGTCGAGGAGCTCAAGGAGGCCGACGAGCACTCGGCCGAGGTCACCGCCGCCGTACGCTCCCTGCTCGCGACCTTCGAGAGCTACATCAAGTTGAGCAAGGGCCTGGCGCCGGAGCTGCTCGATTCCGTGCATTCTATCGAGTCCACCGCTGAGCTTGCCGACACCATTGCCGCCCAGCTCCAGCTCAAATTGCCGAGCAAGCAGGCACTGCTCGAAATGACCCGCCCGCTCGACCGCCTTCTGCGGCTGTCCGAGTTGCTCAAGAGCGACATCGAGCTGTTGCAGGCCGAGCGCAAGCTGCGGGCGCGTCCGCGCCAGAGAGCCGACAAGCGGCGCGAGGAAACCTTGCTCGGCGATCCCGCGGCCGCCGCGCCCCGGGATGCAGGCGAGCGCGACGACGTGAAGAACGAGCTCGCCGAGCTCGAGGAGAAGGCGGCCGAGGTCAAGCTCTCCGCCGAGGCTGCGGCCAAGGTCAAGAAGGAGATGAAGAAACTGCGCCTGATGGCGCCCATGTCGGCCGAGGCCGCGGTGGTGCGCGGCTACATCGACTGGGTGCTGGCCCTGCCCTGGGGCGTGCGCACCGAGGATCGTCTCGACGTCGCCGAGGCCGAACGCGTGCTCGACCGGGACCACTTTGGCCTGCACAAGGTCAAGGAACGCATCCTCGAGTACCTGGCCGTGCAGGCCCTGGTCAAGAAGCAGAAGGGCCCCATCCTGTGCCTGGTCGGCCCGCCCGGGGTGGGCAAGACCTCGCTGGCGCACTCCATCGCCACTGCCACGGGGCGCAACTTCGTGCGTCTGGCCTTGGGGGGCGTGCGCGACGAGGCCGAGATTCGCGGCCACCGGCGCACGTACATTGGCGCCCTGCCGGGCAAGATCATCCAGTCGCTCAAGAAGGCCGGCAGCACCAACCCGGTGTTCCTGCTCGACGAGGTCGACAAGATGTCGGCCGATTTCCGCGGCGACCCCGCGGCGGCCCTGCTCGAGGTGCTCGATCCCGAGCAGAACAACACCTTCTGCGACCACTACCTCGATCTCGACTACGACCTGTCCGACGTCATGTTCATCACCACGGCGAACTACATGCAGGGCATCCCGGTGCCGCTCCAGGATCGCATGGAGATCGTGCACATCGCCGGCTACACCGAATTCGAGAAGCTCGCCATTGCCGGCCAGTACCTGGTGCCCAAGCAGAAACGCGAGCACGGCCTGGGAGAGCTCACCATCGGTCTGCCGGAAGAAACCTTGCGCGCTCTCATCCAGGGCTACACCAAGGAGGCCGGCGTGCGCAGCCTGGAGCGCGAGATCGCCTCGGTCTGCCGCAAGATCGCGCGCGAGTACCTGGCNNCAGCAGAGCACCGACGAGGTCGGCGTGACCAACGGCCTGGCCGTGACCTCCCACGGCGGCGACCTTCTCACCACCGAGGTTTCCATCGTGGCTGGCAAAGGCAAGCTGGTGCTCACCGGCCAGCTCGGGGAAGTCATGCAGGAGTCCGCGCAGGCGGCCATCAGCTACATCCGCGCGCGCGCGCCGTCGCTGGGCATCGATCGCGATTTCTACTCGCGGGCCGACATCCACGTGCACCTGCCCGAGGGCGCGATCCCCAAGGATGGCCCCTCGGCGGGCATCACCATCTGTACGGGGATGGTGTCGGCCCTGCTGCGCACCAAGGTCCGTCGCGACGTGGCCATGACCGGCGAGATCACCCTGCGCGGCCGGGTGCTGCCCATCGGCGGCCTCAAGGAAAAGATCCTGGCCGCCCACCGCGGCGGCATCTCGACGGTGATCTTCCCCAAGGAGAACGCCAAGGATCTGCGCGACATCCCCAAGCGCGTGCTCAAGGTCATGCGCCTCGTGCCGGTGGGGCACATGGACGAGGTTTTGCGCAATGCGCTAGCAGTCGAGGATCCGACCGAATTCCTCAAGGAGCCCTCGGTCCCGGTCGACTGGCGGATCCCCGTGGATCGCCGCGGCAGCGAACGCCGGGGCATCGACGGGCGCCTGCCGGTCGCCAGCGCGAACCCGCCGGCACCCGGACCGTCCGATGCAGTGGTGTCCACCGCCGGCCGGCGGCCGCGTGGATGAGTGCCTGGGCAGCGTGCCGCCCACAAATGTTGTAAAAACAACCCCCGCACGGAGGAGTGGCCGAGTGGTCGAAGGCGACGGTCTTGAAAACCGTAGCGCGCAAGCGCCGGGGGTTCGAATCCCCCCTCCTCCTCACTTCTCGCCTCGCCCCGCGGAGCGGGGAGAGGCAGCCGAGCGGAGCTCGGCGGTGAGGGGCCTCCCGCCTCGCCCCGTGGAGCGCGGAGAGGCCGCCACGCGGAGTGTGGCGGGTGAGGGGCTCACGCGCCTCGCCCTGAGATCCGGGCTTGAGATCCGGCCCGATCTCAAGTAGTACCTAGCACCTCTGGAGAGGTGGCCGAGAGGCCGAAGGCGGCGGTTTGCTAAACCGTTATACGGGCTAAAACCTGTATCGGGAGTTCGAATCTCCCCCTCTCCGCTAGATACCTTGAGATGGAAACCCTAAAGGGGGACCAACCGCATGGGTAAGAAGAATTTCGCGCTACTAGCTTTCGCCACGGCGATTTTCGCGGGGGCGTGCGGCCGGGATCCCTTGCTGGTTCCGTCGGGCCCGGGCGGGCCGCCTGGTTCGGGCGGGCAGGGGGTCTCAGGCGGCGGCAGCGGCGGAGCTGGAGGCGGCACCGTGATCCTGCGTTTGCCGGATGGCGGCATTTCGGCGCTCATCGGCGACAGCGGCATCCTGGGGGGCATTCTCGACGCCCCGCGCGATAGTCTGATCGGCCAGGTCATCTGCGGTCCGGAAGCGCAGATCGGCGCCAAGTGCTCGACCGATTCACTGGGGTGCCTGCTGCCGAGCCTGGGCGGGGCCTGCGCCTGTGTCAGCGGGACGTATCTCTGTCCGCTCAATACCTCTGCCGGCCCCCAGACCTGTCCGCAAAACGCGGCCACGGGCAAGTCCTGCATCTCGCCGCTTTCGGTGTGCGTCGGCGGCGGCGCCAATGCCTGCATTTGCGGGCTTGGCAGCTACACCTGCTTTTAACTCAGGGCGCAGTCCGCCACGCTACTGGATGGCCGGACACTGGTTGTTCGGAGCGCACACGGAGGGGAAGCAGGCGCTCACCGTGACCGATGTTGTGGGGGTCAGCGGGATGGTGTAGGTGCAGCAAGGGGCGTTGGTGCCGCAATTCGAGCAGCTGCTGCCGGCGGCCACGTTGGTGCAGAAGCACGGCATGCTGGCCGGCATGGTGTAGCCAAACCAGCTCTTGCACGAGCATTGGAGAGTGCCAGTGCACTCGGTTCCCGTCGCGGTGCAGGGCTTCCCGATGCCGTTCTCGTTGCCCGCAGCCGGTGGACAGCCGGGCGGCACCTCGGGGAGCGAGAAGGTTCCTTGGGTGTCGGCAGTCATCCCGGCGTCCTTGCCACTGCTGGAGTTGCTGCCTAGGCCGCATCCGAGCGCGATCAGCGGAATTGCGAACATCAACCAGCGCATCCCTCAATGTATAGCAGGGGTTCCTCGATCAAAACAGGTAGGAAAGGCGGGCGAGGAAGGCGTGGGTGCCCGAGAAGGTGAAGACGCCGAAGTCTCGTGTGCTGTTGCCGGGCAGACCGAGCCGTGCGGCGAGGGCAAGGCGATAGCGGCCGAGGTCGAGGGTGGCTCCGGGGTTGAAGAAGACCGCTCGCGTGGTGAAAACCCGCGTCTGATCCGGCCCTGGTGGCGCCATGGCGTTGGTCATTTCAACGTGGTTGAGCTGAACGGCGCTCAGGACCTCTAGCGTGAAGGCCAGCCAGTTCGTCGCGGCGAGCCCGGCGGTCACGTGCGATTCCCAGAAGTACATGTTCGGAATCTTCGCCAGGACGCCCCCCAGGTCGATATCCTTCGCCAGCATGGCGAGGACGCCCTGGTTCACGACCAGGAAGACCGGGCCGTAGCTCGTCGACAGAATCGCGGCGGGCGACAGGTGTAGGTAGTACGGGAAGCCAAACTCGATGGTGCCCCCGTTCACGAGGCCGAATTGGTAACGGGTGGTGTGCGTCGGCCAGCGCACGCGCAGGCCCAGTCCCACGTGCGTTGGCATGGCATCGCTCGGCAGGTCCGAGTAATAGGCGGCATCGGTGATGACGTCACCGAGGGACAACGCCGCCTTGATGCGGTCGGCATCGGTAGGTGCGTTGCCCATGAGCGAGTCAATGGCGAGTTGCGTGTACTGCAGCGGCACCTCGGCGTGGACGCGAAGACTCCCGAACGCGTACAAGCCGCCCAGGGCAACGCGGTAATTGTTCCCACGGCCCTGCACCCACCAGAAAGTGGAGAGATCGTTGGCGTACTCGTAGGTGTGGTCGATATACAGCGACATCCGCGGCCCCAGATCGACGATGCCGGGATAGTCGACACCCGGGGGAATGAACGGCTGGACCGGCCCAGCCGCAGGTTCGGTCGTCACCGCGTTCGGCTCGGCGCTAGCTTCCACCGGAGTGGATTCCTCGTCGGCCAGCGCGGGTGCGGAGAAGCCAAGCACAAGGACGAGGATTCGCGACTGGAGCCTTCTCATGTCGTCACGCGCCGGGCTGCCTTTCTAGCACAGGTGTGCAGGGGAGCAGGGCGCTGTGTGAAGGGTCACGCGTCGGGGCAATCCGTCATTCTTTTTTCTGTCCCCCCGTGGAATCGTGAGGGATCATTGTCGGGTACCACCTGCGGAGGGACAGCCGATGCGCGAACACGAGATGCGGATGCGCGTTTTTCGTTTTCTCAAGGCGCGAATGCGCAACATGATCATGCCCGCGACCGTCGGCATTGGGCTTGCCGTGGGAGGGTGCGCGAAGGAAGACGTCAAGGCCGTTCCCATGTATGGGGTGGCGTTCCGGGACAGCGGGCCGCCGGCCCAGCCCGACGGCCTCGGCCCGGACAGTCCGCCCCCCGGCCCCGATCTGGCGGCGCCTGACACGCGTGAGGTCCAGGTCGCGGCCGACCTTGCGCCGGACAATGGCAACGATGGGCTAGGGCGGGATACGCCAATCTACGGGGTGGACATGACGCCGCCCAAGGATGCGAATACCACCGACTTGCCGGCCGACCTGAAAGTTGCGCTCGACGGCGGCGCCATCGACAGCGGAGCCGATCTCGGCGGTATCATCACCAAGTATATCGCCCCCATTCCGGACGCCGCCGCCGACACGGGCGGCATTGTTCCCGTGTACACGGCTGTCATGCCGGACGCGGCTGTTGGCAACGATGGGTTGCCGATGCGCTACGCGGCCCAGATGCCCGACGCGGGCGCCGACCTCGGGCTCGCCACGCTCTACCAGGCACCCGTGCAGGCATAGCCACCAGGAGCAAAAGAGAGCACCGCCGGTGGCAGGAGGCCACCGGCAGTGCTTGGAAGGCGAGCTGAACGCGAGGAGCTCACCAAGCCCGCTCCTTTCTCGCTCCTCGCTTCGCCGCGGAGGGCGGCTGCGCCCTGCAGACGGCGGCTCGCCGTGGGACCTATCTACTGCAACTCCACCGGCGCGCGCTTTTCATCCTGGGACGCGCCCCGGTGGTCATCGGACAGTGTGCGCAGGTGACTTATTTCTTCCGGCGTCAGTCGCTCGATCCCTTGATCGATCTCCTCTGTCTTCGCATCTTGCCATTCAAGCGACCCCGGACGGATGTGACGTAGCTGCATCGTTACCTCCTGCCGTTTCGGTATCGGGGAGACTTGGTGCCTCGCCTCGCTCCTTCAAAGAAAGAACCCTGGGGCGTTCTTTCCAACTCCCGCGTTGGGTGCCGCCGAGCGAAGCCCGCCGCCACCCAAGCGTCTCTCATTTGCAAGAACCGACTGGAATGAGAGCCCATTCCCACAAAAGCTATTCTCCCCGATCCCGGGCCGGCCGGCGCAACAAAATCGACCAACGCTAGGCGTTGGCGCGGCGGGTGGCATCGTGCCGGGCGCTGTTCCCCGCTATGGGTCCGAGGTTCATGCTAGAAGCCTTCCGCGATGCGACTTTCCAAGACCCTCATTCCCACGCTCAAAGAGGCCCCCGCCGAGGCCGAAATCCCCTCTCATATCCTGATGGTACGCGGGGGTTACCTGCGCAAGGTGGCCGCCGGGGTGTATTCGTTCCTACCGATTGGCTGGCGGGTCATTCAGAAGATATCCAGAATCATCCGCGAGGAAATGAACCGCGCCGGGGCGCAGGAGGTTTTCCTGCCCGCGGTCATTCCTGGCGAGCTGTGGCAAGAGTCGGGACGCTGGGACCAGTACGGCGAGCAACTTCTGCGCTTCAAGGACCGCAAGGGCGCCGACTTCGTCATCGGCCCCACGCACGAAGAGGTGATCGTGGACCTCGTGCGCGGGGACGTGCGCAGCTACCGGCAACTGCCGCTGAATCTGTACCAGATCCAGTCCAAGTTCCGCGACGAGTTGCGCGCGCGCGCCGGCCTCATGCGCGGCCGCGAGTTCATCATGAAGGATGCCTATTCCTTTCACGCCACCGACGAGGATGCGCGGCGCGAGTACCAGAACATGTACGACACCTACACCCGCATCTTCGGCCGCTGCGGGCTCGCGTTCCGCGCCGTGGAGGCCGACACCGGCGCCATCGGCGGCTCGCTCTCGCACGAGTTTCAGGTGCTGACCGAGACCGGCGAGGACGCGCTGCTGGCGTGCGACGCGTGCACCTATGCGGCCAACGTCGAGGAAGCCAAGGCGAGGCCGCCCGTCAGTGCGCCGCCGTCGTCCGCGGCCTTCGAGAAGGTGGCGACGCCGGGCAAGAAGACGATCGAGGAGGTGACGGCCTTCCTCGGACTCAAACCGGAGAACCTGGTCAAGACCCTCATCTACCTCGCCGACGGCAAGCCGATCGCGGCGCTGGTGCGCGGGGATCGCAATCTGAACGAGATCAAGCTCAAGCGTGCGTTGCAAGCGCGCGAGCTGGTGCTCGCGGCCGACAAGGCGGTCGAGGATGCGACGGGCGCCCCCGTCGGGTTCGCGGGGCCGGTCGGGCTGAGGATCCCCATCTACTGCGATCTGGAGATCTGCGCCTTGTCGTCCTTCGTGTGCGGCGCCAACGCCGCCGACGCTCACTACAAGAACGTCGTTGCCAAGCGCGACTTTGCCCCCACCGAGTGCGGCGACTTCCGCGACGCCGCCGTGGGCGACGCCTGCCCGCGCTGCGAGAAGGGACACTTCGCCGGCTACCGCGGCGTCGAGGTCGGCCAGGTCTTCTTCCTCGGCACCAAGTACTCCGCGCCCATGAAGTGCAACTTCCTCGACGGAGACGGCAAGGAGAAGCCGATGATCATGGGCTGCTACGGCATCGGGGTCACGCGCATCGCCGCGGCCGCCATCGAGCAGAACCACGACAAGGACGGCATCGTCTGGCCGGTGGCCATCGCGCCCTTCGAAGTGGCGTTGGTTTCGCTGCAGGTGGGCGACGCGCAGGTCTCCGAGGTCGCCGAGCGCCTCTACGCCGAGCTCGAAAAGGCCGGCATCGAGGTGCTCTACGACGAGCGCGACGAGCGCCCAGGCGTGAAGTTCAAAGACGCCGACCTGATTGGTCTGCCCTACCGGATCGCCGTGGGCAAGAAGGGCGTGGCCGAAGGCGTGGTCGAGCTCAAAGCGCGCCGCTCGCCCGAGGTGCTGAAGGTGAAGATCGAGGACGTCGTGCGCGTGGTGAGCGAGAAGGTCGTGGCCGAGCGGGCAGGGGGCGGCAGGTGAACAGCCGCCAGGCCATTGCCGCCCGCGAGCGGGTGATCGTCGCGCTCGACGTGCCTGACCTGGCCAGCCTTGGCAATTTCCTGGACCGCCTGGAAGGGCAACCGCGCTTCTGCAAGGTCGGCCTCGAGCTCTTCGTGGCCGCGGGCGCGCGCGCGGTCGAAGCCGTGCAGAAACGCGGGGCCAAGGTGTTTCTCGATCTCAAGCTGCACGACATCCCCGAGACCGTGGCGCGCGCCGTGGCGTCGGCGTCCAGCTTGGGGGCGGAGTTGCTGACGGTGCACACCGCTGGCGGCATCGAGATGATGCGCAAGGCAGTCGAGGTGGCCAGGGAGAAGCCGGGCATTCTTGGCGTGACCGTGCTGACCAGCTTGTCCGAGGAGGATCTGCGCGCGGACGGCATCGCCGGCACCATGCGCGAGGCGGTCGTGCGCCGGGCGAAGCTCGCCGAGAAGGCCGGCGTGGCCGGCATCGTGTGCTCGCCACAGGAAGTGGCCGACGTGCGCGCGGCCAGCGCGACCCTGGCGCTGGTGGTGCCCGGCGTGCGTCCGGCCGGCGTCGCGCTCGGCGACCAGAAGCGCGTGGCCACCCCGGCGAGCGCCATCGCGGCGGGCGCCGACTACCTAGTCGTGGGCCGCCCCATCCGCGACGCGCAAGAACCGGCCGCAGCCTTCACCGCCATTGTCGGCGAGGTCGAGGCCGCCTTGGCCGCAACCTAGGCGGGCGGGAACGAGCCATGTCGCGCGTGGTGTTCGGCGTTCGTCCCGTCGAGGAGCTGTGCCGGGCTCGGCCCCGCGAGGTGGTCATCGTGTACGTCGCCGACGGCTACCGATCCAAGGAGATCGAAAGCGCGGTCGCCGCGGCCAAGGATCGCGGCATCACGGTCGAGTTCCGGCCGCGGGCGCTGGTCGCGGATCTCGCAGCCTCGCCCAACCATCAGGGGATGGCCGCCGTGGCGGGCGAGTTCCAGTACGTGCGCGCCGACGAGATGCTGGCCGCGGCCAGTGCCGCCGGTGAAGCGGCCCTGCTGCTCATTCTCGACAGCATCACCGATCCGCAGAATTTCGGCGCCCTGGTCCGTAGCGCCGAGGTGCTGGGCGCCCACGGCGTGATCGTGCCCGACAAGCGCGCGGCGCCGGTGACCGGGGCCGTGGTCAAGGCCTCGGCCGGCGCCAGCGAGCGCATGCGCATCGCCCGCGTGCACAATCTGCTCGGTACCATCGACTGGCTTCGCGAGCAAGGCCTCGCGGTGTGGGGCGGCGCCGCCGACGAGGGCGCGACTCCGCTCGCCCAGGCCGATCTGCGCGGTCCCCTCGCCGTGGTCATCGGTGGCGAGGGCCGCGGCCTGCGTACGGCGGTCGCGCGCCGCTGCTCGGCGCTCGCGCGGATCCCTCAGCGCGGCCACGTGGCTTCGCTCAACGCCTCGGTCGCCGGCGCCATCCTGCTCTACGAAGCGGTCCGCCAACGGGCGACGCACGTCTAGAGCGCCGAACAATTTGATCTTCCCGTGTACCCGGCGCGCAGGAGAGAGTCGAGGTCCGGAAAGGAATAACCACAGAGGACACAGGGGACACAGAGGCCGGAGGGAAAGGGTTTCCGGAACCGGATCCGAGCTCTTTCCCCCTCCGGTCCGTCTCTGTGTCCTCTGGGTCCTCTGTGGTGAAAGATCCGGAAACTACCGAGTTTTCAAACCATTCGGTGCTCTAGTTGGCGGTCCGGCGTTAGGGTGGTGTGGTCGCTTCGGGCGCGAGCAGCGGCGGGCCGGGTTCACAGACCAGGCTGTCGCCACCTTCCCGTGGCTCGACCCGGTGGAACAAGTACCCGTCCGCCACCGCGCCCAGGCAGGTACGGTCGCCGTGCGAAGGCGCGCCATTGCCGTCCATGTCGTAGAGAATGCGCACCCAGGTATTGCCGCAAGGACTGCCCGCGATCCGCACGGTCCGCGCTGGCTCACCGGCGGGAATCACGTCGGCGAATGTCGCTCGTCGACTCGGCGCCCAGCCGGCGCTCACGAGGGCGCTTACCGGACCCGTGGCAAGGGCAGGCACGGTTACGGAGAACGCGCAGCCACGGAAGCGGGCGACCATGAAGTCCCCTTGCAGAAAATCGATGACGAAGCCGCGTTGCCGGAGCACATCGGCATCGCGCGCGCGCAGGTGCAGGATGACGTCCTCGTACGGGGCGGCATAGGAGAGGTAGTGATTGAGTCCCGCCGCACGCAGTTGGGGATCGGCCTCGACGGCGGGTTCCCACAGTTGCCATTCGAAGCCGCGCGCGGGTCGGGGCGGCATCCACGTTTCCGGAGGTTCGCGCCACCGCTGCAATTGCCCCGTGAGGCCCGCGAACGACACCGCGGGCACCCCGCCCTGCTCGATGGCGAAGAGCGCGCCCATGTGGCCATCGGTCGTGACGTAGGGAATGTCACGCCGCCACTCGTCGGGATCTTCGCCCGGCGGGGGTTCGAGAGGCAGGGGCAAGCGCAGTCCGTGCCGCTCGAGCGGCGCGGAGAAAGCCGCGACGAGATCGGCGCTGGCGGCGCGAATCCTTCGATGATGGTGCCACGACCAGAGGAGCGCGCTGGTCGAATAGACGGCGATCGCCGCCACCACCAGCAGCCGCGCCGGACGAGACGCCACAACCGGCGCGACCAGCATCGACAGGAACACCACGCCGAACGGGGTGAAACGGACGCAGAAGAATTCCCAGTTATGGGTGTGCAAGGGCAGCAACACCGCGCAGGCGGTCAGCCCGAGCCCCGCGATCGCGAGCGAGCGTTCACGCGCGTCTAGGCCGTGCCCCCGCCCCCGCAGGCACCTCGACATGCCCCAGGCCGCGAGGGCCACGAGTGGCCAGGCTCGCCACCAGGGACCAGAAACGAATCCGCGTCCGAGCAGAACGAGTCTCTGCCAGAGTGGTATTGGTGGATAGTTGACGCGGGCCGCGCCCGCGTTGGCCAGATGTTGCAAGAGCGTCAGGAGCGCGATGCTCGCCGCCGGCAGCCCACTGGCGACCAGCCCGCCCAGGACGCGCACCCGCTGCTTCGGTGGAGCGGCGAGCACGCCATGGATGAGCAAGACACAACCCGTGAGGATCGCGGTGAAGGCGTGGACCATGGCCTGCAAGAGGAGCAAGGCCGCCAAACCGACGCGATCGATTCTCGACCGCGCCGGGCGCCGGAATGCCCACGCCAAGACTAGGAACCCCAGCGCTGTCCCCATCTCCGACGAGTACTGGCCCATGTAGAAGGACCACTGCAGGGCGCTGCCGAAGCCCAGCAATCCCCACCAGCGCCGTTGCGGGCCAAAACACGCGGCCAGCGCCACGACCCCCCAAGCCCACAGCAAGGCGAGAAGACACAGCACCACTTGGTAGGCGGTTCGCCAACCCCACCACGGCTCGAACCTGGCGAACGCGAATTCAAAACCCAGATCCGTCAGGGTTGGATTCGCGGTCAGGAAGCGGTCGTAGCCGCGGCCGGTGTCATGCAGATGGTTGAGCATGGTACCGGCGAAGACCCGCTCGGGGCCATCGCTGGTCGCCAGGTAGTCCACGGAGGTGATGGCGAAAACCGTCAGCAACGAGAGTGCCACCGCCAGCGCGAGGAACGCCGTTGTCGCGTGGCGGCTCGACTGACCTGGCGACGCAGGGACGGGAGCGCGAGTGCCTATCATGCGTCGATGAGCGTATCCCATCCGAGGGGGACGTGGCCCACCCAACTGGATCGGCCGGCGGGATCGCTCCCCGTCCCGCGCTCACCGCTAGGGCTGCGAGGGCGGCCGGGTCCTGCCGCGCGAAGTGGCGAGAATTCTGGAACCGGGGCATCATGCGGGCCTGGAGGACAGCGAGGCTTCTCTTGGCCACTTCGACCGGTGAGGAAAACGGAAGGACAGCGCACAGAAGCGCCTCCAGTGCCGAGGCGGAGGCGGTTCTGCGGTTCGTCCGCCAGTTCGCCGTCAAGCTCAAGGCCGGTCTCTCGACCGACAAGTGCCTGGCCGCGCTCGCCCACGAGACCCGAAATCGACGGCTCCGCTGCGCCTGCCAGGACATGCACGCAGCGACGGCCAGGGGGATTCCGCTCGCCCAGGCCATGCGCGGCCACGCGAGCCTGTTCGACGACTGCGTGGCCGGCCTGGTCGAGCGCGGGGAACAGACACGGAAACTACGCGTCGCGCTGGCCAGCGTCTCCGACTACCTCGAGCACCGGTTTCGCCTCGAGCGCGCCCTGCGTGGTGCGGTGGCGCGACCGCTCGACGCGCTCTCCTACGTTCTCTTGGCCACCTTTATCGCCGCCGTCGTCTTGTCGTTTCTCGTGAAAGAGGCATTGCCGGCGGCGAGCGCCGGCCAGCACGCGGCGATGTCCGCTGTGGATAGTATCGCGTTTGCCGTTTCCGAGGCCGTGCGTGTCGCCTGGCCGTTCGTTGGCGTTCTTGGGTTGCTGTGCTTCGTGGCCCTACGCCTCTTGCCTCGCCATCCGAGGACGCGCGCCTGGTTGGACGCGCTGGCCTTGCAACTGCCTCTGGTCGGCCCAGCCGTTCGTTCGACGTCCGTTGCCATCTTCGCCCGGACCGTCGGTACCCGCATGCAGGCGGGCAACACGTTGGCCGAGGCCATGCACGTCGCCGCCATCACCGCGCCCAATCTGTCGGTGCGCCAGCACATCGCCGCGACCATGCAGAAGATCGAAGAGGGCAGGCCCTACATCGATGCCTTGGTCGAGGCCGGCCTTTTGCGCCTTGGCGACGTGACCGCGGTGCAGGCGTCCGAGCGGCGAGGAGAGCTCGGAGCCCTCATGCTGACCCTGGCCGGCGACCGCGAGCCAGAGGCCGCGACCGACGTGAAGACGTTGCGTGCCGTCACCCACACGCTGGTCGTGGTCCTGCTCGGGTTGGCCATCCTGGGGGTCATGTTGACCCTCTACGTTCCGGTGTTCGTCGTCCACTGACCTACCAGGTAAGGCGATAGCCGATGTCGGCCACGGCGCCGGCCGCATTGCCGGTGATGCGGTCGCCGCTCGTAAGCTGGTCGAGATAGACGGCGAGGTAGCGCAGCGACAGCACCAGGTGCGTGTTGCCAAGCAGGAATCCGGATTCGACGATCCCTTCCACGGCGGCACCGAAGCCGTGCCCCGTCACGGTGGTTTCATAGGTACGCAGGCGGCCGAAAGCGAGCGCGAACCCCGCGCCCGCGCCGAATCCGAAGAAGGCACGGGCCCGGCGGGCGAAGAACCTCTGGTGGACCTCGAACAGCACCGGCAAGGTCGTGAGCGAGGCGCGGGTGATGCCGCCGGCGCTCGCGGCGTCGAACCACGACTGGACCATTCCCAGCGACAGACCTATGCCGAAATCGGGATGGCGGGTGCTGCGATAGGCGGCGGCCTCGACGAAGAGCGTGGCGCCGGCTTCGGTGCCGAGATTCCACAGGATGCCCAGGCGTGGGGTCAAGGTGTAGCGCGGAGAAAGCCCGGCATCGGGACGAGCGATCGATTTGGCACGGCGGACGCCGATGGGAATTCGCCGGATGGCGTGGCCGTCGTCCAGCACGCCTTCCACGACGACCTCGCGGCGGCCACCGCCCACCGGGGCCGACACGATGACCATGGGCTCGCCCTGGTCGCTGGATTTCACTGTCGCCGCCTGGCCGTCGACCAGGACATCGGCACGGCCCGCATCGACGGGATTGCCATAGACGTCCTCGGCATTGAGGAAGACGCGCAGGGCGGTCCGCCCGTTGCGCGCCAGGTGCGAGGCCTCCGGTTCGAGCGAAAGTCCGGCCGCCTTGGCGGGGACCAACGGGACACGGGTTGCAATGCGCGTGGTGCTCTGGCCCCTGATCTGGGCTTCGAGGCGCAGGTGCTTTTCCTTGAGGATGGTCGGCGCGGTGACGAGGAAGCGGGCCTCGCCCGCGACGCGGCTGCCGAGCGGTTGCACCCTCGCGCCCTGGGCGCGCATGACCAGCGCGGCCGCGTTCGCGGGACGGCCGGATGACTCGACGGCGTAGACCGCGACCTCGGCGACGGTGCCGGCGGGCAGGGACTCCGGGGGCACGAAGAGCAGCCGCTGTGAATAGGGCACGCGCAGGTCCAGTACCTGTTCCGTCGTCTTGCCGTGCTGGTTGATGGAACGGGCGGTGGCGAATTCCACGCCGGGCGGGACCACCACCGGGATGGACACCATACCGTCGGCGGGCGCGGTCTGCGGGCCGAAATCGCGATCATCCACGTGTAGGGTGACTTGTGCGCCCGGATCCGTGCGGAGCGATGGCGTGGCGGCGGCGCGCAGCCGGACCGGGGTCCATCCGCGCAGCGGGCCCCGGTCACCAGCAAATTCCGCGACGAGAATGGCGGGTTGGGGGAAACGGCCGGCGGGCAGGATGTAGCGCGCGGTGAAGGTCGCGGGGCCTTCGCGGCCGAGATCCTCGACCTGGCCGGTGCTGCACAGGACGCGCGGCAAGGGCATGGGCGATGCGGGGGGATCGGTGACCTCGATGCGCAGCTCGGTTTCGCCCGTGACACCGATGACGGGTGAGGGATCCCCCAGGCTCAACGTCACCGACGGGTGGGGGACGGGTGGCGTTTCGGCCGCCGCAGATTGTGCCTGCACCACGGTATCGGCCAGCAAGAAGGAGGAAACCACAGAGAGCACTGAGGCAGATAGGGTTCGGATTCCGGATCGGGAAATGCCGGCGGCGTTCGTTCTCCGTGCTCTCCCCATCCTCCGTGCCCTCTGTGGTTGCATCATGGATTCCACAGTTCCTTGTCGGACGGCACCAGCGATGGGGGGGGCGCGGCGCGTGTGACGACCTTGTCGACGGATTTGCTGCGCCCGGTGACGTCCTCGGCGTCGACCTGCACGCGGTTCTTCCCGATCTTGAGCGGCACGGTCGCGTGGAAGGCGCCGTCCGCCTCCACCTCGGTCTCGACGCCGTTCACGCTTATCCGCGACGAGGCTTGCGCCTTGCCTCTGATCCGGCCTTGGCCGCCCAGCCGATCGTCCTCGGGCCACACCACCGAGAGCAGGATCTCCTGCGGCATGGGCTCGGGGTCGCCGGGGGCCTGGTCGGGCATGGCCGTGCTCACGCTACCCCCGGGGACGAGGACCTCCTTGCCCTTGGCCGAGAACTTCGCCGCGCCTTCCGAGGCGGCCACGTTGACCTTGCCCGACGCCGACATCGAGACCACGAAGCGGGCCGCGCCGACGTTCGCGGTCTTGGTGTGGCGGGCGGTAATCTCGACGTGCTCGCCGCCGTCCGTGACGCTGGCCGACACCCGGCCGCCGCGGAGCAGACCCACGCGGGCGGTCTCCTTTTCCAGATCGTCGAGGCGAAGATCCATGTTGTCGCGCAGCTCGAGCTCGACACTGCCTCGTCGGAGCATGGCGCGCGCGCCGGACTTGGTGCGAATGACGTCCTTGGTAGACAGCAGGTGGCCGGCGCGCACGACGTACCACTGGCCATTCTGCAGGGCCTCGACCTCGCCCTGCAGGGCGGTCACGCGAAAGAGCTTGGCGTCGCTCTCGGGCGTCACCGGCGCGACGGGCGACAAGCCGGCCGGCATCTCGGGCCGGCGCTGCTCGAAGAATCGGCGAGACATGACGGTTGCGAGCGCGAGCACGGCGGCGACCAGCACCAGAACCATGATCTGGAAGCGGTGGGTGTGCTGGCGGCGCTCGTCGCTCATGCCAGGGGGCTCGCCTCCACGTCGATGGGCAGCGTGATCCAGAACGTGGTGCCGCGGCCCACGGTGCTCTCGACCCGGACGGCGCCGTTGTGGTCCTCGATGATCTTGTGCACCACCGAGAGGCCGATGCCGGTGTCGGTCCGCTGTGCCTTGGTGGTGAAGAAGGGATCGAAGATACGCGACAGGTGCTCGGGCTTGATGCCGCGGCCGGTGTCGGAGACCCGCACGCGCAGCAGGTTCTCGCCGGGCAGCGTGGTCTCGAGCGTCAGCACGCCGCCGTCCTCCATCGCCGCGACCGCGTTCTGGATGAGCTGGATGAAGGCGGCCTGCAGTTGCAGGGCGTTCCCGCGCACGGGCGGGCTCGACTCGGCCACGCGCTTGCAGACCTCGATCTTGGCGCCCGCGAGATTCTGGGTTCCGCACAGCTCGAGCGCATCGTCGAGGATGGTCGCGATGTTCAGGATACGCAGGCCCTCGCCACCCTGGCGCTGCGACAAGCGCAGCAGATTGGACACGATACCCTGGATGCGCAAGGCCTCCTTCTCGATGTCCTCGACCATGGCGTGCGCGGGGTGGTCCTTGGACAGATCGGCGAGCGCAAGCTGGGCGAGTCCGAGCACGCCGGTGAGCGGGTTGTTGATTTCGTGGGCGACGCCGGCGCCGAGCGAGCCGATGGCCGCCAGCGCGCGCGAACGCAGCAGGAGGTCCTGGGCCTCGCGCAACTCGCGGGTCTTCTCCTCGACCCGCTGCTCGAGGTTCTCGTTCCACTCCATGATCTGCGTGGTGTGTTGCGTGATTTCGCCGCGAGCGGCGGAAAGCGAGCTCGCCATGGCGTTGAACGACTTGGCCAGCTCGCCGAGCTCGTCGTCGGAGGACACCTCGAGGCGCGTGTCCAGCTTGCCGGCGGCGATGTCGTGCGACCCGCGCAGGAGCGAGCCGACGCGACCGGAAAGCGAGCGCGCCAGGGCGGCCCCGACCAGGGCGGCGACGAACGCGGCGACGCCGACCCAGTAGGCGGTGGTCCAGCCCAGCCGCCGCGCCGGGCGCAACGCCGATTCGACCCAGCGCTCGACGACCACGCCGAGCATGAAAACGGGGGCCGGCACGTAGGCGCCGATGACGGGATGGCCGCCGCTTTCGTACTCGGCGACGAACCAGTTGTCGGGCAGGCGAGGCTCGGCCACGCCGGCGAAGCGCTTGGGCAGCAAGGATGGGGGACCGACCGAGCGGCCGGACACGATCACGCGCGCTTCACGGTCGAGGAGGATCACGTCGCGGTCGTTGGTCGACAGCGAGGCCAGGTGGTCAGCCGTACGGCGCAGAGACACGGCCGCGGCGATGATGCGGGTACCGTCCTCGCCTGGACCGTCGTAGCGGATCGCAAGGATGACGTGCGGCGTGCGCTCGCCGCCCGCGACCAGGATGGGTCCCACCGCCGAGCCCTCGCGCAGGGTCTGCTCGATCGGAACCAGCCCCGGCAGCTTCGCCGCGTCCTCGGGGGAGATGAGATCGTGCGCGCCATAGGAATCGTTGCGCGGAGCCACGGACTGGAAGGCGGAGGGCACCACCTCTTTGCCGTCCCGGTCGAGCAGGGCGACGATGCTGAAGTCGTCGCTCTGGTGGAAGACCAGTTGCAGGAATTTGCGCAGAGCCTCGTCCGCCGGCAGGCTGCCGCCCACGTGGGTCAGATCGAGGATGCGCGTTTCGACCGCCATCGTGGCGCGCAGGTTGCCGAGCTGGCTCGACACGTACTCCGAGATCTGCCTGGCTAGCAGTACCTCGTGGCCCTCGATGGCTTCGCGCAAGGCGGCCTGGCTGACCCGGATCGAGGAATAGCCGGCGATGGCGAGTGGGACCGCGGCGACGCCGATGGAGAGCAAGGCGAACTTGGGCAGGAGCTTCACGGCGTCCTCCAGGTGAAACCACCCACGAGCTTGGTGAAACCTAGCGTGGCGTCGAACGCCCACACCGTGGTTGGCCCGCTGCCCGAGGGCGTGCGCCCGACGATGGACGTGTCGCCTTGGACAAACTGCTCCGCGAGGGGCACGGCGCTGTCGAGGGTCGGGCCGAAGTAGATGCGCGTGCTGGCGCCGAAGTTGGCGCCGGTGATGGCGACCGCGGTGCCGCCCGCGGCGGTACCGGTCTCGGGTGTGATGGCGGCGATGAGGGGTGGGGGCAGGTAGATGAACTCCCTGCTCCCAATGGCGTCGCCCAGGGGCGTGTGCACGGCGATCATGCTTCTTCCCGCGTCGTGCGCCGGGGTGTAGCCGCTGATGGTGTGTTCGTCGGCGACGATGCCCCCGCCGGGAAACAGCAGCTCGCCGTCGATCGTGGCCTGGCTGCCGGCCAGGAAACCGTTGCCCAGGATGAGGAGGTCGGTGCCACCCGCCGTGCCGCCGCTGGCGGGCGAGAGCGAGAGAATGCTAGGTTTCGCACGCAGGCTGATGACGAGGCTCGCCGCGGCCTGATTCGCGCTCGCGGAGGCGTCCGTGGCGTCGGCCACGACCCGCACGCCATCGCCCTCGCCGAGTGTCTGGCTGATGGTGAACTGGAAGGCGCAGTCGACCTCGGCGGCGCTCGGCGCGACGAAGCAAGGCACTCTGGGGCGCGGGTTGCCGTTTTCGTAGGCGGTCCAGCCCGCAGTCGCGATGGCTCCGGGCGGGGTCTTGGCGGCGTGGAAACTCCCGCGCAGGAGCATGCCTGGGGCGAAAGGCGCGTCGGGAGAGGGGCTGGTGAACGCGAGGTTCGGCCGCGTCAAGTCGGGACCGAGCTCGAGAAACCCGGCGGTCAGGGTGGCCAACTGGCCACGGGGATCGGTGATCTCGACATCGAGGGGTGCGGCCGGCAAGCGCTGGGCCATGGCACTCGGCAACGAAACCGCCAGGGCTCCCGTCGACAGCCAGTCCAGGTCACTCAACTCCGTCCACTGGCCAGCGGCGCCGATGCGCGCGGCGAACCCATCGCTCGTGGCGATGCGGCGGCCCGACAGCGGATCGAGAATGGTGGCGGGCACGAAGTCGCGACCGAGGAGAGTCAGGCGCGTGTCGCCGTCGCTGTAGGCCTGGGGCGGCTGCACGGCCAGGAGGGTAGGGCGCGGGTTCGCGCAGCCCAGCGCGAGGCCGAGCAGGAGCGGAAGAAAAGCCCAGCGGAACCGCATCGGGTGCATTCTAACCCGACGGCAGCAAGGGGCGCGATCCATCGCGTCCCAGACGCTATTGACTCCCGGGTTCGCACCTGGAAGATTTCAGGCGATGCCAGACTACGCAAGCATTCGCGACATGGTCAGCCATCGCGTGACCTTCGAGTTCGATTCGGGGGCCAAGATCGTCGGCTACCTCGCCGCCTGCGCCCCCACCGAGGGTCCCGTCGAATACGCCGTGCTTTCCAAGGCGCAGATCCTCGACTCCAAGGACCGGGTGGTGGCCCGCTTCGACGAGCTGCCGGTCGTGCCCAACAGCCTGGTCAGCTTCGCCATCACTGAAGGGGCTCTTTGAGATGGGAACCCTAAAAGGGTTCCCAAACCCTCCCGCGCTCTGGCTCCAGGCCACCAGGCCGTGGGCGAAGCCCGCCTCCGCCTACGCGATGATGGGAACCCCACCCGGGTTCCAATTCCCCGTGATGTTCTGCCACGCGCGAGCGTGGGCTTCCCACGCGCCTAGTAGGCTGTGAACGCCGGCGAATCCTCGCGCGAACGCCGCCTGCACGCCGTGGTGCACGGGCGCGTGCAAGGCGTGGGCTATCGCGCGACCACCCTCGATGAGGCGAGGCGTCTGGGGCTGGCGGGGTGGGTGCGCAACCGCCACGACGGAACCGTCGAGGTGCTGGCGGAGGGCAACGAGGCCAGGCTCCAGATTCTCCTGGCCTACCTGCATCGCGGTCCTTGGGGCGCGGTCGTGACCTCGGTCGTGGAGGACTGGACCGAGGCGGCCGGCGCGCCCTTGCCGTTCCAGTTCAAGCGCACCGAATAGGCAGCGCAGGCCGAGCCACGCGCGCGCGGCCGGGGACCGGTGTATAAATGACTATGCCCTTGGATCCAAAGCTCTTGCAGATCATCGCTTGCCCGAAATGCCGGGGCCGGCTCGAAAGCAAGCCCGACGGCAGCGCGCTATTGTGTCCCGCATGCCGCCTTGCGTATCCCATCGTGGACGAGATTCCCGACCTCATCACCGAGGACGCGCAACCCCTCACTGACTGAAATACGCGGAAATTTGCGGTCCGGTGCGCCTTTGCCTACCATGAGCGCATGCAGGTCGAGCGCCGCTGTTCGGAACGAGATCGCCGGGAGAGCTGGCGAGTCCCCGTCGTGTGCGCGGTTCGCAACACGGTCGCGGGACGGCTCTACTTGGGGCAAGCCGAGGACATCGGGCCGGGCGGCATCACCCTGCGCCGGCCGCGCGACGTGCCCGTCGTACCGCAGACCCCCATCACGCTGACTTTCGACCTGCCCGGCACGCGGACCACCATCGACGTCGATGGCCTGGTCGTGTCGGATCGGCGCACCGGCTCCTTCCGGCGTACCGGCATTCGCTTCGTCGCCCCGTCGGCGGAGCAGGTCGCCTTGCTCGGCGAATACTGCGGCCACAGCTAGCTCCAGCCGCGTGGGGAGCCGGCCGGCTTCGCCGGCCGCGCACCATCGCGGGAGGGCATGGGAACCCTTTGAGGGTTCCCATCTTAGATCTCCTCGATCAGGATCTCGCGCTTGCGGCTGGACTTGGGGTGGGCCGGTTCGGCGATCTGGCGCGCCACGCCCCAGGCCGAGACGAAGTGACCCTCGCGGCCGAGCCCCGGCAGGTTCTCGCCACTCGCCAGGTACACGTTCTTGAGCCCGGTGCTGTGCGAGGCGCCGCCCAGACCCAGCATGCGCTCCGCGTCGCAGCTCAGGGCGGGCGTCATCGCGGTTGGGGGAATGCCGGGCAGGCGGCCGCGCTGGGTGGCCTCGCCGCGCGCCGCCGGCCCTAGCTCGGGCGGCAGGCCGTCGTGGGGCGAGGCGATGACGTGCAGGTGCCGATCGTGGAAGGGCATGATACGCGCGAGCTCCTCGCGGAGCCGGGCTCGCACGACCGCGAGGTAGCCCAGGCTTTCGCTGGCCGACGCGGACACCAGGCATTCGACCCACACCGGAATCTGGCTCGGTTGCCGGGGCGGCGGCAGGCCGACGGTGATGCTGAAGGCGTTCTCCTCCAGGTTGGGCTTCGCCGGATCCTTCACCGCCACAACCCGCGGGCCCATGCCCTCGGGCAGGCCCTCGGGGCGCAAGAGCAGACACAGGGTGTAGCGGAAACAAGCCGGCCGGATCGACGAGGCTATTTCGCGTAGCCGCCGGGGCGCGTCGCCGCTAGCCAGGGCGAGCAACGACGCCGCCGAGCTGGCCCAGATCAAGCGGCCGAACCCGATGGTTTCGTTGCGCGGCCTGACGCGCAGGCCGCTGAGGTTGCCACGCCGCCAGACCAGCTCGGTGGGCACGACCTGCTCGCGGATTTCGCCCGAGAAGGTGCCGAGCTTGTCGAGAAAGAGCGCGCGCAAGTCGGCCTCGGAAGCCAGACGGTGGAATCCGCGGCGCGCGACATCGTAGGCGCGCGCTTGCACCAGGCTGCCCAGGTCGGCCGGGGAGAAACCGCTGGCCAGCGCGCCCAGCGCCGCGATGCCGGCGCGTATCGGGTGGTACGGCGAAAGCGGCGCCATGAGGTCGGTGTCGGCAGGGGGAAGCTGGGCCTGCACGCGGCTGACGTCCCGGCGCTCCCAGAAACCCTGCGGCGGCAGCGTCATGTCCGAGCCGAGCAGGGGATCGAGGATCGCGCTGGTAGCCCGCAATCGACCAAGGAGGGGCTCGATGGTGGCATGATCGTCGGGAAACTCACGCGTCAGCTCGGCCACCACGGCCTCCAGGGTGGGGGAGAACTCGACCCGGTGCTGGGGAAACACGAATTGCAGCGAGGGCTGCGCCTGCTGCGCGCGGCGGCGAATGATCTGCGCGTGGCCTAGCTCGCGCAGCACGCGCGCCACCGGCTCCGAGTCCGGCGGTGGCAGGGTGCCGGGTTCTCGCGCCAGGGTGTAGGGCCCCGCCGGGAAGGTCGCGGCCACGCTGTCGTGTCCGCACAGAAGCACGCGCAGGCCACGCCGGCCGAGGAGACTGGCCGCGATGAGCCCGGCCAGCTCGGAGCCGTAGACCACGACGTCGAAGTAGTTGGTGTCCACCGAAGGCCCCGAGTCTCCCGGAGCAGGGTGGAACGAGTCAACAGACAAGTCGCAGCATTCGCCCGGCCAGGCGCGCCACCTTGTGGGTTGACAGGGCGGTTGTCGCAGTCGAAATTGAGAAATCCATGGCCTGGTACAAGCGCAAGAAGAGGAACGACGAAGAACCGCAGACGGAAAAACGCAGCATCCCCGCCGGCGTGTTCACCAAGTGCCCTGGCTGCCAGCAGGCCCTGCTAACCGCGGATCTGCACAAGAACCTCGACGTCTGCCCGTCGTGCGATCACCACTTCGCCATGGCCACGCGCGATCGCATCGCCGCCATGATGGACGAGGGCAGCAGCGTGGAATTCGATCACAGCGTCGAGAGCATCGACCCGCTCGGCTTCCGCGATTCCAAGCGATACAGCGACCGGCTCAAGTCGTCGCGCAAGTCGAGTGGCGAGGTCGAGGCCTTGATCGCGCTGGCCGGCCGCATCGACGGCATCGAGGTCGAGACCGGATTCTTCGTCTTCGAATTCATGGGCGGCTCGATGGGCTCGGTGGTGGGCGAGAAGGTGACCCGTGTCTTTGAGCGCGCCCTCGATCGCCGCGTGCCCGCACTCATCTTCGCGGCTTCGGGCGGGGCGCGCATGCAGGAGGGCATCCTCTCGCTCATGCAGATGGCGAAAACCAGCGCGGCCATCGCGCGCCTGCGCGAGGCGGGCATTCCCTACCTGTCGATCCTGCTCCACCCAACCACGGGGGGCGTGGCGGCCAGCTTCTCCATGCTCGGCGACCTGCACATCGCGGAGCCCAAGGCGCTCATTGGCTTCGCTGGGCCGCGGGTCATCCAGAACACCATCCGCCAGAGCCTGCCGCCGGGATTCCAGCGCTCCGAGTTTCTCCAGACCCACGGCTTCGTCGACATCATCGTGCCGCGCAAGGAGCTGAAGTCGACCATCGGGTTCGCCCTGCGCTGGTTCGGCGTGGGGCCACGCGCGGGCGAGAACTGACCCCGCCATGCCGGATGCGAACACCGGCTCCGGGTCCGGTGAGCCCTACCGTCGTTTCCTAGCGCGCTTGCGCGAGGTGCGCGCGCAAGGTGTCCTGCTCGGGCTCGATCGCGTGTGCCTCGCTCTCGCGCGGCTCGGCGCTCCCGAGCAGAGGGTGCCGGCCGTGCACATCGCCGGCACGAATGGCAAGGGCTCGACCGCGGCCATCGCGGATTCGATCCTGCGGCGGGCGGGCCTGCGCACCGGACTTTTCACCTCGCCCCATCTGGTCCGCTTCACCGAGCGCATCCGCATCGGTGGCGTGGAGATCGACGGTGATCGCCTGGCGCGGCTCGACGAGGCGGTGGCCAAAACCAGCGTACCCCTGACCTTCTTCGAGGTCGCGACCGTGCTGGGTTTTCTTGCCTTCGCGGAGGCGGGGGTCGAGGTGGCGATTCTGGAAACCGGGCTCGGCGGAAGGCTGGACGCGACGAACGTCTGCCACCCGCTCGCCTGCGCCATCACGAGCATCGCCTTCGACCACGAAGCCATCTTGGGCCACACTCTGGCGCAAATCGCCGTCGAGAAGGCGGGCATCGCGAAGCCGGGGATCCCCCTTTTCCTGGGCCCGCTGCCATCCGAGGCCGAGGAACGGGTGAACCAAGTCGCGGCCGATGTGGGCGCGCCCATCCGCCGCGCCGGCATCGACTATCCGCCGGCGCCCGCGCCGCCGGCCCTGCCGGGCCCGCACCAGCTCGCCAACGCGGCGCTGGCCGTGGCTCTTGCGCGTGAGGTGGCAAGAGTCCTGGGGCGGCCACTCGCCGAGGCCGATGTGCGGGCGGGCCTGGCCGAGGTGCGCTGGCCCGGACGGCTCGAGCGCATCGCCCTCGACGTGCTGCTCGACTGCGCCCACAACGTCGAGGGCGCGCGGGCGCTCGCCCTGGCCCTGCCCGAGGCACCCTGCCGGGTGCTGGTCACGTCCATCGTGCGCGACAAGGATGCGGCCAGCATGCTCGCGGTGCTGGCGCCGTGCTTCGACCGCGTGATCATCACCCGGTCGTCGAGCGAGCGCGCGGCCGACCCCCACGCGTTGGCGGCGCTGGTCGGGCGGACCCGGGGGACGGATCGCCAGGTCGCTTGCGTGGAGGATCCGGTCGCCGCGCTCGCCGAGGGGCGCCGAACCGCGGCCGGCGCGCCCGGAGGTCTGGTCGTGGTGGCCGGCTCGATCTTCCTTGTTGGCGCCTTGCGCGGGCGCGTCCTGGGCGGTTCCCAGGGAGCAGCCGATGCGTCGGATCCACTGCCGTAGCCTCTCTCATGATTCACTGCTTCATTTGCGCCAACCCGGAAACGGGGCTTATGATAATGGTCGGGGTAAAGGCAAAGTGCGTATGACGACTCGTTTCCTGGGCACTGCTTTCTTCGTTCTCCTCGGCGCCGCCAGCGCCCTCGTCAGACCGGCCGCCGGCCAGACCATCATGGCGCCGTCGCCGCTGGAACGGAGCATGGAGGCCACGCCCGCGCCGGCCGGGCAGCAGAAGTACGACGGCGTGGTTCCTGGGCTCACGGGGAAGAATCCGCTTCCCGCCGCGCCCAAGGCCGGCCCGCACCTGGTCTGGACGGGATTCCAGATGACGCCGACCGGGTCGCGCGTGTTCCTGCAGACCACCCAGACCGTCCAGTTTGCACTCGACGAGGGCCGGGCTGGGAAATCAGGCAAGTCCATCCTCTCGGTGCGGCTCGAGGGCTGTCGCATTCATATGGCCAACAACCGCCGCCGAATCGACACGCGTTACTTCGCGACCCCGGTGTCGGGCGTGTCGGCTCGACAGAAAGGCCACGACGTCGAGGTGCGCATCGCCCTCCGCGTGCTCGCCAGCGCCGTTCCGCATAGCGAGCCGGGGCCCGACGGCACGCAGTTCGTGGTTTTGGATTTCCCGCCGGGCAAGGCCACGCCCGAGCCGACCGCGCTGGAGGACATGGCCAAGGCGTCAGGGCTTGCGGACAGCGCCGAGGCGCCAGCGGCGGACAACCCCGAGTCATCTTCGTCCCGTCCCGGGAAGAAAGCGCCGAAATCCAAGCGGTAGGGATCTCCGTTGCGACAAGGAGAGAGCATCATGAAGCGAGCATTCGTGTCGTGTGCAGCATTCGCGATCCTGGGGGTGGCTGCTTGTGGCGGTTCGAATCCGACGCTTCCTCCCGGCGTGGCGCCCGTGGACAGCGGCGCGAGCGAGCGTGGGGCGACCATGCCGCCCGATCTGCGACCGCCCGCCGTCGAGGTCGGCGGCTCCGAAACGGACGTCAACAGCGGGCGCAAGGACGCGGCGGACGCGCCCCTGATCGGCGATGCCGTGACCAGCGGGATCGACGTGGCTCCGCCCGCGATCGTGACGGTCAGCATTCTGGCGCCCGTGGCCGGTGTGAGCCCCGACGGCGGCGGCGCGACGCCACCCGTGATTGCCACGAGCGCGCGTCTGGCCCCCAGTGTTCGCGTCGAGGTTCAGTCGCAAGGCGGGGACCCCACGGCCGACGTTGTCACGGCAGTTGCAGCCTCTTTGCTGCTAGAGGGCTCCACGGCTTCCGCGGCCGTTGTCACCTTGAACCAGACCCAAATGGAGGTCGTCCCGGAATCGAACACCAAGATCTACCTCTACGGCGACACGCCGCTTGGCCTGGGCAAGCTGGCCACTGGTTCCTACACGCTTGTCGTCACGGCCACCACCGCCGGCGGGACCACGGCGACCGCCTCGATGTCCCTCTTCCTGGATGGCGGCCCGGTCATCAACTTCCTGCAACCTGACGACGGGATTTTCGTCAAGGGGTCGGTGGTGGTCACCGCCATCGTCCTCGACGACCACGCGGGCGTGGCCTCGGTCGAGTTCTCGGTTGGCCAGGTCCAGATCGCCCCTGCCGCGATCTCAAGCAATGGCGCGCAATACTCCGTCACGCTCGATTTCGGCAGCTTCAACCCGCCACTCGACGGCCCCCAGGTCGTCACCGTCACCGCCACCAACGGCAACGGCGTCGTGTCGCTCGCCACGCGCAAGTTCACCATCGACAACCAGGGGCCGGACATCAGCGGCACCCTGCCCGCGACGGGAGACCTCATCGGCAAGCTCATCACTATCTCGGCGCAGGTGACCGATCCGGCGGGCGTCATGGAAGGTTCGGTCGTCGCGGTCATCGCGCATGGCGACGTGCACTTCGAGGTCCGCCTGGACGAGGGATCGAGCGGCGCATACTCGAAACTCTTCGACACCACCCAGCTCCCGGTCTACGCCATCTTCCCGAGCATCTCGTTCCGTGCCCAGGACACCCTCGGGAACCAATCCTCGGTCGGGTACCTGGTGTCGCTCGACAACACGCCGCCGATCATGGATCTCGATCCGCCCGACCACGTCCGCTTGATCAAGTCGAACGGAATCTGTAGCTGGCCGTTCGATCCGGTGGGTCCCGACGCCATCGACGACGGTTCGGTGGTCGCCCAGCTCTTCGACATCCGCGCTCGCGTGGAGGACAGGGGCAACACGCCCCTTACCGGCATCCCGGATTTCATACCTATCGCCGCCGTGGATCCCGCCACGGTGAAGATCCTGATACTCGACGATACCTCGCTGCCCTTGGTGGTGGACACCTCCGATCCGCCCGACGGCATCTGCGACGACATCAACCCCGAGCTGGTGCCCTCGGTGGCGCCGCAATCCTCGAAGGATGCGCAACTCATCGACATGGTGCCCTTGCCCATAGGCGGCGCGGGCGACTTCTCGCACCAGCCCGGGGTCGCCTGCTCGGGCACCGACGACCCGCCATCCGCGCTTTGCGACACCACCTACAGCCTCGCGAAGAACCGCGTCATGACCTACTCGATGTGGTACGCGGGGTCGCTGAACTCGATCTGGACCATCCCGCCCATCGTCGGCGATAAGCTGCAGTGCGCGGGACGGCAGTTCGACGCCTCGAACAACCTGCACGACGGCTGGGCCTGCGTGGCGGTGGAAGCGAGCGACACCCTCGGCAACAAGCAGGTATCGCGCCCGATTCGCATCTGCGTGGCCGCGAAGCCGGACAGCACGGCCTGCACCGCGGCCGGATCCGGCGGCGCGGACTTGGCCAGCGTGTCGTTGCCCTCATCCGCCTCGGGCTCGGTTCTCATCACGACCAAGGCGGCGGTGGTAGGCGTCGGGGGCTCACCCGTCGCGAAGGGTGACACCCTGGTCTTCACGAACGTTGCTCCTCCCGCCGTTTCCTTCCTGGGTGGGGATCACACGGTCGAACCTCAGGGCGGCACGGGCACCCAGTTCCTCCTTACCGATCTGAAACCCGCGCCGTACGACCTTTGGTTGGACCTCAATGACGGGACGGCCCCCCAGCTCAAAGGCCCCGTGGGCATCATCATTGCCGATGGGGTCGACATTCAGGTCATCACCGATGTCGCCGGCACCTCGCTCGCTCCGGGCTTCGCCGGCGCGGTCATCCTCATCGCCAAGGGATCCACGGTGTCGAACACCGATCAGGGGTGGAGCGTCAGCAACATCCAGTCGACCGGGTTCAGCCTCAAGAGCTCGGCGGGCTCCCTCACGGGGTTCGCCACCCCCGCGGCGAAGTTGCCCAATTGCACGGGGACCGTCGTCAAGAGCACGGCGGGGGCGCAGGCCAAGGTGGACGGCACCATCCCGTGCAAGCCGTGGGCGGCGTTCCCGGACTACGAAGCCATCGGAATAGACTAGCCCACGGCTTGGCTGGACCGGGCCACTCCGGGCGCCAGAAGCGGCACTGAGCTGGTTGACTGAAACCGGCTTATCGGCGAAAAGTAGGCCAGGCGCGATGGACAAGAGCGGGTTCACGACTCATGGAGGCCCAGCGTTGGTTGCGTTCGCGCCGGCGGCCGCTTCGTCCAGGTCCGCCCCGCCGGGCCCCTGGCCGCGCGGGAGACTGGGATGAAAGTCGAACAGATCACCGTGTTTCTCGAGAACCGCTCGGGCCGCCTGGCGGAGGTCGCGGCGCTCCTGGCCGAGGCTGGGGTGAACATCCGCGCCACCGCGCTGGCCGACGCGGCCGACTTCGGCATTCTACGTTTGATCGTCAATGACACGGAAAAGGCGAACCAGGTCCTCAAAGCCCATGGGTTCACGGTCAGCAAGACCCACGTCGTCGCCGTGGCCGTGCCCGACCAGCCCGGCGGACTGGCGCAGATCCTGGCCGCCATCAAGAGCGCCCGCCTCAACGTCGAGTACATGTACGCCTTCGTGCATCGCCGAGCCGTCGACGCCACCATCCTCTTTCGCTTTGACGACATGGACCATGCGGTCGCCTCGCTGCAAGCGGCGGGGGTTCGTTTGCTTTCGGGCGAGGAAATCTACTCCATCTAGCCCAACCAACCACCACGGGGAGAAATGCCATGAATCGATTGTCGAAGTGGGTCGTGCTCTTGGGAGCGTTCTTCTTCGCCGGCTCGGCCGTTGCCAAGGAACCCATCAAGGTTGGGGCCATCCTCAGCGTCACGGGCCCGGCCGCCAACCTGGGCGGCCCCGAGGCGCGCACGCTGCAAATGCTCGCCGATGAAGCCAACAAGAAGGGAGGGTTCGCCGGCCATCCCATCGAAATCCTGCTCAAGGACTCGGGCGGCAGCCCCGAAAAGGCCATCTCGCTGGCCAAGAAGCTCATCGAGGAGGACAAGGTCTTCGCCATCATCGGCCCCTCGACCAGTGGCGAGTCGCTCAAGATCAAGGGCCTTGCCGAGGAGGGCAAGACCCTGCTGCTCTCGTGCGCGGCGGCCGAGTCCATCGTGAAACCGGTGGGCAAGTGGGTGTTCAAGACGCCGCAGAACGATGCCCACGCCGCGCGCAAGATCCTCGATCACATCAAGAAGGCCGGCCTCGCCAAGATCGGACTCGTGTCCTCCAACACTGGCTTCGGCAAGGCGGGCAAGGAGCAGGTCGAGAAGGTGGCCAAGGAGATGGGGATCGAGATCGTGGCCAACGAGGTCTACGACAAGGAGGCGACGGATCTGACGGCGGTGGCCACCAAGCTCAAGGCCGCGGGCGTGCAAGCATTCATCAACTGGTCGATCGAGCCGGCCCAGGCCATCGTGCTGAAGAACGCCCGCCAGATTGGCCTGAATGTCCCCATCTACCAGAGCCACGGCTTCGGCAATATCCAGTACGTCAAGGCCGCCGGCCCGGCCGCCGAGGGCGTCATCTTTCCCGCCGGCCGCCTTATCGTCGCCGAGAGCCTGCCCGCCGGTCATCCGCAGAAGGCCCTGCTCATGAAGTACAAGAAGGACTACGAGGCCCAGTTCAAGGAGGACGTCAGCACCTTCGGCGGCCACGCCTACGATGCGTTCACCATGCTGGGCAAGATCATCGAGAAGGCAGGCGCGGATCGGGAGAAGGCCCGCGACGCGCTGGAGGGATTGCAGGGCTTCGTCGGCACTGCCGGCATCTTCAATTTCTCCGCGCAAGATCACAACGGCCTGCAAGCGGACGCCTTCGAAATGCTGACCGTGAAGCAGGGCAAGTTCGTCGTTTTGCAGGAGGACGCGGTGAAGCAGGAAGCCCCGGCGAAGAAGGAAGCCTCGGCGAAGAAGAAGTAGCGGAAGCGACGGATGCCGGGGTGGCGGGCGACCGCCCGCCGCTTCACCGCCCGCGGTTCATGACAATCGATCTTTTTCTCCAGTACCTGGTTGCCGGGGTGACCTATGGCGCGATCTACGCCATCGTCGCCATCGGGTTTGGCATTGTCTACAATGCCACCGGCATCATCAACTTCGCCCAGGGCGAGTTCGTGATGCTGGGGGGAATGATCGCGGTGACCTTGCAGGGCCTCTTGCCCCTGCCCGTGGCCGTCGTCCTCGCCGTGCTCATTACGATGGGCGTGGGGGCGCTGGTCGAGATTCTCTTCATTCGCTGGCTCGACCACCCGACCGTGTTGCGGATGATCGTCATCACCATGGGCCTGTCCATCGGCATCCGCGAGATCGCGCTCGTCGTGTGGGGCGAGGGCGTGCGTTCGCTGCCCTATTTCACCGGCGACGCGGTCAGCGCGCTCTCCGTGGGCGACGTGCACGTGTCGCCGCAAGTGTTGTGGGTGCTGGGCGCCGTGGCGCTGATTGCCCTGTTCCTGATGTTCTTCTTCGGACGCACGCGCCTGGGCCGGCAGATGCGCGCCTGCGCGGCCAACCGGGACGCGGCTCGCCTGTGCGGCATCGACGCCAAGGGCATGGTCACGCTCTCGTTCGTGCTGGCCGCCGGCATCGGTGCGCTCGCCGGGTGCGTGGTCTCGCCCATCACCTACGTGCAGTACGACAGCGGCACCAACCTGGCCCTCAAGGGCTTCACCGTGGCCGTGCTCGGCGGTCTGGGCAACAGCGTGGCCGCGCTGGGCGGCGGGCTGATCCTCGGCATACTCGAGTCCTTGTCCATCTTGGTGCTGCCCGCGGCCTACAAGGACGTCGTGGCCATCGCCATCCTGCTCCTCATTCTGGTATTCCGGCCCGCTGGCGTATTCGGCAACGCGGCCACGGCGCGGTTGCAGGAGCACGCATGACCCGCTCGCGCTTCCTGCCGCTGGCGCTACTCGCCGCCGCCGTCGTGCTCGTCCAGCTCATCGCCAGTGCTGCGGACAAGAGCCAGTACCTTACCCAGCTCACCATGGCCGGCTACTACTCGCTGCCCATCCTGGGGCTCACCCTGCTCATGGGCTACGCGGGCCAGATCTCCATTGGTCACGCCGGGTTCTTCGCCATCGGCGGCTACGTGTCCGGTTTCCTCACCACCTACAACCTGGCCGAATGCTCCGGCCACGGCTGGGTGCGGGCCGCGGCCGGGTTCGGCCTGCTCTCCGCCGGCCAGGACGCCTATGGCAGCCCCTCGCTAGTGGTGGGCGCCTGGCCAGCCTGCAGTGCCGCCTTGCTGGTGGCGGCAGGGGTGGCCTACGTGATTGGCAAGCCCGTACTGCGTCTCAAGGGTCACTTTCTCGCTATGGCCACCCTGGGGTTCGGCACCATCGTGTATCGCTGGGTGCTGGGCTCCAGTCTGCTCGGTGCCGCCGACGGCATCTCGGACATCCCCGCCTTTCGCTTGGCACCCGGTCTCGTCGTCAGCGGCAAGGCCGCGGTGCGGGTCTCGAACTACTACCTGGCCTGGGGCCTGGTGCTGGTGACGCTGCTTCTCCTCGGCAACCTGGTGCGCTCACGCGTGGGCCGCGCCCTGCGCGCCATCCACGGTGCCGAGGAGGCGGCTACAGCCAGTGGCGTCGACACCCAGGACACCAAGCTCAAGATGTTCGTCTTGTCGGCCGTCCTGGCGGCCCTGGGTGGCGTGTTCCTTACCCACTACAACGGTGGCATCGGGCCGTCGGAGGCGTCGATCATGAAGTCGGTGCGCATGGTGGCCATCGTGGCCATCGGCGGCATGGCCAACCTATGGGGCGCCCTGATCATGGGCGTGCTTCTCAATTTCCTGTCGCTGCGCGGCTCGTTTGGTTCGTACGACGACGCGGTATTTGGCGGGATTCTCTTGCTCATCATGCTTTTCTCGCCGCAGGGCTTGTTGCGGGCGGACCTGGCGGAGCGGCTCGTGCGCCTGATCCCCCGCCGCGAAAAAGGACAGCCGACGTGAGCCTGCTGTCGGTCCAGGGTCTGTGCAAGAGCTTCGGCGGCCTGCGTGCCGTCGACGATGTCGGCTTCGAAGTGGCGGGTGGGGCCATCAAGGCGGTCATCGGGCCCAACGGCGCGGGCAAGACAACGCTCTTCAATCTGATCTTCGGCTCGAGCGTGCCCGACGGCGGCAGCGTGACCTTCGCCGGCGCGCACCTGTCCACTGGGCGCCCGCAAAGGCAAGTGGCCGCGGGCATGGGGCGCACCTTCCAGCAGATTCGCTTGTTTCCGCAGATGACCGCGATCGAGAACGTCATGGTCGGCGCGCACACCCGCGGGCGGGCCGGATTCCTGGCCAGTCTGCTGCCGCTGCCGCGTACCCGGCGGGAGGAGCGCTTCCTGCGCGACGAGGCGCTAGCGGCCCTGCGCTTCCTGGGCATCGATGGACTGGCCGGCAGCGAGGCGACCCAACTCGCCTACGGCGAGCAGCGCGCGGTCGAACTGGCCCGCGCCCTGGCCAGCAAGCCCAGGCTCCTGCTGCTCGACGAGCCCGCCGCCGGCCTCAACATGCGCGAGACGGTGGAGCTCGGCAAGCTTATCCGGCGCATCCGGGAAAGCGGCGTGACCGTATTGCTGGTCGAGCACGACATGGGCCTGGTCATGGGGATCTCGGACGAGATCGTGGTGCTGTGCCAGGGGCAGAAGATCGCGGAGGGCGAGCCCCTGGCGATCCAGAAAAATGCCGAAGTGGTGCGCGCCTACCTTGGAGACGAGGATGCCTAACGAGGATCCAGGTTGTGTTCTTCGCCTGCGCAACGTGGAGTCCGGGTACGGCCGCCTCAAGGTCCTGCGCCACGTCTCCTTGCACGTCAGTCGTGGAGAGATCGTGTGCATCATCGGCGCCAATGGCGCCGGCAAGACGACCCTGCTGCGCACCATCGTGGGCCTCCTGCGCGCGCAGTCGGGTGAGATCCGCTTCGAGGATCGCGAGATCACAGCGGCGCGCACCGAGACCATCGCCCGCGGCGGCTGTTCGCTGGTGCCCGAGGGGCGGCAGGTGTTCGCTCCCTTGACCGTGCGCGAGAATCTGCTCCTCGGGGCCACGGCGCGCCTGCGGCGCCCGGACGGTGGGCGTGTGGAGGACGATCTAGAACGGGTCTTTGCGCTGTTTCCGCGCCTGCGGGAGCGAGGCAAGCAGCTGGCCGGAACCCTGTCGGGGGGCGAGCAACAGATGCTGGCGCTCGGCCGCGCGCTCATGGCCCGGCCCACGCTCATCCTGCTCGACGAACCATCGATGGGACTGGCCCCCTTGGTCGTGAAGGAGATCTTCGCGACCATTCGCCAGCTGCGCGACGCAGGCAATACCGTGCTGCTCGTCGAGCAGAACGCGCGGTCGGCGCTCAAAATCGCCAACCGCGGCTACGTGCTGGAAACCGGCCGCATCATTTTGGAGGAAGCGGCCGAGTCATTGCTGGCCAATCGTGACGTCGAGCGGGCCTACCTGGGTCGCGATCTCGACGCCGAGGCGGCCATGGACACGGGAAGGTGACGACCATGATCCACGAACCAGAACGAGAGTGCATGGCGAAGGACACGCTGGCCGCGCTCCAGTTGGAGGCGCTGCAGGCGGTCATGGTGCGCACGTACCTGCACGTGCCGTTCTACCGCAAGCGTTTCGACGGCAGCCGCATCGATCCCGACGACGTGCGCGCGCTCGATGACTTGCGGCGCCTGCCTTTCACGACCCGCGAGGATCTGCAGGCCAACTACCCCTATGGCCTGTTCGCCGTGCCCTTGCGCGAGGTCGTGCGCATTCACGCCTCGACGTGCATGTCGGTCGTCGTGGGGTACACGCGCAACGACATCAAGACCTGGTCCGATCTCATGGCGCGCGTGCTGGTGGCCGGCGGTGTGAGCAAGGACGATGTGGTTCAGATTGCGCTCGGTTACAACCTGTCCACCGGCGGATTCGGCGTCCACTACGGGGCCGAGCGCATTGGCGCCTCGGTCATCCCGACATCAACGGGAAACACCCGCCGGCAGATCAAGATCATGCGCGATTTCAAGACCACGGCCCTGGTGGCCACGCCCGGCTACGCTGCCCTGCTGGGACGCACCCTGCAAGAACAGGGGGCGCCGCGGGGCGCTCTGTCGCTGCGCGTGGCCCTGCTGGGCGGGGAGCCCCTGTCCGACATCCTTCGGCAGGAGATCCAGGATTGCCTGGGCGTGGTGGCGACCGACAACTACGGGTTGTCCGAGGTCATGGGGCCGGGCGTCGCGGGAGAGTGCCAGGAGCGCAACGGGCTGCACGTCAACGAAGACCATTTCCTGGTCGAGATCGTCGATCCGTCAAGCCTGGCGCCTGTGGCCCCGGGCGAGCCCGGCGAGTTGGTGATCACCACGCTCTCCAAGGAGGCATTTCCCGTGATCCGGTTCCGCACGCGCGACGTGACTCGCCTGTTGCCGGGGACATGTCCGTGCGGTCGCACCACCCGGCGCATGGCGCGGGTCGAGCGGCGCAGCGACGACATTTTCATCGTGCGTGGAGTGAAGGTGGACCCGCGCCGGGTAGCCGAGCTGTTCGTCGAGATCGAAGGGCATGCCTCGGCGCACCGGATCCAGATCGAGCGGGAAGGGGGCATGGACAGCCTCACCCTCCTGGTGGGCGTGGAGGATTCAAGCGACTTCGACGAGGTGAGAAAACAACAAACCCGTCTGGAGCGTTTGCGCCGCGGGCTTTCTTCGGAGCTGGGGCTCAGCGTGACGCTGCGCCTCGTGGAGCGCGGTTCTCTCGATCCTTCCCCGTCGAAGACCCCGGGCCCTGGCTAGCAGCCCCTGGGTTTCCAAGTCAGATCGCCTACCACACCTTACTGCGGCGCCGTTACTCCTACACCGACGCACGACGATGGTTCATCGTCGGTTTCTTGGCCAGTTTTGTTGCCGCGCCAATCATCAGTAGTGTCATGATGAATCCTGCGGCGCCGTTGTCTCCTGCAAATGGGCAGCAGCGAGCGCCAAGTCCTGTGGACTTGCAATGAAGAGATCAACGCTGGTTCTGCTCGCGCTGGGACTGGGGGCCTTCGCCGGCTGCACCGTGAATGGTACCGGGCTGGGGGGGGCGTCCGGCAACACGGGTGGCGCCGCTGGCGACACGGGGTCGGGTGGGCAGGGCGGCTCGGCAACCGCGACCAGCGGAACTGGCGGCCTAGGCACGGGTGGCGGTCAAGGCGGCGACGCTGCGACATCATCCAGCGACGCTCGCAGAGCCGACGCCGTGCCGAACAGCGGGGGCGCGACGGGCACGGGCGGAGTCGTGGGGACGGGGGGAACCGTGGCTTCCGGCGGCGTGACCAGCGGCGGTGGGGCGTTGGGATCCGGTGGGAGCATGGGGGTGGATGGTGGGGTGGCGACGGGAGGCATGTCGGGCACCGGCGGCCAGACGGGTTCGGGGGGCGGGATCGGCGGCTCGCCCAATCCAGATGGCGCTCGCGATACTGTCGATGCTCGCCGCGATGGTTCGCGGGACGGCACCATGGATCGCGGAGCCGACACTCCGCTGGGCTCCGACGCTGCCCCCGTACTGGACACGCCTCCGGATGTGCCTTACGTCGAGAGCGATGGCAGCTATTCTGGGGAAGCCCCGCTCAGCGAAGCCGGGTCGCCGCTCGTCATGGTCTGGTCCGACGAGTTCAATGGCGAAGCCAACACCGGCATCGACCTGGCCAAGTGGAGCTACGTGACCTGGGCACCCGGTCAGGTGAACAACGAGGCCCAGCAGTACACGAGCAGTCTCGCCAACGTATTCCAGGACGGGAATGGCCACCTCGTCATCCGCGGTCTGTACACCGCGGCCGCGACCAATCCCTATACCTCGGGACGCATCGACACCAAGGGCAAGGTCGCGTTCGGCCCAGGCCATCGAATCGAGGTCCGCGCCAGACTGCCCGCCGGACTAGGCTCCTTCCCCGCCCTTATCATGCTGGGGACCAGCGGGACCTGGCCGGGCAACGGGGAACTGGCGCTCATGGAACAATACGGACAGGACAAGAGCTGGTTCTACGCGACCGCCTCCGCCGGCAGTGGCGCGGGGTCGGGCACCACCAGTGCCACCAAGTACTCGTTCCCGGATGCGATCACCGCGAGCGCCGACTTCCATGTCTATGCGCTCGACTGGTACTTCGATCACCTTGTATTCCAGGTGGACGGCAACCCGATCGTAAGCAGCAACTACGCCACGTCGTCGCCGTTCTACAACATCACGGAATACATCGTTCTGGACGTGGCGCTTGGCGGGGACATGGGCGGCGCCATTGACAACAACGCATTCCCCATGGACATGGTCATGGTCGTCGACTACGTCCGCGTCTACCAATTCTAGTTGTGACCTAGAGTTACCATGACCGGATGTCGAGGCCGCGGGCCACGCGCTCGTGGTGCCGGGACGGCGGCTTGCCGTACCAGGCGGTCTTGGCGGCGGGCGCGGCCTCGAGCTCGAAGGGGATGAAAAGCAGCTTCAAGAAGCGGTTGCGGCCGATGCGCTCCCAGCCCACCACGCCCAGCAAGGCTTCCCACATGTAGTCGCC
>PNBO01000189.1 GCA_003136095.1 Myxococcales bacterium
TAGCGGCCCATGAGCACGACCTCGTGGGTGGTCAGGGGATAGGCGGGATCGGGCTGGTGCGACTGGGGAACGTACCCCATGCTGGGCCGGCGCCCGAGCGGATAGTCGACCGACCCGCCGAGCACGGGCAACGCGCCGATGATGGTGCGCAGAAGCGTGCTCTTGCCGGCGCCGTTCGGCCCCAAGATGGCAATGCGCTCGCCCGAGCGAATCGTCAGATCGATGGGCGGCAGGATCGGCAGCTTGTAGCCAATCTCGGCCTTGCGCAATTGCATCAGGTCCATGGTCGTCCCGTCCGTCATTTCGCCACAGCCAGCGCGTCGAGAACGGCGTCCACCAGGTCTAGGTACGACTGGATCTTCGGCGTGGCGCCGACGTCGCTCGGCAAGACGAGCAGCTTGGCGCCGGCGGAATCCGCGACCTGCCCGGCGATACCACGGTTGTAGAAGGACTCGATGAGCAGGACGCGCACCGACTCGGCCTTCATGCGCAGGATGAGCTCGGCCAGGTGCTTGGGGTCGGGAGGAATCCCCGGCTTGATCTCCACGTAGCCGATCTCGCGCAAGCCGAGCCAATCGGAGACGTAGCTCCAGCTCTTGTGATAGGGAACGACCTTCAACCCGCGCAGCGCGGCGGCCTTGCGACTCCATTCGCTCGCCTTGGCTTTGAGCTGGGCGCCAAACTTCTGCAAGTTCGTGTCGTAGTCCGCGCCGTGCACCGGATCCAATTCCTTGAGGCGCGCCGCGATTTCCTTGGCGACCTTGAGCGCATTGAGCGGCGGCAGCCAGTAATGCGGATTGCCACGCGGGTGGATGTCACCCTGGCCGCGATCGACCTTGCCGGCGGGAAGATCGAGCACCTCGATGGCGGTCGAGGCGTCGAGGTTCCCCTTGGCGCCCGGCTGGATGCGCGGATTGCGCGAGCCCTGCACCAGCGGAGGCAGCCACCCGATCTCGAGGTCGAGCCCGGCGTAGACGAGCAGGTCGGCGCGGGAAAGCGGGATGAGCAGGCTCGGCTTGGCCTCGACGAAGTGTGGATCTTGATAGCCGCGCGCCAGGGATTCGGCCTTGACGAAGGCGCCGCCCACGGAGCGGGCGAGATCGGCGAAGGTTTCGATGGATGTGACGACGCGAAGAGGTTCGGCGCGAACGCTCCCGGCAGGGACGAGAAGGAGCAGGGAAAGGAAGTATTTCGAAGTGCGAAGCATGGTGTCCTCTCGATCTAGAACGGATGCGCGCCATGGGCGCCGACGGAAAATTCGAGCAACAACAGCGCTTCGTAGATGGCGCCGCCGCTGTCCACCTTCTCGCGCTCGCCCTGCAGGCGCACGCGCGAAAACTCGCTGGGCGTGCACATGACCATGCCCGAGATGCGGTCGCCCTTGGGCTGGATCGCACTGGCTGGGATTCCGAGTTGATCGAAGCGCGCGCCGAGATGCCAGCGCCGTGTGAGCTGTGCCACGATCTGCGCGTAGAACCCCGCATCGGTTTGCACCTGATTCGAGCCATCGGTCGCGGTGCGGCGCCAGAAGTACTCCGACTGCACGCTGAGGGCGAAATAGTTCATGACGTGATTGGGCGGCATGTACTTGAGATAGAGATCGCCGTCCGCCAGCAGGGTGCGCGGGCCGTTGCCATCGAGGTTGTTGCCCTCCGTGAATCCAGCCGGCGGCGCATGCCCGGTCGCCACCGTGGCGCCGAGAAAGAGGGACCAGGCTTCGCCGAGGGCCGCGAAGGTCTTCGCGTTGCCCAGAAAAGTCGGCGAGCTGCGCAGGCCACCCCCCAAGGTTGGGCTGGTCCCCGGAGTCACGGTCAGCGCCTCACCGGTGAGGCGCAGGAAGAACGGCAAGGGCAAAAGCCATGAGAGCTGGGCGCCAGGCGAACGCAGCCCATCGGCGCCCAGGTAGGCCTGGTTGAGAAGTGGCCGCAGTGAGAAGTCCTGCATGTGCAGATGCTGTTCGTTCTGGCGTCCAGCGGCCGAGCGGAACACGCCGAGCTTGAGTTGCAAGCCAGCCGGCAGCGAGGTGGTCACGGCATAGGCTTCCTCGACCTCGATGCCCTGCAAGTTGGGAATGGTCAGAAAGACATTCGCCGCGAAGTACGGATCGACCGTGGACTGAAATCCGACCTCGACCTCTTGCACGGCAAAACCGCCCGTGCGTCTTGCCGCCGGGCCAGTGAAATCCGGGTCATCGCCCGCCGAGCTGGCGCGCGGCCGGTTCGCGGCGCCAGCCGTGCCATCGAAGATCACGCTGATGTCGGGGTTCATGAGGCCGCTGCCGGCCGGCCCTTGGGTCTTGCGCGTCTGCGATGGCGGCGCCGGAGCGGCAAGGATGCTGTCGAATTGCTTGGCAAGGTCGTTGCTGTCAGTCGAAACGGGCACGGTGTCGACGGGGCTCGCTTGAGCGAGCAACGCCGCCAGGGCCGTGCCTGGGGAAAAGAAGGATGCGATCATGGAATCTCCTCGTCAGAATCTGGTCATAGTCACTTCACTGCTCGCCGCGCGCTGCGGGCGCAGCAATTCCCAATGCACGGGCGGGCGCCCGCACCGCGAACCGCCGCTAGGCGGGAGGAGAGCTCTTCGGGGCGAGCAAGAGGAGCGCGATGGGCGGCGCGGGCCGCGCGATGAACGGAATCGCGTGGTCAGCCGCGACCGCCGGGCAACGCGATGCCTGGTGCGCCTGCGGCGAGAGCAGGAAACGTGCGCGAGCCTGCGCCATGCACAGACAGTGCTCGTGGACGTGCCCCGCGCTATCACCTGCCAGTGGCGATGTGCTGGGGTGCGAAGACGTCAGGCGAGGAGGTGAAGTCACCGCCCCGGCGTGCACGCTCTCGCCGTGCAGAGCACAAGTCCGGTGCGCGACGAAGGCGGCGTGCGAAAACGCCAGCACCTGCGCGAAAGCAAGCAGCCCACAGAGCACCGCACCCATCCCCTTCCCCGCTCCCACGGGGCCGGCTGCCAGGGCGGGTGTCGGCCAACGCACGCGGTTGTTCTGACACCGGGCCAGGCCGCGGTCAAGGCGGGGAGGATGGACCGTAATCCCGCGACAAGCGCAGCGACGTCGCGGAAGGNNCCAGGCGAGAGACTTGGCCTTGGAACACGGCCTTCGCCTCGGCGTCCCGCAACGTCGCTGCGCTTGTCGCGGGATTAGGGAAAACGAAGTGACCCCTGCCTCGATCCAGTTCATGATCAGCATGGCCCTGCCGGTCGGTTGAGACCACCACCCCTTTTCTCAGGAGGTTCGCATGCGCGCCTCGCGATTTGCCGTCACGACGTTCCCGGCCCTCTTGGCGCTTGCCGCCGCCGGACCGCTGCAGGCGGCGCAGGTGACCATCGACCGGACGCAGCGCTCGCAGACCATCGACGGCTTCGGATTCTTCGGCGCGCACGACGTGTGGTGGGGAGCCGCCAAGGATGTGGTGAACACCGCCTGGTTCGATGCGGTCATCAACGACCTCGGCATCACCGCCTGGCGCAACGAGATCTACCCCCCCGCGGACTCCATCTCGGGACAGGACGCCGACTGGGCCAAGATCAAGCCCGTGGTCCAGGGGCTGACCGACGCGGCCAAGGCGAGCGGGGTTTCCCTCAAGGTCATCCTGACGGTTTGGTCGCCGCCGTCGAGCATGAAGTGCGCGGTGGGCAGCAGCGGGGTGCAGGACGGAACCCCCCACCCCGACGGAACCAAGAACGGCGGCGGGCTCTGCCCGTCGAAGCGGACCGACTACGCCAACTACCTGGTGGCGGCGTTGAAACAGTACGCGGATATCGGCGTCAACGTGTACGGCTTGAGCTTCCAGAACGAGCCGCTCTTCGTCGAGCCCTACAACTCGTGCGTGTACACGCAGAAGGAGTACGCGGACACGCTCGCGGCCATCGGCCCGCTCATCCACGCCGCGTATCCGAACGTCTTGCTCTACGGCTCCGAGAACATGCTGGCCACCGAGTGCGGGGGCGCCAGTGGCTTCGATCCCTACTGGTACACCGCGAACGTCATGAAGGCGCCGGACGCCGTCAGCCAGATGGGGATGTGGGCCGTGCACGGCTACACCGACGGCGTGCTGGCCGCGCCGACCTCGCAGATGTCGAAGTACTGGGCCAGCTTCTACGCGGGGACCGCGAGCGCCCGCCTGCCCATCTGGATGACCGAGACCTCGGGCTACGTGGACACGATGGAAGCCGGGCCCAATTCCTCCGGCGACACATTGCCCGGCGCCCTCGATCTGGCGCAAGCCATCTTTGCCGCGCTTTACTACGGCCACGCCGGAGGCTGGGTGTGGTGGCAAGGGAGCGAGCTTGGCAGCGGGGCGCCGAACGAATTCGACCTGATGAGCAGCACGACCAAGCGGGGCAAGAAGTACTACGTCTCGAAGAACTTCTACCGCTACATCCGGCCCGGAGCGCGGATGGTCCAAGCCACCAGCGACGACTCCGAGGTGCTGGTCGCGGCCTTCGACAACGACGCGAGCCAGGCCTTCACGGTCGTCGCCATCAACGGCGGCAAGTCGAGCAAGACGGTCACCCTGACGGGCGCAAACCTGCCGGCGCAGCTCCAGGCCTATCGCACCTCCACGACCGAGGACTGTGCCGACGTGGGCCCCGTGACCTCCGCCACCATCACCTTGCCCGCGCGCAGTATCACCACCTTCGTCACCGGGCAGGTCGTCGAGAACCCCGGCACCGGTGGCGCAACCGGTAGCGGCGGTGTCAGCGGCGGTGGTGGCGCAAGCGGCAAGGGTGGCAGCAGCGGCACCGGCGGCACGAGTGGGACCGGCACGAACGGAGCCGGCGGGGCCACGCGGAGCGGCGGCACGAGCGGAGAGGGCAAGAACAGCGGCTGCGGTTGCGAGCTCGGAGCGGCTTCGCCGGACCGCACACGCTGGCTCCTCGCCATGCTTTCGCTCGGGTTGCTCGTCCGACGATGCGAGCGATGGTCGCGACGATGCAGGTCGACGTACGCGGTGGCCAGCGCCGTCTCGGATCGTCCTGCGCCGGCAGACACGGACGGAATTCCGCGCGACGGTAAAGGTGGAGGACGAATCCGACGATTTCGAGGTTAGGCACATCATGAAACCGTTCCCCGTCACATGGATTTCCCTGATCGGCCTTGGCGCCGCCCTCCTTCCGACTGGCCGCGCACGCGCCCAGGCCGCCGACGAATACGTGCTGATTCTCCTCGATCGCAGCGCGAGCATGGGCGATGCCGCGGTGACCGGCGCGGCGACCCCCGCCTTCTGGGACGGCGCCATCGCCGCGGCCCAGAGCCGGGTCCAGCAAGACAAGCAGACCATGAAGGGCGATACCCGGCCGACGCGGGCCTACGCGCTGTGGACTTTCTTCGACGACACATGCGGCCAATGCCCCGGCAAAGTGTGCGGTTGCCCAAACACCCAGAAGAACGTCAAGCAGATCTGGCCGCTTGTGGCCACGGACTGCGGCGCTGGCGGCAGCTTCGAAAGCGCCACTGAGATGTGCTTGTTCCCGGCCGGCGAGGCGGGCGACAAGGCGTACGACATGCTCAAGAACAAGGTTCTGCCTGCCCTGACCAAGCAGCGGCCGGACTCGCACAGCAACACGCCGCTCGCCGAAAGCCTTTGCTTCGCGGTCGAGAGACTACAGATCGTCGCGCACGACAAGCCGAAGATCCTCGTGCTCGAGACCGACGGCGGCGATAGCAGCAGCAGCACGGCGTGCTCCGGATTCGGTTCGGTGCCGTTGCCTGGCGACGTCTTTAGCAAGAAGACCGAGGGCTGGGGTCTGACCGCGGGAAGTTGGCAGGACAACTTCCTCCGCCGGACGATCCGCATCGGGCGCTTCTCCCCCCGGCCAGACGATCCGAAAGCCAACGCCTCCCAGGAGAGATCCGCGGTGAATTTCGGCCGCGGCGTGCTCCTCCCGGGCGAGAAACTGCCAGCGACGCTGCAAATCCACGCGGATCTCCACTATGCCATCTGCGATCCAGCGAGCCCGTCGAGCTCGCCCTGCGCCGAGGCCGACCGCTCGGGGGACCCACCCGCGCACGAGTTGGCGGCCAAGAGCGGATCCAAGCGACCCTCCATCCATCCGGGGGAGCTTTCTTTCTTCAAGGCGCTCGCCCAGGGCATGCCGAATTCAAGCGTCCGGGAATTCATCCGCGTTCCCGCTTCGTCCCTGGGAATGAAACACAAGATCGCCGGCGACGTCGACGACAGCGGCTGCGTCGACGAGACCGACTTGCAGCTCATGACCAGCAAGGACGTGTGGTTTGCTCGCGCGGTCGCGCCTGCCAAGGACGCCATCCGCGCCGACCTGAACCACGACGGCTGGGTCAACCAGAAAGACGCGAGCATCTTGCTCTCGACTTGGGGCAAGGGGTGCGGCAAGTCGGCGGGCAAGAAACCGGCCATGCCCGAGTAGAAAGCAAGGGGCGAACCCCGTCATCCTCGGATCCCCAGGCGTGCGAGCCGAGCGCCCTGGCATCCGCGACGGCGTGGCCCACAGGCATGTGCAAGCAGGCCTGCGCCTTCGTTCGCGCTCGACTCGAACAGCAATCCGAATCCAATCCCGCATTCGAGAGCGTCTCGCCGGCTTTGGAAGGGTGGATGTAGGGCGAAAGCTGACTTGTCGTCGGTGGGGACACGAAATTATCCTCGTTCCCGTACCATCAGCGATCCTTGCTGTGGCATAGTTATATTCATCGTTAGCGTTCGTCTGTCGGAGGTAAGCCCTGTGTTCTTCCGCAAATTCGAGTCGGTGACACCAGCTTCACTTGGTCCGGCCCGCAACCGCCGGCGGATCCAAGGCGCGCATCCCTGCCATTACAATAGACCGACGGCCATGGCGCGGCCTCGCGCGCTTCTGCTTCTGGCATCCCTCACGCTCGGGCTTGCCTGCGTGGATCTCGCGCCTCCGCCGTCAGTGATCAAGTATCGCCTGGGGGACGCGGCCACGTCCGAGACGGGTGGCACCTCGGGTAATGGTGGCGTGGGAGCGGGCGGCGTGGTTGGCACGGGAGGCATCCTCGGGGCCGGTGGCAGCGGTGTTGCCGGTGCCAGTGGAGCCGGTGGCGGCTCGGTTCTCCCCGACGCCGCTGGCGGCGCCTCTGGCGCTGACGGCAGCACGACCATCGACATCCCAATTGGCGGGGGTGGGGCAGGCGGCTCGGGCGGCAGCACGGGCCGGGATGGCCCGCCTGGCACCGGCGGCATCACCGGCACCGGCGGTATCTCACCGCCGGACGCCCCGCAAGGCACGGGTGGTTCCACCGGCGGCCAGGGGGGCACGAGCTCCGATGCCCTGCCAGGCACGGGCGGCAAGACCGGCACCGGTGGCGTGACCGGCACCGGCGGCGTGACCGGCACCGGTGGGACGACGGCCGGCACCGGCGGCAAGACCGGCACCGGCGGCGTGACCGGCACCGGCGGTGCGGGAACCGGTGGCGCGGGAACCGGTGGCGCGACCGGCACGGGTGGCTCGACCGGGTACACCTGCGCGAGCGCGATCAAGCCGGCAAACGGCTACGTGACCAATTTCACCGACTGGAATGCCACGACCGCCAGATGGGGCACGGGCACGCTCATCGGAACCATCGCCGCTTACGCCAGCACCAACCCCGCCGCGACCATGACGGCGAAGGTGGAGGGCACGCCCCCGGGGCTACACCTCGTCGGCTCGACGTCCTCGACCGGGTACGCTGGCGGCATCTTGACATTCTTGTCGTGCGTGACAACGGCGTCGTTCACGAGTATCTCGTTCGACGTCTACGGCAGCGCCACGGGCTGCACGATCGATCTGCAGCTCCAGACCTTCGATCAGCGGCCCAACAATGCTACCCCACCCGGCGGCTGCGACCCCAGCGGGACCTGCTATACCTTCCCCCATAAGAGTGCAGTTGTGGATCCCACGACACTTTCCACCACCCCCAAGACGGTGACCACGACACTGAACACCATGACCAACTGGACGGCGGCCGAAGGCGCTCAGATCGTCGGCGTACAGTGGCAGTTCACAGGCAGCACCTGCACGCCCGGCGCGACCTTCACCAACATCAAGTTCCAGTAGCAGCTCCGGCGTGCTTCTGCCGGGACACTTTGGGGAGCAGCGAGTGACGGCTACTTGACGGTGATCACATCCGCCGCGGAGGTGACCCCCTGGAACACCGCCGTCACCGACGTCGTGCCCGCGGCAGCTGCCGTGAGCAAGCCGCGCGAGCCGTTGGCGTTGGACACCGACGCGACGGTTTCCACCGACGACAGCCAGGTGACCACGTTGGTGAGATCGTGCGTGCTCAGGTCGCTGTACGTGCCCGTCGCTGCGAGTTGCTGACTGCCCCCCACGGCGACAGATACAGGACTCGGCGTGACAGCGATGGACGACAGCGTGGCGGCGCTGACGGTCAGGCTGCTGGCGCCGGACTTGCCGAGGTAGGTCGCGGTGATGGTGGCGGTGCCGGCTTTTACCGGGGCGGCCACGCCGCCCCCCGTGACCGTGGCGACGCTCGCATCCGAGGAGACCCACGCGGAATTGCCGGTCACGACCAAGGTCGTGTTGTTCGACAGAATCGCGGTCGCGACGAAAGGAACCGGCACCCCGAGCACGGTGGTGGGGTTCGCCGGGGTCACGCTGATGGACTGCACGCTGCCCGCGACCGTGAGCACCGAAGCACCGGACGACCCCTGGTAGGTCGCGGTGATGGTACTGCTGCCCTCCGCCAGCGCCGTGGCACGGCCGATGTTGGCGCCCGCGTTGGTCACCACCGCGACCCCACTGTTTGACGAGCTCCAGGTCGCGAGCGTGGTCACGTTGCGGGTCGTGTTGTCAGTGAAGACCGCCGTGGCCGTGAACTGCGTGGTGGCTTGCACGGGAATGCTGGGATTGGTCGGCGTGACCTGCACGAAGGCGAGCGGCGGCTCGGTCACCGTCAGCGTCGCGCTGCCCGTCAGCCCGCCGTAGCTGGCCGTGATGGTCGAGGTCCCGGCGCCAATCGCCGTGGCGTTGCCCCTGCCGCCGCCACCGCCACCGCCGCCGCCACCGGTGGTCACGGTGGCCACGGAGGCGTCCGAGGAGCTCCACGTCGCCGTGCCGGTGACGACCGCGGTGGTGTTGTCGCTGTACACCAACGTGACGACGAAGGCCTGCGTCTGGCCGACCTGGAGCGTGGGCGCCTCCGGCGTGACCACCAGGCTCGCAGGCGTGGCGGCCGACACCGTCAGCGTCGCCGTGGCCGAGAACCCGCTATAGGTCGCGGTGACCGTAACCGAGCCCGCCGCGAGGCCGGTCGCCAGACCGCGCCCGCCACCGCCGCCGCCCGGACCACCGCCGCCACCCGTGGTGATGCTGGCGATCTTGCCATCGGACGTCGTCCACGAGGTGGCATTCGTCACCGTGGTCGTGGTCCCGTCTTCGTAGGTGGCCACGGCGGTGAACTGCTGCGTGCCATTGAGCTTGACCGCGGCCGCCGTCGGCGTCACGAGCAAGCCGGTAAGCGCCGGATCGCGCACGGTGAGCGTCACGCTCGCGGTAAGGCCATTGTAGGTGGCGGTGAGCGTCGCCGTGCCGGCGCCGATGCCCGTCGCGCGGCCCGCCGGTCCACCGCCCCCGCCCGGACCGCCACCGCCGTTCGACACCGAGGCCACATTCGCGTTGGACGATGTCCAGTTGGCGGTGCCCGTCACGGCGTTCGTGCTGCCGTCGCTGAACACGGCGTTGGCCTGGAACTGCTGGTTGGCGCCGACCAGGATGCTCGCCGGATTCGCTGGCGTGATGTCGAGCCCGACCAGCGTGGGCACCGCCGTGACCGTCAGCAGGGCGCTCGCGGTAAGGCCCTGGTAGGTGACCGTGATGGTGGTGCCGCCCGCGGCGACGCCGGTGGCCACCGCGCGGCGGCCAGTGGCGTTCGCGGCGATGGTGGCGACACCGGTGTTCGACGAGGACCAAGCTCCGGCGACCGCCGCCGTGGTCCCGTTCTGGTAGACAGCGGTCACCGTAAAGGCCTGCGTATCGCCGACCTGGATGCTCGCCGAGGTCGGTGAGATCATGATGGACGACAAGAGGGGGGCGCCGACGGTCAAGGTCGCGGTGCCCACCACGCCCCCGAGCGTGGCGGTGATGGTCGAGGTCCCCGCGACAAGCGAGCTGGCCAGGCCGTTGCTGCCAGCCGCATTCGAGATCTGCGCGACCGTGATGTCGCTCGAGGCCCACGTCACCTGGGTCGTGATGTCCGGCGCCGAGCCGTTGTCGTAGTTGCCGGTCGCCTTGAACTGCTGCGTGACCCCGGCGGTGACGGTGGCGGTGACGGGCGCGATCGTGATCGAGGTCAGCTTGGCTTGCGAGACGTTGACCACCGCCTTGCCGGTGATGCCCGAGAGCGCCGCATACGCGGTCGTGCTGCCCGCGGCGACGCCGGTGACCTGGCCGGCCGTGCCCGCGCCATTGGAGATCGTGGCGATAGACGCATCGCCGACCGTCCAGGCGACCTGCGCGGTCAGGATCTGCGTGGTTCCGTTCTGATAGCCGCCGGTCGCGACCAGGCTGCCCTTGAGGCCGAGCACGAGGGCCAGGGGGTCGGGCGCGATGGTGATGCTGACGAGGGGTGAAGCCGTGACCGTGACGCTCGCCGAGCCGGTCACGCCGGAGAGCGCGGCCTGGACCTGCGCCGAGCCCACGGCGAGCGCCGTGGCCGCTCCCTTGCCTCCGGTGGCGTTCGACACCGAGACAGCGGTGCTGTTGCTCGACGACCAGGTGGCCGAGATGGTCACGTCCGCCGTGCTGCCGTCGGAGTAGGTCCCGGTCGCGGTGAAGGCTTGCGTAGAGCCCACGTTGGGCGACCAGGTCGCCGGCAGAAGCGCGATGGACACCAAGGTCGGCGAGGTGACGGTGACGGTGGTGGAGCCCTTGATGGTCCCCACGGTGGCGGAGATGGTGGCCGTGCCGGCGGCGATCGCTTTCACGATCACGCCGGTGGTGCTGGCGGTGACCGTCGCGGTCGCGGTGCTACTGCTCGCCCAGGTCGCCTGCAAGGTCACGTCGCCCGTGGTGCCGTCCGCGTAGGTCGCGGTGGCCTGGAAGCTCCGGGACACGCCCTGTTGCATGATGGGTTGCGCGGGCGTAATGGCGATGCTGGTCATCGCCGCCGCGGTCACGGTGAGCGAGGCCTTGCCCGTGACTCCGGCCAGAGTCGCAGAGACCGACAGGGTGCCGGCCTTGATCCCGGTGACCTTCTCCTTGCCGGTCGCGCTGTCGAGCGCCAAGCTGGCCAGGGTGGTGTCCGACGAGGTCCAGGTCGCCTGGGCCGTGATGTCTTGCTTGGTGCCGTCCGCGAACACGCCGGTCGCCGTGATGAGGATGTAGCCACCCACCGACACCGGCGCGACGCCGTCGATGCTGATGCTCTGAAGCGGGGATGCCGTGACGTTGACGGACGCGGTCGCGGTCAACCCGGAATAGGCCGCCTTGACGCTGGTCGACCCCGCCTTCAGCCCGCTCAGCGTGCGGCCGGAAACCTGTACGATCGTACTGTCGCCGGAAGTCAGGGTCGTCTGGGCCGTCACATCCGCGGTGCTCCCGTCGGAGAACACGGCCGTGACCACGAGACCGCCATAGGGCACGCCCACCGCGATGGTCACGCTGGGCGGCGCGATCTCGAGGCTGGTCAGGGTCGGAGCGGCATCGGTGCCACCTGCCTCACCTCCCCGGGCCTCACGCGTGGCGACGTCCGCGATGCCATCAGGGGCGCCGCCGTCCGCTCTGCCATCCGGCGCGGTGCCGTCCGCTCTGCCATCCGGCGCGGCGACGTCCGCTCTGCCATCCGGCGCGACGACGTCCGCCCGACCGTCCATCAGATTCGCGTCCGCCGCGTCCACGCCGGGAGAGTCGGGGTTGACACCGTCGGCCCGGCCGTCCGTGGGCCTGGCGCTGTCGGCGTTCGTGGTGCCGTCGCGCTTGCCGTCCGCCTGCAGGCCGCTGTCGGCGCCCTTGCCGCCGTCGTGAATGATCCCGAGCGTGCTGCGTCCGCCGCAAGCGCCGAGGAAGCCAACGAAGAGTGCGACGAAGACGAGTCGATTGGTGGTCATGTGATTTTTCCTGATCGTTCGTGAAGCCCGGCTGGCCGCGCTTCGCGTTGGAGCGAGGGCCGCCCACAAGTAGGCAGATGTCGCCCTATAAGAGCACGGCCACCCGCCAAATCGTCAGTCCTGACGAAGCTGGGATTCCGCGCCCGCCTATTCGTTGCGACTCAACTTGCGAAAATCGACGAAGAGCTTGCGATCCGTCGGCTGGCAGCTCGGGCAAAAACAGGCGTCAGCCTTGCCCACGCGCACCGTGCGAATTGCCGTGCCGCATGCTGGACAAGGCTTCTGTGCCCTGCCGCGCACGGCCAGGAAATCCCACACCTTGACCTCGATCGGTTGGTTACGCGACGCGATCTCGGCGATGGCGTGGTCGAGCGTCTGGCGGATGGCGCCAAAGAGCCGGTCGACCTCCTCGGCACGGAGCCGGTGGCGGAAAGTCTTGGGATGATGTGGACCAGATCCGGCAACCCAGGCATGGCCCAGCCAGGCTAGCACCGGACGGAGCCGTTCAGGGCGCGAAGGCGAAGCGCAAGCCGATGAGGATCCACTCGTGCAGGGACTTCTTGGCCAGATCCTCGCCGACGTAATCTCCCAGATTGTTGTCCGTGCCGTTGGGCGGCGCCCCGAGGTGGCCGGCGGAAAAGGCGTAGCCGGTTCGCACGCCGATCTCGAACCCGGGGCGAGGCTGGTCGGCGGCCAGAACCGGCGCCGCCGAAACCAGCACGGCCACGAGTGCGATGCGTGCGATCATCAAGTTGCTTGCCATGTGGGTTACTCCTGCAAGGTCGTGGAGCACCAGGTGCGGTCGTCGCACCAGGGCTCGGCGGCGCCCGGGTAACTCGTGTGGCCGCTCACACTGCTCTGATTGAGGACCATCTGGGCGTCACGCATGTCGCTGACACTACCGAGCAAGACGTGAAGGCCACGCACTGACTGCCCAGGCAATGACCGCCAGACGAGCAGTCGCCGCTCTTGAGGCACTGGGCATACACCTTCAGGGTCATTTCGGTTACTCGGGGATGATGCAAGCATCATCTCGAGCTGGCATCGTCGCGCGGAATCTTGCCCGTGTCCACAACGGAGCGACGGCGGCCACTCGGGAAACCGGTAACCCGCGGCGCCAGCGACGCAATCACACTACGTTTGGACGAGGACCTCGGATGCGCTACAGCTGCGCCGCGATCTTCTCCGGAAGCGCGGCGAATTCCGCGCGATCGGCGTCGCGCTCGGCCTGTGCTGCGGCGATGGCTCGGATGGTCGGCAGCACGCTCTTGTCGGCATACGGACTGGTCTTGAGGATCTCGGCCAGCGCGGCCACCGCGATCGCTCACTGCAAATCGGCATCGGCGGCGGCCATCGCGGTGTCGCTGTCTTGCGCGACGACGCTGTCCGTCGCGGCGTCGGCGCCTTGGGCGGGCCGCTACGCCCGAGGCTTCGTGCACATGGTCGGATAGCCGATGATGCCCATCTTCGCAAGGTCGAAACAGGTCCAGCTGGTCGGGCAGTCGGCGTCAGTCACGCAGCCGGACTTGGTGCAGTAGCCGGCGGTGCCGGGCTGAATGGCGCAGTAGTCGGTGTCCGGCCCCTGGCATTCGGCATTGGTCACGTTGTCGGTGCAAGGCGCCCCGAGCAAGGACGCGCTGCCGGCTTCGCCGCTCTCGCTGTCGACCGCGGGTGCGGCGGCTTCCGTGGCCAAGGCGAGGTCGGGGCCGGGCGCCGCGAGATCGGGCTCGGGCAACGCCGCGTCGGTCTTGGGCAAGCAGCTGCCGCCGGACTGGTAGCTCGTCGAATCGCATGGGTTCGAATCGTCCTTGCAACCGCAAAGCCCGACCAGCACGAGCGCAACCATCGCCGTCTGACAAATCGTTCGTTTCATCGTACGAACTTCCTTTCCTCACATCAAAAGACCAAAACCAACCGGGCCGCGGCGAACTTCATGTTCAAGTTATTGTCATTGGGCCAAAAGCGTTGATCCGCGTATTGCATCTTCAGCATCGCGTACGCGGTGAAGTAGAGGTTCAGCCCGGCCGAGAAGCACACGGCGTAGTGATTGAGCGCGATGGCGGGATAGGAGTCGTTGTAGTCGATGAAGAGGTAGGGCTCGAAGTAGCTGGCGAAGCGGTACGCGAAGATACCGTACGCGTAGTGGCGGTAGTGATTGGGGTACATGGCGGCCGGGTTGTCGAAGGTCTTGTGCTCGTGCTTGCCGTCCTCATAATCCACGCGTCGGACCATGGCCTCGCCGCGGAAGCGGAAACCTTTGAAGTCGAGCGACAGATCGCCACCGACCGACCACTCGCTGGCGGCGTAGCCGCCGTCCGCGGCCCACTGGCTCTTCACGAAGTTGATCGTCGACTCGCCGGTCACGGGATCCGTCCCGACATGCGCCAGCAGGACGTCTTTGTGGAAGGTCCCGTAGTAGCCCGAGCCACCGAGCGCGACGCGTAGGTCCCCGATTCGGCGCAGGACGAGCCGCCCCCCCATGCCCTCGCGCCAGTGCTCGTCGACGGCTATCACATTACGCCCGTTGGTGAGGTAGGCGTGGTAGGCAAGCTCCCAGTTGTCGATGGGGAAGGCTCCCAGGGCTTGCACGCCGACCTGATGCTGCGGGATGGCCTCGTCGACCTGCAAGCTGGGCAGGAGCAGCGAGATGAGCGTCGGCGTGCCGTGGTCCACGTTCCAGATGCCGTACGGGGTCAAGAGATAGCCGGCCTGCAGGGCGAGGCGCTCGTCGTATGCCCATTGCAGCCAGGCCCGCTCCAGGATCACCCCGCTCCAGACGGCGTAGCCACGACCCGATGGGCTGGACGTATCCATGAAGCGGTTGTCGACCTGGGTGAGACCGTTCCAGGAGCCCTGCGGAGCCAGACCGAAGCGGGTTTCGACCAGAGCGCGCCACGCGGGGCTGGGGCGGGCGTCGAAGTAGAGGTTGATGTTGCCGACCACGAAACCCGGGACGGAAGCGATGACGTCCTTGTAGGGGCCGTCATCCATGGCCAGCCACTGCATGCCCATGTCGGCGAAACCGTAGACGAGAAGTCTGGGGCGATCGATCTCGGCGCTCGGATCTGGGAGCGCGGCTTCGGCGCGCTCGGCCTCCAGGGACTCGAGCTTCTTCTGCTGCTCGGCCAACTGCTTTTCCACGGCCTGCAGGCGCGCAGCGTCGCTGGCCGGCGCCACGACCGTTGCGGCGGCCGGCGCAGGGGCTTCGGCCGCGGGGGCCGCGCCGGTCGCGGGCGTCTCTTGGGCCGCGCCCGGACGAGCCAAGGCCAACCCCAGGGTTGCGGTCAGGAGCTCGAGACCGATTCTCCCGGGCTTCATGGTGTCACGACCTTTCCGTCTCGGATGAACGCCAGCACACGGACCTTGTCGTCCACCTTGTCCTCGGGGATGTACCCGATTCCACCGGCGAGGCTGGCCACCAGGCGCAGCACGATGTCGGCCTTGGTGATGGCTTTCGGGGCCGGTTCCTCGCCGCGCACCAGGCGGTCGACCCAGAACTGCGCGCTCTGATCGGGATCGAGGTGGAGAACCGCGCGGTCGAAGGCTATCCGCTCGGATGAACCGGGTTGCAGATTGAGCGGCCGAATGGCGCTGCCATCCTTCCAGGTCCGCGTTGCGCGGCTGAAGATCCCCGCCAACTCCGAGGCGCTTTGGGTCTTGACGGGAACCGCGGGGTTGGCAATCACGGCCAACCGGACCGACGTTTGCGCGGAGGGACCTGGACTACCCGGAAACGCTACCAGCGCGGCCACCACCACGGCCGCTGCCCCTATGCGGACGGCAGCGGCGAGCCATACCCGCCGCCCCTGGTTTCCGCCAACGCTCCCGGCTCCCGTTCGAGTTCCCATGGCGCCACCTCTTCTTCTGCGCTTCTCTCGCCAGTACGCGGGCAAATCTTTAATGGGTCGCATGTCGCGACCGCCCTACCGATGAGCAAAGCCCGCGCAGCGATGGATTGAATCCGCAAATGCCTCATAGCGCCATGCGCGCCACCCGATCGCGCTGTCGTTCGTGGGGCTACAGCCGAAGCGTCAGCGGGTCAGGGTGATGAGGCTGATACCATAGGCGTTCTGCGGCAAGGTCACCGTCCAGGAGGTTCCGGTGGTCGTGCTCGCGTAGCAGCAGAGCTCGGCGGCGTTGGCGAGCGTGGCACTGGGTTTGCGCTGGCTTGCTCGGTTTGGCCAGCTCGGGGTGGAAGCTAGCCCTCGGGAACGTCCTCGGCACGCGGGCGGGCGACCCCCGCCTCGAAGGCCGCGCGCTCCACCGCCGCGGCCACCGCCTGATGTACGTCGAGATTCAGAATCGAAGGCACCAGCTCCCCGGTGACGGCGAAGGCCGCGATGGCGCGCGCGGCGGCGATCTTCATGCGGTTGCAAATACGATGGGCGCGCGCCGCGAGGGCGCCGCGAAAGATGCCGGGGAAGGCCAGAGCGTTGTTCACGCTGCGCCCGTCGGCGGCGAAGGCCGCGCCGGCGCCGCGAGCGTCCTCGGGCGAGATCTCGGGCCGCGGATTCGATAGCGCCAGGATGATCTGCCCCTTGCGGATCATGGCGGGCTTGAGCAGATCGGCCTGGCCGGTGGCGCAGATCACGATGTCGGCGGCCTGCATGACCTCGTCGAGCGAGAGCGGCACGCCGCCGGCTTTCGCGAAGATCTCCATCTCCTGCGGGTTGATGTCGTTGCCGACCATGCGTCCCACCCCGTAGGCGATGAGCAGCTTCGAGATACCCATGCCCGCGGCGCCGAGGCCCACCATGCCGACACAGTCGTTGCGAAACGGCTTGCCCACGTACTTGGTGGCGTTGAGGAGCGCGGCCAGGGCCACGGTGGCGGTGCCGTGCTGGTCGTCATGCATGACCGGGATGTCCAGCTCCGCGTCGAGGCGGCGCTCGATCTCGAAGCACTCCGGCGCCGCGATGTCCTCCAGCTTGATGGCGCCAAAGGTGGGCGCGATGGCCTTGACGGTACGGATGATCTCCTCGGTGTCCTTGCTGTCGATGAGGATAGGCACGCCGTTGATGCCAACCAGCGCGTCGAAGAGCACAGCTTTGCCCTCCATCACCGGCATGCCGGCCACCGGACCGATGTCGCCCAGGCCCAGAATCGCCGTGCCGTTGGTGACGATGGCGACGGTGTTGCCGATCGAGGTGTACAGGTAGCGCAACTCGGGCTTCTGCTCGATCAGCTTGCACACCTTGGCCACGCCGGGGGTGTAGAGCTTGCGGATGGTGGCGAGGCTGTCGACGGGAAAGCGGCTCTTGACCCGAATCTTGCCGCCCCGGTGCAGCTCCAGCACGGGATCGATGATCTCGGAGATGATCACGCCCTCGACCGTGCCGATCTCGGCCAGCACCGTCTGGAGGTGCGCCTCGTCGTCGAGAAAGACGGTCAGATCGCGCGTGTTGTACTCGAACCCGTACGAGACCAGATGCGTGTCGGTGATGTTGCCGCCCGCGTTGCCCACCGCGGTGGCAACCCGGCCCAGATAGCCCGGCTGGTCCAGGATCAAGACACGGATGGTTTTGACAATCTTGTCGATGCCCTTCTCGATTTGCAACATGGCGGTCCTGCGCGTTTCATTATCGTCCATTCTCACCGGCCGCGGGGCCGAGAAATGCGACCCGTGACCTAAACCGCAAGCGGACGGCACCTGGCACTCCGACCTCGGCTACCGTTCGGCCGGTGGTGGCCGCGGCCTGGAAAGGCCTCGCCAGCGCCGTCGATGCGCAGGGCCGGGTGGGCTACATGCAAGCCACCGGCAGCGCGCCCGCGGCCGCCACGGCCACCGAAACCCACGACTACGGGGTCGGGGCCTTTGTTCTTGCCGCCAGCGAGATGTACCTCATGGTCAAGTAGGCCAGTGTATGATGTCCGCGTTCGTCGCGCGCATGCGCGGTAGCGGGAGGCTTGAACCATGACCACGCAGCTCCAGATTCGACACGTGCTGGTCGCGGCGACGATGGCCGCGGGGTGCAGCAGCGCTGCCACCGACGACGGCGGGCCGGGGCCCGACCTGAAACCGGGGCCTGATCTGGCCAGCGGCGCCGACGCCGCGGATACGGCGAGCGGCGCCTGTCCCAGCCCAGCGAACCTGATGACCACCAACGGCACCTGCAACCTCGTGCCCTTCCCGACGACACGGGTGCCCTTCACGGTGCAGACGAGCACGGCGCCGACCTTCAACGGCGGGCAGCTGGTCGACGGCATCTACACGGCGATCAAGGCGGAGGGCTGGAACGTCACGACGGGGTACGGGCGGCAAATGGGCATCGTCATCGGTAACGGCGGCACGACCATGCTGTGGTTCGGCCAGACCTTGAACGCCGACGGCAGCGGCGACGTGGACGCGGGCACCGCGGGCCTCTTCTGGCTGCGCGCCAACTTCGACCTGTCCATCGCTTCGCAGAATACCCTGGCGTTGAGCGAGACCTGCGCGGCCGGAACCACGAGCGGCCCGGCCACTCTCCTCTACACCGCCACGACCACGGGCCCGCCGCAGTTGATCCTCGCCAATCCCGCGGCCGCCAACCCGACCAGCGCGGTCACCACCTACGAGCGGCAGGGTTGCCCGCCGGCGTCCTGAGCCGCCTGACTCAGAGGGCTAGAGGCGGGCGGACGCCTCGATCAGCTCGCGAACGGCCGCGCCTGACTGCTGAAGCATCGCCTTTTCGGTTGCGTCGAGCTCGATGATCACCACCTTTTCGACGCCGGACGCGCCGATCACGACCGGCACGCCCATGTAGATGTCGTGGAAGCCGTACTCGCCATTGAGGTATGCCGCGCAGGGCAGCAGGCGCTTCTCGTCGTAGAGGTAGGATCGGGCCATCTGAACGGCGGCGGAGGCGGGCGCGTAGTAGGCGCTGGAGCCCATCAGCTTGACCACCTCGGCGCCGCTGTTGCGCGTGCGAGCGATGATCGCCTCCAGCCGGTCCTGCGTGATGAGCTGGCGGACGGGAATGCCGTTGATGGTGCAGTAGCTGAGCACGGGCACCATGGCGTCGCCATGTCCGCCGAGCACCATGGCGCGTACGTCCTTCACCGCCACGCCCGCCTCGCGCGCCAGGAAGAGCTGGAAGCGCGCGGAGTCGAGGATCCCGGCCATCCCCACCACCTTCGCGCCGGGGAAGCCGGTGGCCTTCTTCATCTCGTGCACCATGGCGTCGAGCGGGTTGGACACCACGATGATGAAGGCGTCGGGGCACTGCACCTTGAGGTTCTCGGCGATGCTGCGCACGATCTTCAGATTGATGCCCAGCAGGTCGTCACGGGTCATGCCCGGCTTGCGCGGCACGCCCGCGGTGACGATGGCCACGTCGGTCCCAACCAGGTCCTCCCAGTTCGAAGTTCCTATGACGCGGACATCGTAGCCCAGAATGGAGCCGTTCTGCTCCAGGTCCAGCGACTTGCCCTGGGCCACGCCCACCTTGTCCGGAATGTCGAAGAGGTAGACGTCGCCCAGCTCCAACCGGGCCGCCTGAGCCGCCAGTTCGCCACCGATGTTGCCCGCGCCGATCAATGCCAACTTCCTGCGTGCCATAAAAAAGCCCTCCTAGGTCCTTTTTTCAAGAACTCAAGGGTGACATGGAAGCCATGGCCGTGGCAACCCCCGGCGATCGATTCCCGCCCGCCAGAAAGGGCGAGAGAATCGATGCGGCCAGAGGACCAATTCGCGTGGGGAGCCGCCGAGCTGTGCTCGGCGCGTACCATCGCGGGAA
>PNBO01000362.1 GCA_003136095.1 Myxococcales bacterium
AGCGAGGCCTGGTTATCTCCGGCTTTCAACGTGGACGTGCTTGGACATTGCGCTGGGTTCGCATCCGCTGCATCGGTCTGCGGGGCGAAAACGTCCCTGGAGGCATCCTTTGCGAGGTCCTGGGAAGCATCATTCGACGTTGCGTCGCGCAATGAGCCTGCGTCTAGCTGGCCTGTGGAGCCGCCCGCAGCGGTCGCGCCACCGCTCCCGGTGGTTCCTCCTGCACTGGTCCTGCCGCCACTGCCAGTCGCCCCCGCGGAGCTGGTGACGCCACCGCCACCGGTAGTGCCCCCCGCGCTGGTCACGTCCCCGGAGCTCTTCACCCCGCCACTTCCTGACGTCCCGCCCGTGCTGGTGGCGCCACCGCGGTTCGTCGCACCGCCGGTGCCAACCGCGCCACCGCTCCCGGTGGCACCGCCGGAGCCAGTCGGACCACCGCCGCTTCCTCCTGAGGTCGACCCGCCAACGCTTGCGGGCGGGCTGGTGGTTCCACCGGATCCGCCGCCACCTCCGCTGGAGCTGCTGCAGCCCCAAGCGCCAAATCCAAAGATTGCACCAAGTAGGAGCTTCCTGCAGATGCCTATTGATCTCATCGACGTCTTCCTCTCGAGCAGACAGAGATGTTCCTGGTATAGGCGGCCTCGGACCCATCAAAATGGGTCAAGAAAATCTCGCCGCACGGAGGGGCTAGCACTACTGATTGAAATTCGGACCGGGTCGGCGCGTCGGGCCATAGTCATTTCGGCAAGACCTCCGTGAAGCTGCGCCCATCGCACAAGCCAAGCCGAGCATGACGATGTGACTCTACTTCGGTCGGCATGGGGGGTAGAGTTGCGTCCTATGTGTAAGGATTTCGGTTACGCGATCTGCTGGCGAGCGCTGGTTCTCGGAGGCTTGTCCCTCTCGGTACTGGCGTCGGCTGGTTGTGACTCACCCATCAAAACGGGCGGCGGGGTCAAGCTCGACGGTGCCTCCCCACCAGACGCGGTGCCCGGCGCGGACGTCGGCCTCGCTCCAGATGCTGCCACTCCGAATTGGGACTCCATCGATCTGCTCGATGCGGACGGCGGCTTCGACCTCACGGGAGGCGAAATCCGGCGAACTGGTAACGAGCCCAGCCAGAGCAGCAATCGGCACTACATGAAGTCGGTTCGCGCCGACTACATCGCGAGCGATTGGACCTACCAGATCACGTTCCACAGCCCCGCGAACGCGCCCGACGACATCATCTTCATCGGACTGGGCGAAGCCGTGCCGGACAGCTCGTTCTACAACGAGCCCCGGAACAGCGTGAATTTCCGCATCCACCAAGGCGCGACGTCTTTCGGAAACGGTTGGGACGTGGACGTCGTGGCCCACGACGTCGGCAACCTTCACTGGACCTACTCCAATCTGGGCGTGGGCGCCCTACCCGGCGCGGCGGGCGGCACCCACACGGTTCAGATGAGCAAGAGCGGTGCGGAAACCACTCTCGAGATCCTCGATGCGGGAATCGTCGTGACCATCCCCGACCTCGCCGTGGCGGCGCCGTTCCTCTACACCGGAGCCAGCCGCATCTTCTTCGGCAACGCGAGCAGCGCTTACTCCTTCGATCCTCCGTTGCTCTTGCTCAGTCCCTAGATGGCCCGTGGCCACACGTCCTAGCTCGAGGCGACGGGCGTCACACCATCGTCCACAACCTTCAGGCCGAAATTCGACGCTTCAACCTGATGACGTGTGGAACTGGGCACGCCTCGATGCACCGCCCGCAAGCCGTACAGCCGTCAGCCTTGACCACGTACGCCTGCCGGTTGCGGTGGATCCATGCCCTGAAGCGGTCCCCCAGCGACAGCAGGCGCTTGTCTTCGGCAGTCAAAGAGCGAATCTCCAGGACAGAATAGGGGCAGGCCGGGACGCAAGGGCACTTGGCGTCGGCACAGGCGTGGTGATACCCACCCTCGCACTTGGCGCGGTCGATGGTCGGAACGAAGAGCCCCGGTTTCTGCTCTTTCCTGCTCTCTTTCACGTGGTTTCACCTCGGCTACGAACTGCACTGGACTGCATCCCGGCATCGTCGTTCGAAACCTCGCCCCTGTCCACCCGCTCGGCTACCACAATTCTCGATTCGGATTCGGAACGCCGTTCTGGGTGTATGATGGCAGAGGCATGTGCAGTCGGCAGCGATCCAATGCGAGCGGATGGTTCGTCCTCTGGCTTGTGACTCTACCCGTCGGCTTGGGCTGCGGCCGCGGTCCGTTCCGGCTTGGCAATAGGGATGCGGGCGGGCCTGACCGCGTGGCCGATGTTCCGCTGCCCACGGACCAACCGACCGGGAGCCGCGACGTCGGGTTGCCCGAGGTGCCTCCGGACCTGGGCGCCGAGACGCGAGACCTGGCCGTCCCGGCATGGGATGTCGCCACCGAGACACGAGATCTGGCCGCCGAAGCCGGCCCGCCCGAAGTGGCGACCATCGATGTTGGCCATGGCGCGGATGCATGCATTCCCATCGGCTGTCACGATCCCATCTGCATTTTCGACTACTGTGGGAAGATCGGGGACGGCTGTGGCGGCACGCTCGACTGCGGGAACCAATGCCCCGTGGGTCAGGTATGCGCTGCCGCCGACGGGATGTGCCGGGGTGACGCCACCTGCGTGGCCCTCACGTGCGATAACGGGACGCCCGGCAGGTATTGTGGCGATATCGGGGATGGCTGTGGCGGGGCACTGCACTGCGGGACCGACTGCGGCCGGGTCGGCTGGGTTTGCGAGAATCATATCTGCGTTGGCGGCCCGGACTGCGGGCCCGGGTCGTGCGACGGGCCATCAGGAGAGCAGTACTGCGGAACCATCGGCGACGGCTGTGGTGGCAGGCTTGCGTGTTCCAGCTCTTGTTCGGGAAGCGGGCGCACCTGCCGAGACAACCTCTGCGTCGAGACCGTCGGCTGCCCCAAGGTCGGCTGCGGGCTCGCGGATGGCGGCCGCTACTGCGGGGTCATCGGCGACGGTTGCGGTGGCGCGCAGGACTGCGGCGCGACTTGCCCTGACGGCTCGGCCTGCGGCAGCGTCCGCGCCAACGAATGTGGAGCGGGAACGTCCTCGCCGCCCGCGTCCCCGAAGCTTCCCTTGCCCGCGCCGCCCGTGCCGATGCTCGACCCAGTGCCGCCGCCGCCACCCCTCTGCCTGCCGCCGCCGCCCGCCCCGCAGCCCTGACATCCGATCCAACGCCCTGCAAAGTCGCTGGCACCTCCCCGACGACGAACCGACGTTCCCACTGCGTAGCTGACGCGAATTACTGAACGCGACCAACCAGGCTCGGTGACAGCTGCCGCGGTTTCGGGTGTTTCCTGTTTCCAAGGAGGCGCACATGCGGTTGGACGTTGTTGCATATCTCTTCTTTCTGGCCGGGGTGGCGGCCTGTCACGTGTACGACCCGTCACAGGACGGGAATCTCGTGCCCAAGACGGTCGAACCAAACCGGTGCTGTTCATCGCCAGCGCCTGAAACGAGGTCATCGGCGTCGCCTTTCAAAACCGGCAGCGACAGTTCTTTCCGACGACTGCGCTGGTGACGATTCCCGATGCGGGGCACGACATGGATTGGGTCCAGCCGGCCGCCACGCTGGCCGCGATTCACACCTACCTGCAGGGAGTGCAGTGACGGCAACGGCCGTGCGAGGTGCGGTCTTGCTGCTGCTTTTGCTGAGCGCGGGCGCCCGAGCGGCGCACGCGCAGGCTTTCTCTCGACTCGCATCGGGCGAGCAGGCGGTGACCGCCGAGACCGGGCTAGAGCCCGCCATCGTCACCTCGCTGGGTTACGCCGCCGGCCTGCGGGCCGGGGCCCTCGGCACCTTGATACCGTTCGCGCAGGCGACCCTGGTGGTCGCGCAACCGGATCCGCACGACTACGCGCTCAAGGCCGGCGCCCAGGCCAGTTTGCTACACGTGGGCTGGTTCGATCTGTCGGCCCGACTGGCGTTCGAGGTCGCGGGCACCGAGAACAGCATCTACACCGGCACGGCTCTGCGCAGCGAAGTCGTGCTGCTGGCGGGCCACTATGGCCGGCGATGGTTCGCGCTGGGCGAAATCGGGTACGATCGCGTCTGGCTCACGTACATCAAGAACGGCGACTGGCACCGCACGTACTTCTACGGCGGCGCCAAGGACGGTTGGTACAGCGGAACGGGAGGCACCTTCGAGGCCGGCGTGAAGGCGGGCTTTGCCGTGGGTCGGGTCGAGATTGTCGTGCGCGCGGGCGTCGCCAAGAGCGAGACCCTGCAAGCCCTCGACCTGCCCTTCTACGCGACACTCGGGGCAAACTATCGCTTTTGACCGACATGCGTTGGCTAGCAGGAGTGGCTACCCGATGTTTGGATCCGGGACTTCTGCGCGTAGGCAGACCGGGAGCTACTCTCCAGAGGCCGCGCAGCGGCCACATTGCCTCGCCCACGAAGTGGGAGAGGCCGACGCGCGAAGCGCGGCCGGTGAGGGGAAGAAGCCGCCTCTCAGGAACGTGCCCCTCACCCGCGGCTTCGCCGCGCCCTCGTCCGACGGGGAGAGGCGCGGATCTAGGCCGCCGCCCACACCTTGAAAGGGGTGGTATCTGGCACCTGCCCTGGGCGGCTGGTGGCTCTTCCGGTCAACTCTTCGCGCGGCACTACTGTCAATTCGCTTGTGCTCTCCAGTTTGCCTCGACGCCGTAGCTGGTGGTACTCTGAGTCGTCCCTTCGTGTCCGAGGCATTCAATGAAAACAACACGCACGCTCGGTATTGCGGCCCTGGCGCTTGTCGCGGTCGCCTGCTCCAGTTCCAAGGGAGGCTCTTCTGGTTCGGGCGGCATGGTCGGCACGGGCGGCGCGGATGCCACGGGCGGGGTGACCGGCACCGGTGGCGCCGCCAGCGGCGGCTCGGGAGGTGGCACAGCGGTTGGCAGCTGCACCGACGTACCCGAGTATTGCGTGATGTACACTACCCAAGCCGCCTGCGAGGCGATCGGCTGCTACTGGAGCAACAGCACGCCCATCGAATCCTGCGAAGGCACTGGCTGGCCGTGCGGCCATTTCACGACTCAGGCCACCTGCGCCTATGCGGGTTGTACGTGGCTGGCCGGCGTCGCGCCCGCCGGCTCGGGGGGAGCCGGCACCGGCGGCGCTCCCGGCACCGGTGGCGCAGGCGCAGCCGTGGGCACGGGCGGTGGTGGTGGCGCCGGTGGCACGACCAGCACCGGCGGGACCGCGGGCGGCCCCACGACCCTCGCGACCATCGCCTATCCCGCGGGCATCGCCATCGACGCCACCAGCGTCTTCTGGACCTATGACAGCACCGACGGAAAAGTCATGAAGGTGTCCATGAGCGGCGGCAGTCCCACGACACTTGCTTCGGGTGTGAGCCACCCCCACGGCATCGCTACCCGTATGACGACGGTTTACTGGACGACCGCCGATTCTGCCGGCACGGTCACCGCGATGCCGACGACTGGTGGCACCGCGACCACCCTCATCACCGGACAGGACACGCCCACGGATCTCGTCGTGAACGGCAGCAATGCCTACTGGACGAACCAGACCGGCACCGTGATGAAAGGGCCGATCACGGGCGGCACCGCCACCACGCTCGCTTCGAACCAGGACTCACCGGGCCACATCGCTGCTTTTGGGGCGAGTATCTTCTGGACGAATTCGCCATCCACTTCCAGCGGCGCGGTGATGACGGTGTCCACCGCTGGTGGCACGCCCACCATGCTTGCCTCGGGGCAAAGCTCGTTGAGTGGGCTTGCGGCGGACGGCTCGAGCGTCTATTGGACCACCGGCGATATCGCGACCGGCACGGTGATGAAGGTGTCCGTGAACGGCGGCACCCCGACCGTGCTTGCTTCCAGCCAGTCCGTTCCCCGCAGCATCGTCGTGGACGCCACGAACCTCTACTGGGTGAATGCCTCCACCGGGACGGCGACGGGCACGGTGATGAAGATGCCCACGAGCGGCGGCACCCCCAGCACGCTCGCGTCTGGACAGTACCTTCCCGAATACGTCGCAGTGGACGGCACCAGCGTCTACTGGGTGAGTTGCGAGGCCAACTCGCCCACCTGCTCGCTGATGAAGACGCCCAAGTGAGCGCGAAGGGCACACGGAGGTATTCGTCGATGCGCAGTGTTCGCTTAGGAAGTGGCATGGCGCTCGGGTTGTTCTTGGCCATCGGGTGCCATGACAACACTGGGCTTCGCAGTGTCCCGGACGCCGGCAGGAACGGCGGCGCGGGCGGCGTAGCGGCGGGGACAGGCGGACTGGCGGGGACAGGTGGCGGACTGGCGGGGACAGGTGGCGGCGCGGGTGCATCCGCCACGGGCGGCTCCGGCGCAGGCGGAACCGTCGGGACGGACGCGGCCGCGAATCCCGATACCAATGCCAGGGCCGACGCCGGCCCAGATGCGCGCGATGGGACCGGCGTTCCCGATGCCGCCAATGACCGAAGCCTGATCGATGTTGGCGCGCCTGACGCGAAGGACGCCCCGGCAGGCGAAGCCCAGCGCCCGGTCGATTCCGGTACCGCCGAATCCGGTGGCCTGGACGCCGGTTCTGTCTGCAGCGAAGTGCCATGCCTGGCCGCGATTTTCCTGCCCTGCCAGCCCGCCGAACCCTGCACCTCCGAGCAGTCCGGTACCACCGCCCCCGACGATACCACCAACACCTGCTATGCCAACGGAGTCAAGCATCAGTCAGTCTCCCGTCTGGTCGGCAACGACTTTTTCGCGACCCTCACCGGGAAGCGCGAAACTGGCGTGTGCTACACCATCGAGGTCAGTCTCTCACTCGCCTCGACCCCGACCACGGCCCTGTACGTATTCCGCGATGGCGCCGGCAATCAGGTCGCCACGGGCACCGCGGAGGTCAATACGGACGTCGTCATCGTCACCTGCAACGGCGGAACCCCCACTCCCCTCAGCCAAGCATGCCAAGACACCGCCAGTACCTCGAGCGCGTGCACGGACGGTCCGTGCACGTACTAGCGATCGGACGCGGCCAGTCCCCAAACCCGTGCCGGGCATGGTTGACACGCCATCGGGTCGGGCCCATGCTCGCTACTGCGGCATGGGGAGGTCATTATGCGAGCCTTCGAAATAGTTGGTTCCCTCGTAGGTGGATTCCTCATCACTGCATGTGGGGGTGCCACGCCGCTCGTGGAGACGCAAGACCCCGCGGCCAGCTCGTCACCGTCGGACCAACCCAGCAGTCAGCGTGACCCGACCGGGGCAGCCCCCGAAGCCACCCCCAGCGCAATCTTCGAGAGCGCCTGTCGTGCGACGAGCAACGACGTCGATACCACCACGTTGACCTATGGGAATACAGCGCCGACCGAGTCTGGCTGGTACGGAGCAACGCTGACCGTCGTCACGGACGCACGAAGCAAGGGGTTTCGGGCACGCCGCCCGACCGAGCTCGTGAAGAATTCCGCGGCACAGGACCCCAGCTATGTTTTTCTCAGGAGGGACGTCGATGCCGTGCGGTTGCCCGGGCCGACCGTCGTCGCCGCGTCCGCCGCCGAGCTTGCGGCCATGGTCACGCCCGACGGCGCCGGCACGCAGTCCTACCTCTGGGGGAATTCGTGGGAAGATGGGATTCGCTTCACGCTGAATGGCCGGATTCGCTTCGACGTGAAGATCGTCGACTTCGAAGATGAGATCGCGCTCGGCTGGGTCGAGCTCGTACCGACCGGCAACGTTCTGCAAACCAGCTTCAGCTTCATCGGGGTTGGTGGCGGGGTCGCGCACGACGTTCAGATCACGGCGTATGTGGACGACGTCGCTGGCTGTGCTTCGGTCCCGATCACCATCGAGGTCAGGCCAGGATAGCCGGGCGCTACGAGAACGGCAGGGGCCGAGCCACCCCAGACGCATCAAGTGCCTGGTACCACACCTTTCAAGGCGTGGTCGGCGGTCTAGATCTGTGCCTCTCCCCGCGCAAATGCGGGGCGAGGCGACATGGCCGCTGCGCGGTCGTGTGCGGGCGACGTTGGCAAGGACTGACGCATCCCGGTTCCATATCCGCATTACTGCACGCTCAGCTCGGCCGGTACCGAGCGCAGCATGGATCCTACTGCTGTGCGAAGGGTCCCGCGGCCGACTTGGCGAGACTGAAGATGCCGAGGGCGTTGCCCCAGTAGACGCAAGCGTCGTCGACCGCGACGGAGCCGCCGCCGGACGCGGGCATGGTCGCCAGGATGGTGAAACCGCTGCCGTCCAGAGCCATCCTCCCTAGCCACGCGGTCACGCTGGAATTCCCGCCGATGGTGTAGAAATTGCTGCCATCGAATGCCACGTCCACGGGCGATGTCAGGCTGCCCTGCAGGGGTATGGTTGCCATGGGTCCGCCCGCGGGATCCATGCGCATCATGGCGTTCACCCCCTCGTCGAGCCAACACGCGTCGGATCCGCAGGGCATGAGCGAGTTGGAACCCGGTGCACAGGTGCCAAAGGGGGCGACCGGGCTGCCCGCTTGGGCTGGAAGGGGAACGCTGCGGACGGAGCCTTGGGCCAGAATGAAAAGCAGGCGCTGGCCGAAGCCGCCCACGGTGTTGCAAGTGTCAGGCACGAGCGTCACCACGGTCGAGGCCGGATGTCGACACCTCGACCGGGGGCTCCTGGGCCGCATCCCCGACGTCGGAAAGTCCGCCGGAGTTGCACGAATACAGCGCGCAATAGCACACAAGCGCGATGTACCGTTTGTCCACCATTCGTACGATGATCCCTCTGTTTCGTGGTCATGCAAACCCCGCAGCGCCCACACCAGACCCTTGACACGCTCCATTGCCCCGACCTGACGTGGCCGCATGTCGGGCTCCGCATGTCACTGGCACCTCCCATCGAGCCCGCCGCGGATACTGTCGGATGGCCGACGCCAGAAAATCCGGCAGTACCGTCGGATCTCCGGCGAAAGGTGATCGGCTGTCGCGCAGGCGTGGCCCCATTTCGACGGTACGGGATTTGCTTTTGTCCGAAAGCAGGTCGGACGGTCTTCCACCCACATCTTGAAGGCACGCCCGCCAATGGAGGCAACATGATGCGGAAATTCGAACTGACCCCAGATCTCGTGACCGGAGTAGACGACATCGACGCGCAGCATCGGACGTTGCTCGATCTGGCCAATCGGGTCATCGAAGCATCCGAGGATGCGTCCCCCGCGATCTTTCATCGCACGCTCATCTTCCTGGTCAACTACGCTGTCGATCATTTCGCCGCCGAGGAGGCGGCCATGGATCAGACCGCATACCCTGGCGCGCGCTTCCACCGGGAATTCCACGATCGCTTGCGCCGCGAGATCGCCAGTATCGCCGCGCAGGCCAAGCAGGAAGGGTCGGGCAAGAAAGTCCGGCTCGCCGTCCAGTTCATGCTCGAGGACTGGCTCATCTATCACATCCGTGAAACGGACCGTGACCTGGCGAATCACCTGCGCAACCACTCTCCGGGTGCCACCATCCTGTACCTTCCCGCGGTTCGCGAGCGCAAGATCGACGACGCCATTCCAGAGGATATGGAGACACCCATCAAGGCTGCGGTTGGACGGTCCTAGAGTTACGGGCGGGCGCCGCGCGGAAGTGCGCCGCGGGGAAGTGCCCGCGGGGAAGTGCCAGAGTTTTCGTGGGCGAGGGGCGGCATCAGCTCGGCGTTGAGGTCGGCGGCTCCAGCGTGACCTCGTCAAGACCCTGCAACGTCTGGCCTCCGCTCGGACACCCGGACCACGGTAGCGCAGGTCATTAGCGCGTCGCCTCATCGAGGCTCAGGTTGGGGAAATCAACCTGGGAGGGGGATCGAGTGGCCGAGCTCGACATCGAAGTCCATTGAGGCTTACGTGAGGGCAGTGGCACTCCTGGCACTGATCGTCGGTTTCGAACCCGAATCCGTGCAGGTAAAGACGTTGGTGGAAAGTACACTGATCCTCAAAGGACTCCTCGAGAAACCGGGAGGCACACCGTGAACAGAGAGCGGGCGATAGCGATCACCGTGCTCCTGCTGCGCGTGGTGGCGGGGCTCATCTTCATGCAAGCCGGCGGTATGAAGCTGCTCGACTGGTTCGGCGGCATCCCGGCCGAGCACGGAGGACATCCCAAGCTCATGTCCCAGATTTGGATCGGGGGCATGCTCGAGCTGGTCGGCGGCCTGCTCATTCTTTCCGGCCTCTTCACGCGGTTCGTGGCCTTCATCCTCTCGGGCGAGATGGCCGTGGCCTACTTCCAGTTCCACCAACCGCAGGGCACCTGGCCGATCCAGAACCACGGCGAGGCGGCGGTCCTGTTCTGCTTCATCTTCTTGTTCTTCGCCGCCTACGGCGCCGGCCCGTGGAGCCTCGATGCTCTCTGGCGGCGACGTAAGCAGCCGAAATGAGGACAAGCTGGAAGACCCCGCCCAGCAAGGCTGCCGAGTGATTACCTTACCGTGTCCACCAACCCGATAGCGCGCGCGACCATCGTTCCACGAGACGGCAGCGTACGGCGCGCATTCCGCGCCCATCGAGGATTGTATTGCTCCGAGCCAGCTTCTTCAGAACCAGTCCACGCGCGATCCTGTTCACCTGGACGCCAATCCATGTGGACGAAGTTCGCCTTCGCGTAGAAGCCGACACCGACCTCGTGGTGTTCGCGCCAAACAAAGTCGCGCAGATGGGCTGTCCGAACCCCACGAACGCGGAGATCAATCGCGTGGCCCTTGAAGTGCTTTGAGTGGGGGGCACCAAAAGGCGGGGCTCGAAATCCCGACACGATCTGGATGGGCCGATCCGGCCATTGGGTGGCCACATGGGCTAGCATGGCCAGAACTCCAGGAGCGATCTGACCTAGTCGTCCCGTACGCCGACAACGAAACAAGAATGCGATCATTCGAGCGTCATCCGGCCCGAGCTTTCCGTCGAGAGGTAGGTTGACCGTCATGACCTCGAGGGTGTTCACGATTTCCAGACGAACAGCTACGTAGGGCACGTNNGAGCTCGTCCATGCTCGTGCTTTCATCGCTGGGGAGGGCCGCTGACGAAGGCTCGTTTTCGGCGCGCGCCGGCAGCGTCGCCAGGATGATCGACCCAGCGACCAGCAACGCGACAACGCGCCGAGATGACCGATTTTGAAACAATGACCGAATCGCCATGACCGAGTTTCCTGGTGGGACTTGTCCATGGGTTATTCAAGGCGCGTGCCTAGCAGGCCTTCGCTCCTAACCACCTGAAACCTCGGAGCTTCCCGGCCGTGCTCTCCCCATACGACTCTCCGGTTTTCGGAGGGTCTCTCCTGAAACGCTATGCTCCGGGAGTATCGAGTTGCCCCGACCCGAATTTGACCCTCGGGAATACCATCAGTAAGCTCGAATCCAAGAGATGAAGAAGACCACCCGGCGGGAGAGGACCGTCTTGATCGAAAGCGGATCCTACGCACCGGATGTGGAAGCCTGGCTGATCGTCGGCCCTGGAACAGCGGCCGCGCGACGGGTTGACATCCTCAACCAGCCCCTGGTCATCGGTAGCGACAAGAGTTGCGATGTGGTTGTCGAAGACCAACATGTGTCGCGCCGACACGCCGAAATCTGCAGAACTCTCAAGGGGATCATTCTGCGTGACCTTGGCAGCAGCAATGGCACATTCGTCGAGCGGATTGCGGTCAAGGAAGCCGTGCTCCGAAGTGGTGCCCAGCTTCGCATCGGCATGACGGAATTCGCGTTCGAGACCGGTGATGAAGATGGCCGTCTCGCACGACTGGCCCGGAGCGCCATCGACGATGAAGCACTGAAAAGCACGCCCGCGGAATTCAAATCGGTCGTCGGCTCATCAACCGCGCTTCGGAGAATCTGTGCGCTTCTCGCGAAGCTGGCGCCCACGGATTTGACCGTAACCTTGATCGGCGAAACCGGCACGGGCAAGGAAGTCCTCGCGCGCGCCGTCCACGCTTGCAGCCTTCGCGCCGCCAAGCCCTTCGTCGTATTCGATTGCGGTGCGGTGGCACCGACTCTCATCGAAAGCGAGCTTTTCGGCCACGTGAAGGGCGCGTTCACGGGCGCGGTCGCCGAACACCGGGGGGCCTTCGAACGCGCGCAGGGCGGCACGCTGTTTCTCGATGAAATCGGCGAGCTTTCCCTCGACCTACAACCAAAACTGCTCCGCGCCCTCGAACATCGCACCGTACAGCCGGTCGGTGGTAACGAAGAACGCGCGGTCGATGCCCGCATCATCGCGGCCACGAACCGCGATTTGGAAAGCCGCGTTCGCAAGGGGCAGTTTCGGGAAGACCTGTTTTTCCGGCTCTCGATGGCCCTCGTTCAGATTCCTCCTTTGCGCAAACGCCGCGAGGACCTGCGCGCGCTTGCGGAAAGCTTCCTGGTGGAGATCGGAAAGCCGCTCGAAATCCTCCCCGAAACCCTCGCGATTTTCGCGCGCTACGACTGGCCCGGGAATGTACGCGAGCTCAAGAATGTCATCGCCAGTGCGGCGGTCCTTGCGGGCGGTCCGACTCTCGAACCCAAACACCTGGTTTTCTTCAAACCGCACCGACGAGCGCCGACCATCGAAGGGCTGCCGCTTGCCGGACAGACGCTCGAAAACATCGAGCAGGCGGCCATCGAGCAGACGTTGCGGCAGTTCGACGGCAACAAGACCAAAGCGGCGCGCGCCCTCGGCATCGCCGCCTCCACGCTCTACGAAAAGATCCGCAAATTCACCCGGCGGACAAAGCGCACACCGTAGACGTCGGACTCGATCTTCTGGCGGAATGTCCTGCACAACCGCTCGCGCTCGGGGAGACCCCAGGGACGCCCGTCGTCGAACCGCCCGCGCCTTGGGCGCCACCACTTCCGGTCGTGGTTAGGGGCGCTGGTCGCCGGAAGCCAAGCTCTTGTCGACCATGGGCTTGAAGAGGCCGTCGGAGGCGAGGACAGGGCCAGGCTGCATGCTGCCCTCGCGCGCTACCAGCAGGCGCCCTACTTGCTGTATCATGGATTGCGTTTCGGTCCGCACCCGATCCTTGGCAACCGGAAACGGAGGAGTTGTCATGCGCACTCGAATTCATCTTCTCGTCGCTCTGAGCGTGGCGGCCTGTTCCAACAGCGGGTCGGGCTCGACCGTCCCGGGCTCGGGTGGCTCGCCAGGCACTGGTGGGAGCGCTCCCCCTGGCTCGGGCGGTTCGGCGGGCAGTGCCGCCCCGGATGCCGCCACGATCGCGCCCGGCGATTCCTCGTCGCCCGAGGACGCGGCTCCGCTCCCCAACGGGGGACAGGAGTACCAGGGCATCGTGAACCTCGTCGATCCCGCGCTGGTTGCGCAGATCGAAGCCGTGCTGGCCAGCTCCTCGTCGACCGGGGACTATTCCCCGGTCACGCAGGCCTTCTACGCGCTCTATCCCGACGAGTACGACTTCCTCTACCTCTTCCTCGACCACCAGCCCACGACTGCCGAATCGGATGCGACGTTCGTCGTCGCCAATCGCCCGGCCATTCCCGGCACCGGCATCGACACCCCCACCGCGCTCACGCGCTTCGGCTCGCGCGGTCGGCTCAAGGGCGTAGCCGGCTTTCAGGGGACTTCCAGCGCGGACAGCTTGCCGGCGCTCGCGCACGAAACCATGCACTACTGGGGCAACTACCTCGACCCGGCGCTCGGCTTCGGCCGCGAGAAAGACTATGACTACGGACCCCACTGGGGCCTCACCGGGGTCTACGGACAGCTCGGCGGGTTCGACCCGAGCTCGGTCGTATGCCTGGTCCCGGATGGGGCGAAGCCGCCCGACTGCACGCTCGATCCCGACCGCAACGAGATCGACTACGAGACCAGCGCTTTCACGCCCGGCACCAACACCTTCCTGGGACTCGTGTACGCGCCGCTCGAGCTCTACCTCATGGGGCTCGTGCCGGTGAGCGAGCTGCCGACCTCTTTCCCGGTCGTCATCGACGGCAGGTTCGACGGCACGGTCGCGACCATCGCCTTCATGGTGGGCACCGGCATCGGGCAGATCGCGACCAGCGATATCGTGAGCCGCCACGGCAACCGCGCGCCGGCGGCTGACAGCGACAAGCACTTCACCGCCGCCTTCGTTTTGGTCACCAGTACCCCCGCCGCGACCGACATGCTTGATCGCTACGTCTACTATCAGCAGGTGTGGGGCGCCGAGGTCACCTCCCTCAATGGCTGGATGTCGTTCGGCTACCACACGGGAAACCGCGCCAACATGACCACGCACATCGGCCGCCGCCGCACCAGCGCCGATCCGGCGCCCGTTCAATAGAGCGTGCGAGGAGAACCACATGATGAGAGCGAACATCGCCTTTCACCTTGCGGAGCTGAGTCTTGTGTTGCTGCTGGCTTGCGGAGACTCATCAGGCAAGCGCGACGCGGGGAGGTCGGATGGCACAGGCGACGCCGTGGTTCCGAGCTGGGCGGATGCGGCGAGCGTGGAATTCACCGTGGGTGGCTGCAAGGCCGACACCTGCGGCGCGGAGGCGACGATCTGCGGGTGGACCAGCAGCGACGCGAAGTACCTGGGCTGCCTCTCGGATTGCGAGATCCTGGGTCAGCTCAGCGTCCGTTGCCCGGAGAAAGCGGCGGCGCTCTACGCCTGCGCCAGCTTGGGCGCGAAGGTCGACTGCACGACGGGCAAGGGGACCGGCTGCGACGCGGAAGAACAGGCGCTGGGTGCCTGCCTCCTGGCCGACGGCGGCGCCCCCTGAGCCGCTCCTGGCAATCCCCATCCGAGGGTACTTCGGGAAAGCCGGTGGGCTCCCTCGAATAGAAGGAACCGCGTCCGGATTCCGGACATTGCGGCTCACGCTGAACTACGCTCGGTCGGGGAGCGGGAAACTTCTTGTCGGTCTGCCTCGGCCTGTCGCGCGGTCCGCCTACGCCTCGACGAGCATCACCAGCGTCTCGGCCAGCACCCCATCGTGCGCCATCGCCTCGGCGGCACCTGGGCTGCTCATCGCGGTCTTGAGCTTATTCATATCAGGAACCTCCATCAGCACCCCGACGCGAGTCGGATTCTGCGGGTCGACGAATTTACGAATGCCAGTGACGCCGAGGGGGNNGCAGCGCACGCGCTGGCGCCGCAAATGTGTTGTGAAAATTGATCCGTCGGTTTGATTCCCCACTTCACCAAAGGGTTCTGGGTTTCGCCACCCGCCGTGAGGATCCGACCACGCCACTGTCGGCAGAAGATTGGCCTTCGGATCTGTTACCGTGGCGAGGACGGCTTCGCGCTCGACTCGCTCACCGATCCGAATAGCAACAGCGACTGCACGTCGAAGCGCCACTCCCGCTTGACACACCCCGACGCCCCGACCTAACGTGGCCGCCTGTCGGAGGCGAAGTCAGTGTGCCCTCGCCATCGCGCAGAAACGAATTGCGCCGATCCTTTCCGCGCTCGCGGACGGCGAGCAACAATTGAATCAGGCGCGCGCCGACGAGGACGCCAGGCACGCCGCCCTGTTGGCCACAACCTGATCGTCAATGGCGGCAAGAACGTGCGGACCGACGGCGACCCGGCCAAGCGCATCGAGACCAAGGCCGCAGCGCAAGGCGCTACCGCCTGAGGGGCAACGCGAGGTGCTGAGCTTCGTCGAGCTCCTCGAGACGCGGTCGGGCCGGGGCAAGCCACACAAGAGCCTGTCCGGCGCGTGGGCTGACCTGGGCGTCGATCTGTCGGCCGAGGACATTGACCAGGCCAGGCGCGAGCCCTGAGCCTGACGCCGTTCCTCTATTCAGCGGCGGGGACGTCGCCGAGTCGGTGCAACCTTCCGCGGGTGGGAGGGGCCCGTCCGCCGCGACGTCTGCTTTGCGGAAGGATGTCCTACCAGGGCGTCGTACTCGGCGTGCGAGCCGATCCAGAACCACACGATGTCGCCATCATCGGCATCGACTGCCAGTGCACGATAGTGCAACCCCACTCGCGGTAGCTGCGCCAGAACCGAGCACTCACCCGATGGGTCACAGGCTTGTTGTACGACCGGCCTTGTGTTCGCGAAGTGCTTCGCGCGCAAACGCGTCGAGCTTGCCCGCCGCAACGTCGGACTCAAGTTGCTTGTCCCAGGCCGTGGCATCGTACTCGACAAACCACTTCCTGAACCGCACTAGGTCCTTCTTGGGCAAGCGCTTCACGGCGCCGGTGATCTCCGCCACGGCGGTCATGCGAATACATTACCTCCCTGGGTGAGCACTGGCAACACGCTCGGCCAGGTCACGCTCGACTTGGCCATTCGAAACCTAGGTAGGGACGGTTCGGGATGTCGCTGAGCAGCACCACGACCTTGCCCAGGCGGTCGAGAGAGTCGACGTAGCGGTGGGCTTCGACGATTTCGGAGAGGGGGCCGTACACGCCGCGCCTACCGGGCCGGGGCGGCGGAATGGCGACCACGCGCTCGTGGTCCAGAAACGGGTTATCATCATGGCGGAATCTAGATGCCGCCACGTGAGCTCAGCGAGCCGCTCCTATTCGCGGTGCGAAGGCACGGGCCATGCGCAGCCATATGCCTCGCCAGTCTGGTGGCGTGCATTGGCTCCACTGACCCTCTGTCTGTGAGCACGCCGGGAAACGGAGGAGCGATGAACGCCGGTGGCGCGCCGGGAACCGGGGGGCTCGCAGGTTCAAGCAGCACGACCGGGACCGGCGGTGCACAAACCGGCGGCGTTGGGGCGGGCGGTCGGGGTGGTGCTGGCGCTGGTACGGGTGTCTGCGCAACCACGTGCCCCTCCGGGCAGACGTGCAACGCGGGCAAGTGCGCCGTTTGTGGTGGCTTCGTCATGCCCAACCCGGTGGCCGCCGCGCTGCCCAATCCCGCGTCGTACGATACCAGCGTCGCGGGTGTCGTGACCGACAGGGTGACGGGCTTGACGTGGGAGCAGACCGCGACTCCGGGCACCTTTGATCAGCCGACTGGCGCCAGTTACTGCGCCAATAGCCGAACCGGCGGCCTGTCGGGCTGGCGGCTTCCCACCGTCACCGAGCTTATCTCGCTGGTGGACTTCACCGTCCCGTTTCCGGGAGCCGCCATCGACGGGGCCGCGTTTCCCGGCACGACGCCGGACAAGTTTTGGACGTCCACGCCCTATCTCAACCCTGGGAGTGACCCTTCTGCCAACGCGTTCGTGATCGACTTCGGATACGCCCGCACCGATTCGAGTCCCGTCACCGGGGACGGTGTCGCCATCCGGGTTCGTTGCGTGGTTCCCTCCGCCGTCCGTGGTCCCAGTTGCTATCCGCCGCCTCGGTTCATTGTGGCGGGAACCGGGACCTCGGCCACGGTTACCGACGCCTCGACGAAGCTGGTCTGGCAGCGGAGCTTCAGCGCGACCGAGATGACGTGGGACGCGGCCAAGACCTACTGTCCGAAATCATTTCGCTTGCCGAGCTGGAGCGAGCTGCAAACCATCGTCGACTACACGGTTCCGGTACCGGAGGGCGCGATCGACACCGCCGTCTTCCCGAACACGCCGGCCGACTACTTCTGGACGGCTTCGCCGGCTGCCGGCATCCCGGGCAAGGCGTGGATCGTCAGCTTCAGCAGCGGCGCTACGTTCACCATTCCGACCGGCGACCCCTGGCGGGTTCGTTGTGTGCGATGAGGCCGGGCGATTCGTGAATCGCCCCTACGGAACGTGCGATCCCCCCTGGCGCCCAGCACTCCCGGGAGCACCACGGTCTTACACACGCAGTCGTAGCAGTCGAGGTAGCGGTGGGCTTCGACGATCTCGGAGAGGGGGAAAATACGGTCGAGGAAGGGTTGGTACTTGCCGTATGCTCTTTGCGGGGAAGACAACCATGACGCACGCACCGTGTCGAGCAGCCATCGCGATTGGGATCTTCTTTTCGCTCTTTGCCACGTCTTGCGCGAAGGGCGGATTGGGCACAGGGGGAACCGGCGGTGCCGTCGCGGGCACGGGCGGCGCCATCGCTGGGACGGGCGGCGCCATCGCTGGGACGGGCGGCACGGGCGGGAATCGTGGCTCCGGTGGAAGCTCGGCCGCAACGGGGGGCGCGATGACGACTCCGGATGCGGGGCCACAAGCCTGCGTCGGAAACGGGCACACCTATGCAATCGGCGAATCCTTCAGCGTTGACTGCAACACATGCACCTGCACCGTCAGCGGCATCGCGTGCACGGCGATGGCCTGCTTGTACGACGCGCGTCCCGACCAGCCGTCTGGCCCCGACGTCGCCTTGGTGTGTGCCCTCTCCGCCAATCTCACCTTCGGGCAAGACGGCGGAAACGCGATCTATTGGGACAGCAATCGGCTGACGGCGTCCACCTTCACCATCACGCGCGACTACTCCTCGCGGGCGGGGCGCGACGGCGCGGCCACCGCGAGCTGCTCGCCCAGCTTGCCCGCGTGTGGCACCGCCGACGCCGTCTCCGTCGCAACCATCAACGCCGACCTGGCCGATCCCGACGTGCAGGGGCTGTGGAGCCTGCCGCAGGACCCGGTACCGATCTTTGGCACGGATGCCCGGCCGGTCGACGGGACGGTCTACTCCATCGCCCTCGACGACGGCCGCCAGGTCCTGGTGGGCGGCCAATGTGCCTCGCCAACCATGAATTCCTGCCGCTATATCCCCGCCGGACTGGTGCGCCTCACGCAAGATCTCCAGAATCTCGCCACGGCCATGCTCGCCGATCCGGTGTGCAAGGGCCTGTAGTCCGCAGTAATACCGCGGCAAGCGCAGCGAAGCCGCGGGGCACCTGGCCGGAGGCCGTTTTCCAAGGCGAAGCTGGCCTCCCGGTAGGGCCATGAAGGGTGGTCGTAGACGTGGACGTGGCCGTGGCCGGACATTCTGGACACCGTACTCCGCGAGAACCCGATGCCACGCGCGAAATGGGCAGACGAGCAATGGTGACCTCGCCGGCCAGGGCGCCGCTTATGGCCCCGGTTGCGCTCTGGCCGGAACGGATCAAGACCCTTCGGCACGTCGCGCGGACTTGTCCGCCCAGCAGGCGCTCCCATGAGGTGCTGCGCTGTACTCCGCCAAGCACCGGCAGCGCGATCAGCTCGCCGCTCCTTCGTGGCGGTGTGCTCAGCTCCGGGTACGGCTCCGGTATCGCATGCAACGCCTCTGACCGCCGCGCACCAGATTCTCGAGGGCGAGAGAGCGACGCGACGTGAGAACCGCGCGGAGGACCCAGACCAGAAGGGACACGGCAAGGCGCATGGGTCCGCCATCCTACCCCGGCCCAGAATGCTCACGAGTCCCCGTGCCGATGAGGTTTTCGCGGATCTCGCACCTCCCCGGCCGCTCGCGGCCCAGGAAGTCTCTGGCACCTCCGCCCGTCGCCAGGTAGCCGTTGGCCAGCGCTACCAGTTGACCGAGCTCTGCACGTCGGTCATCCTCGCAGCGTGATCCATGTTCGGAAGGACGACCACCGATTCCTCGGCAAGCCAGTGCCGATGAGTCCGATTCCACCCGTGAGGTCAACCAAACCCCAGCCGGAAGCAGGACAGGTAACGCCGATGCTCGAGGCCGCTCTCGCGACGCCTTCGCCCATGGACCGGCTTCCGCAAACGCCTATGCTCTCAACAAGAAAGAAAGGAGCACGCAAAATGAAACTCGTTGGCTCCATGGTCATTCTCCTGATGCTGACTTCGGCTGCACTAGCGAAGAAGGCGGAGAGACGAGAGAAGAAGTCCGACCCTGTTCGCACAATCAATACACTAAGAGCGAAGGGAAAGAGTGTCTCGTTTACGTGCAGCCCTACCAATTGTAGGGAACAGCAAGATGGCAGTCTCTTGTTCAACTTGAGTTGTCAGACCAACAAGGAAAATGACAAGTTGGAAATATATATGGGAGACAAGAACCAAACAATCCAGTCATACGGGTTCGTTGACATTCCCGGGGAGATAAAGGCGCCCAAGAAGGGATCTGTCCCGCTCAAGATATCCGTCAGCGAGGATGAAAATTCCCCCCGAACGACATTTACGTTCAAGTACACCGCAGAGCAAATAAAGAGGCCCGCTTGTCGAAAGTACGGTGATGTAGAGCTCTAGCAGCCGGAGCACCTTTCCAAGCTCCTGCCCGGCGCGGAGGTCCCTGGCACCTGCCTCGCCTGGAAGTCTCTGGCACTCCTCCTGGGCGGGTGACGGGAGGGCCCCGAAGCCGTTGCACGAGGTGCTTCACCGAGAAGCCTCGCGAGCGGAGCCCCCTGGCACCATCTCTGGCACTGCATCGCTTCCTCCGCCACCAGAACTTGTGGACCGAGCCTCTCGGCTTCGCCGAGGCGCGGCCACCGCCCTACTTCCGGTCGGTCACGCGCCTGCGGCCGAACCCTCGGGTCGAGCTGTTCGAGGAGGCCCATCCGAGCCCACCGAGCCCAGATCTGGCCAAGCTGCGCCCGTTGTGAGCCGGCTTACGCGCCCGGGGGCGGGAGGTTGGTTACGCACTATCCCCTCGAATTCGTGCGAGAATCGCCAGACACCGCGGGTTGCCGTCCTGAACTATCTGGGAGGCCACGAATCATGCTGCGCAATCACCGACCTCTCCTCTTCGCACTTTCCATCTTCAGTGGGACCTGCGCTCACCAGCCCCAAAGAGCGGCGGAGAGCGCTGGCGTGCGGACATCGGCCGCGATCGCCACCGCCGAGGGCGACGATGACATGGCAGATGACAGGGACTCAACGCTAGTCACCGACGATTCCTCGTCGGTGCCCGACGGGGTGAAGGATCTCGGCAGGCGAGCGGACCGTGAACCGGTATCGAGAACCAGATCGTCCGCGCGAGACGATGTCACCACCGGATCATCTGCGAAAACCCAACGAGATAAACCCGCAAAACCAGCTGCGGCTCCCGCCACGCCCCCTCGCGGAACGTTCATTGACCACGCAACCGGCAAGCTGCCGCGGCCGCCAGCCGTGGCCGAAAAGCCTGTGGCGGAGCCACCCGTAGACTTCCGCGCGGCGCCGGCTGCCCCGGCCTTGAAAGCCGGCCGGCATGACGACAACAAGGAGTACAACCGCTTTCTAGCCTTTCTCGCGCAGAACAAGCATCGCGCGGTCTACTCGACCGACATCAGCGAGCGCCTGCTCGTGCGTGCCCTCGACCGCCAGGGGCATAGCCTGCCGAACTGCCAGGTAGCGGTCAAATCGGCATCGGAGGAAGGCCGGGCGCAGGTCTTGGCTCGGATGACGACCTATGCGGACGGCAGTACCCAGTTTTTTCCCGCCGCCGTAAGCGCCCCGATCGACGACAGCTATGTGGTGCGGGTCATCTGCGGCGGCGAGACTCGCAATGGCCAACTCGCGCGCTCCGGCCGGCGCGACAACGAGATTCGCTTCGATTTCGCACGCAAGGTGCCGAAGCCGATGCCGGTGGATGTGGCCATCGTTCTCGATACGACGGGAAGCATGCAGGGCCAAATCGACCGCTTGAAGCAGACGCTCAAAGCGATTCATTTCCAGCTCACGTCGTTGCCCATGCATCCGGACATTCGCTTTGCCATGGTCGCCTACCGTGACAAAGATGATGCGTACCGGACCCAGGTCACGCCGTTCACCTCCAACATCGAGTCCTACCAGGCCATGCTCCAAGGCCTGGTCGCGGACGGGGGCGGCGATTTGCCCGAGGATCTGCAGACTGCCCTGGAGGTGGCAATGCACCAGCTCAAATGGCGTCCCGATGCCTTGAGGATCGGCTTCATCATTACGGACGCCCCGCCGCACACGAACTATGGACAAGAATACAACTACCTCGAGGCTATGAAAGAGGCGCTCGGCCGCGGCATCAAGTGGGTGACGGTCGGAGCCGGTGGTCTGGGGATCGACGGCGAAGTCATCTACCGACAGATCGCCCAGTACACCATGGGCGAGTACGTGTTCATCACCCAGGGCGAGGTCGGCGACAGCGAGGGGGGCACGGGAAAGGCCAGCCACCATGTGGGAGCCAATTACAGCACCGAGAACCTCGATCAAGCCATCGTGCGCATCGTGCGCCGAGAGCTGAGCTACCTCACCGAGACCCCAAAAGATTTTGACACCACGATCGTCGCTACCGGCGACAAGACCACGCCGCGCGCCCAAATACTGGCGCCGGCAGTTGCGGAGGCGGTTCGCCAGCTGGCCGACTACAGTTCCCTGAAGCTTGGCAGCAAGACCCGGGTTGCGATTGGCCCGGTGACCTGTGCAGACGCCAAGCTCAAATCGATAGCCGAGTACCTGACCGACCAAATGATTCTATCGGCCAGCCGCAACGAATTCTTCAAGGTCGTCGAACGGGATCTGACGGCTCTGACCAAAGAGATGAAGCTCCAGCTCTCGAACCTCGTCGATGCATCGGCGGCCGTGCCCATCGGCAAGATGCTAGGGGCAGAGGTCCTTATCGTCAGCAAGCTGGCGGCCAAAGCTGGCAACGCAGAGCTCTTCGCCAAGTTGATCCGGGTCGAAACCGGTGAGGTGCTTTCGGTGGCAAACGCTCGGGTCATGGGCGGTGCGGGTTTCGTTTCGACGGTGCCACCGCCAAGCCAAGGGGAAAACCCGGTCAAGGTATCCGACGACTTCGATGCCACGACGGGCTCCTGGGCAAACGTCATCATCACGAACACCGACAGCCGTCCCATCACCAACCTTCGGGTCACGGCCGACTTCCACATCGACGGGGCCGCGTATACCGATTGGGAGGATGTGGGCACCTTCGACAAGACCATCACACTCGCTCTCGATGGGGCGCGCGGCAAATGGATTGGATCGCATTACGTGGGAGACATGCTCTATCCTCAGACATCGGAGAGTGGCGCAAAGACCCTGACCATCCACAAGGTGGATGGCCGCGCCGTGAGTGGCCTGCGCATTTCGGTCAATTTCAGAATCTACGGCTCCCCGCACTACGGCTTCAAAGACGTCGGCAGCCTGTCTGGAACCACGAATCTCGTGCTCAACGGCGGTGACGGCGGCACTTGGGACGGCTCGAAATGGGTGGGCGATTTCCTTCATGATTAGCTCCCGTGGGCCGAGCTTCTCCCCAGGACCTTTGGGTTCGAGCTGGTCTGCGCCAAGTGCCAGGTGCCGAAGAAGTCGCACCCATAGAGCGAGCCCCAGTGCGCCTTCATGAGCTCGAGCTTGCGCTGCAGTCGGTCGTCGATCGCGGCGGCGATCATCACGATGAGAAACTGCAGCGTCATCGGCAGCATGCCGAGCTACCCTGCCGCCTCAAGACCATCTCTCCAAGCTCCATAGCGCCTCGATTTCGCGGGAAAATCGTGACGACGACTTTCCGGACAGCGCGGGTTGTCGTGGATGTACTTGGCCAGGGCGATGATGGTCAGCACCTTCATGAGATCGGAGGGCTGCAGGTGGAACGCGCCCAGGTCGAACCAGCGGCGCGAGCCGCTGACCACCTTGCCGTGCACGAGCACCGACACCAGCAGGATAATGCCGATGGCATAGAGGCACTTGGTGGACTGCTCAACTTCTACTACCGAGACGCGGCGTGAATGGGTCCGACCGAGTTTTGGCACCGGACGGAATCTATTTCGCGGGGCCAGAATATCTCGAGAGCCCGGCGTGTCTACGCCGGCCGCGCAGCGCGCGGCTACCGCGTAGGCACCACAGGTGGCACCAACCGCTGGTGATTGGCACGCGGCCGGCAAGCCTCGCGCTAGGGTGAGCAACTGGGGATTCGGGTGCAGGTTCCGGCCGTGGAGCCGGTGTCATTGGGCTTCCCGCAATCGTGGAGACCGCAGTCTAGCGTGGTCTCGATCACGTGTGAACCTTGTGATCGCCGTCGCTTTGATCCCGCTCGAGTCAGACGTACTATCATCGACACAGTTGGATGAGGCACGCGAGACCACCAGAGGACTGCGAGCAAAGGAGAGGGTGATGAAAGAGAAAGATATCCGAGAACACATCAATGCTTATCTCCGAAGCAGGATGCAGAATCTCGTGGTGCCTGCTTCGATGGGGCTCGGGCTCATGCTTGGGGGCTGCGACACCACGGCCCTCGACTCCAATCCGGACGGTTCGGGAGATGCCTCGGCCCTTCATCCCAGCGCCGGTGGTGCCGGCGGTGGCGCTGGTGGCGCTGGCGGAACCGCTGGGATACCAGGGGGCAGCGGAACGTTGTACGCGGCGCCATTCGGAGGCACCAGGGCCGGTGGTGCTGGCGGAACCGCTGGGATACCAGGGGGCATGGGAGGGTTGTACGCGGCGCCATTCGGAGGCACCAGGGCCGGTGGTGCTGGCGGAACCGCCGGGATACCAGGGGGCAGCGGAGGGTTGTACGCGGCATTCGGAGGCACCATGGCCGGTGGCGCTGGCGGGACCGCTGGCATACGGGGGAGCGGCGGTACCGTCTACGGAACGGGGGGATTCCCCGGAACGGGGGGATTCAGAGACGCTGGACGGTCAGATGCCAGCGGCACAAGCGATTCGGGGTGGGATGCGCCTGGGAGCGATTCCGGGGAGACCTCGGACGCATCGATTTCCGAGGCAGGATCGGCGGATGCCTTGCCCGACGGGAAAGAGGACCGGTAGCGGATAGCCCGGCGTCGCCGCGGCGCCGACCAGCATTGGGCCCGGAAGAATGACAGCGTGATCAAAGTCCTAGAGCAGGTCGGATTCTTTCCTCACAGGTGTGTGTGGGAACTGACCCTGGCGTGCAACCTGCGGTGCAAGCACTGCGGTTCCGTCGCGGGCAGACGGCGATCGTCCGAGTTGTCGCTCGATGAGTGCCTGCGCGTGGCCGGCGAGTTGGTGGCGCTGGGATGTGAGCACGTCACCTTGATCGGCGGCGAGCTGACCCTATACCCAGGCTGGCACGAGGTGGGCAGGCGACTGGTCGAGCTTGGGGCGCAGGTCAACATGATCTCGAATGGGTATAGCTGGTCGCCCAAGCACGTCGAACAGGCAAGGGCAGCCGGCTTTTGCGCGGTTTCTTTCAGCGTGGACGGCTTCGAGAGAGCGCATGACGAGTTTCGGTCGCCCGGATCGTTCGAGCGGGTGGTGCGTGCCATCGACGTGACTGTGGCGGCTGGCATGCGAACCGCGGTGAACACGACCATCAACCGACTCAATCGAGGCCAGCTTCCCGAGCTGCGGAAGTTCTTGATGGACCGCGGTGTCGTCGCCTGGCAGGTGCAGCTCGCCACCCCGTCAGGGAACATGGGAGAGCACCGTGATCTGCTGCTGCCGCCAGAAGACCTGTTGTGGCTGGTGCCCCAGATAGCGGAGCTGTGCCGGATCCCTTGCCCGGAATTCGAGATCTGCGCCGGGCACAACATCGGCTACTTCGGCAAGCCCGAATCGGCGCTTCGCGCTGCCGACGTTGCGCTGCCGTTCTGGCTCGGATGCCGGGCCGGGTGCCAGGTGATCGGGATCGAGAGCGGCGGGGACGTGAAGGGCTGTCTGTCCTTGCCCTCGTCGGTGCACGGCGAGCACCGCTTCGTCGAAGGCAACCTGAAACAAAGAAGTCTGCGCGAGATTTGGTCTCGCCCGGGTGCTTTCGCCTACAACCGACTTTTCAAGGAGGAGCAGCTCTTCGGATTCTGTCGCGTCTGTCGCTTTCGCGACCTGTGTCGCGGCGGTTGCGCCTGGGGCACCTTCGCTCAGGGCGGGGGCGGCAACGAGGATTGCTTCTACTACCAGGCCGTCAAGCACGGGCGCCTCGATCTGCTTGCCGAGGAGCCGACTGCGGAGGAGGCCGGCCACTTCGCAGGACGGACGCCGGGGAGCCGAGCGAGCTTTGGGCCCGGTGGGTCGGGGTAGAAGCTGCTGCGAATCAGGACTTTCCAGACGTTTCGTCGCACAAGCGCAACAGGCCGGAAATTGCGGGACAGCCGCGAACCGCGACATTCTGGTTCGGACACAAACGCTTTCCACCGGAAAGAAGGTCGTGTCCTCCGTACTGTCCGGGAATTCATCGTCGAGGCTCAGGCTGCCCCGCGGACGTAGAAGCTCAGCACCCCACCAAGGCGTGACCGCCGGACGACCTTGCCCCTTGCCCCATTCTCGCCCACCGAGACGGCTGGCCTCTCTATCAGCTGACCACCCAGGCCCTCTCTCCAAGCTCCATATCGCCTCGATTTCGTGGGAAAATCGTGACGACGACTTTCCGGACAGCGCCGGGGAGCCCTGCGGGTGTGCTCGCGGCGTCCATCGCGACGTGCCTCCGACGCAGATGGCGTCACCTGGGGTTCGTCGAGGCTGCGCTGAGGCGGCGGTCCTGCGGTCGGGTCGAGCCGCGCTTGCTCAGCGGGTGGCCACAATCAACGTGACGGTATTTGCAGCGATTGAAAGCCCGGAGATCGTGCCATTCGTGATGGCGACATCGGCAGAAGTGGCGGGCACGGCACCGTTGACGGACTGAAAGACCTTGGCGGTCGCGGCGGCCGTGAAGTTGTTGATCGCGACGGTCATGTTGCTTTGCGCGCTGGTCCCGCGATTGACGAGCATGATCCACAGTTTCGTCGGGTTGGTCGCGGCGTCCGTCGCCGCGTACGCGTGCACATTCGTATACGAGCTCTGGGCTCCGACCGAGATACTGCCGAACTTGCCGCCGGCACCATCGTAGTTGCGGAACATCAGGAACGCGTTGTACACCGGCTTGTGCGTGGTCTTGTCGTCGGCCACCAGGCTGCCCCAGTACCCCGCGAGGCGAGCGCCGACCAGGCCGAAAGTACCGAGGAAGTCCGCCTCTTGCGTGGCGGCGGTGAGATCGGTGGCGTCGTTCGTGACACTGTACTCGCTTACGCAGATTCCCGTGCCGGGATAGGTCGAGTTGATCCACCCCTGGGCGTGCGACAGCGAGTCTCTCTGCCAGAAATCCTTCGCGTCGGCCGGGTAGTGCGTGTCTAGACAGTCGAAGATCCGCTTGCGGTTGGTGGCCTCGTACTGCGCGGCCTTCGCCATCATTGCCATGGCGTAGGAATTCGTGACGCTGTAGGGAAC
>PNBO01000060.1:0-8263 GCA_003136095.1 Myxococcales bacterium
GGCTCGGGAGGCAGCGCGAACGGCGGCTCGGGAGGCAGCGCAAGCGGCGGCTCGGGAGGTAATGCGAGCGGCGGCTCGGGGGGGAGCGCGAGCGGCGGCTCGGGCGGCAGCGCAAGTGGCGGCTCGGGAGGCAGCGCGAGCGGCGGCTCGGGGGGCAGCGCAAGCGGCGGCTCGGGGGGCAGCGCAAGCGGTGGCTCGGCGGGCAATTCGAGCGGTGGCACGACAGGTAGTACCGGTGGGAAGACCGGCACGACCGGAGGGGCTTCGGGTTCTGGCGGTAACCAAACCGGGGGCTCGCAAACGCAAGGGACCGGCGGCTCGGCCGGCAGCACCGGCGGAAACGGTGGCGCGACCGGAGGGGCCACGGGCGCTGGTGGCAACCAGACCGGCGGCACCCAGGGCACCGGCGGATCGGCTGCGGGCGGCTCGGGCGGCAGCACCAGCACCGGCCCCAGCTTGATCACCTCTGCGCAAAGCTCCTACTGGCAAACCGGAACGGTGACCACGGTGACGAGTGGAACCGCCGACTTGAACGTGGACAAGAACACCACGTACCAGCGGTGGGACGGGTTCGGTGGATGCTTCAACGAGATGGGCTGGGATGCCCTCTCCGTGGTCAGCGCCACTGACGTAGCGAACGCGATGAAATACCTCTTCGATGCCAACGACGGCGCCAATTTCGTCTATGGACGGCTCCCGCTCGGGGCCAGCGACTACGCCATGAGCTGGTACACGCTCGACGACACGGCGGGCGACTACACGATGGACAAGTTCTCCATTGCTCGCGACCAGGAAAAGCTGATCCCCTTCATCAAGGAGGCACTGAAGGTCAAGGCTGACCTCCATCTCTGGGCGAGCCCATGGGTGGTTCCGTCCTGGATGATGGACAGCTCCTCGAACATGAAGAGCGACGCGCAAACGCTCGGAGCCCATGCCCTCTATATGGCCAGGTTCGTGGAGGAGTACGCCAAGCAGGGCCTCAAGATCGAGGCGATTCATCCGCAGAACGAGCCGGGCTATGCCAGGGTCCACTGGACACAAGCGGAATTGATCACCTTCATCAAGACCTACTTGGGGCCGACGTTTGCCCAACGAAACCTCACCGCCGAAATCTGGTGCGGGACTATGTCGAAGGATCCGGACGACACCAACATCGCCAAGGCGACCGCGACTGATGCGGACGCCATGAAGGTCGTCAAGGGCTTCGGCGTGCAGTGGAACCTGCAAGCCGCGGTATCCACCTTGGCGGCCAAGGCGACTGTCATGCAGACGGAGCACAAGTGTGGCAATTACAACTTCGCGACCCCCTATTGGGACCAGAGTCGGTACAGCTCGAGCAAACCGCAGAACGATCATCTCTATGGTGAGGAAAGCTGGCAGCTCATCCGCGATTGGATCGTCTCGGGGGTGAACTCGTACAGCGCTTGGAACATGGTCCTCGACACCGTGGGCAAGAGCCTGGACAACTGGCCCCAGAATTCGCTCTTGGTGGTGGACCGTACGGCGAAGACGCTCACCAGGACTGCCGCCTACTACGTCTTCCGCCATTTCTCCCAGTACATCGCCGTGGGAGCGACGCGCATTGCGGCCACTGGCAGCAGCGCCGCCTACAAGGGCGTGGGCGACACCGCCTACAACACCCTGAACGGCTTTGCCTTCAAGAACCCCGACGGCAGCATCATCATACAGGTCTACAACAAGAACGCCTCGTCGACGAAGACGACCGTTGGGGTGGGCAGCGCGCTGTCCCAGGTGTTGTACCAGTTCGACGTTCCTGCCCACGGCTGGGCTACCCTCCGCGTCCCGCAGTGATGCGGTCGAGCATTGCCGAATGCCGCGGGGCGGAGCCCCGCATCGGTTGCGGTCGAAGGCCGCGCTACTCTTGCGGCGCGCGGGGTGAGAAGGCGAAACGCACGCCGCGGTTGTAGCTCTCGGCCTTGGTGCCGGCGTGGCCTTCGCCTTCGACCATGCGGAATTCGTAGGTGAGACCGGGATAGGCCCGCTCGCGCAGGCGGGCGTCGAAGCGCTTGACCCCGTCGAGGATCATGGCGGGATCCTTCTCGGCGTAGGTCAGAAGCAGTCGGACCGCGAGGGGGCGGCCGCTCCCGTGGAATTGCTCCTCGAAGGCGAGCAGCCAATCCTCGGCCCACTGGGCGGCCGGGCTGGGCGCGACATAGGCGACGAAGAGGCCCGGCCGCGCGAACATCGCGTAGAGGGTGAAGAGGCCGCCGAGCGAGCTGCCCGCGAGCACGCGGTACGAAGGATCCCCGCGGTACTCGCCCTCGACGAGCGGAATGATCTCCTTCTCGATCACGGCGAGGAATTCCTGCGCGTGCCCGCTTGGCCCGTCGAACCTAGCGCCCTGGTACTTGGCCGGGACCGGCGTGAGATCCCAGCGCCGCAAGCGGCCGTAGTCGGGCCGGTCACCCGGGTAGCCGATCCCGACCACGATGATCTCGGGGATGGCCTTGTCGTAGACGAGATTGCCGTAGAAGCCCTTGACCAGGTTGAAATCCCAGTAGCCGTCGCAGAGGTAGAGCACGGGATACCGGCGCTCCGGCTCCTCCTCGTAGGAATCGGGCAGGCCGACGTAGAGCTGGTACCGGCGCCCGTTCGCGGAGCGCGGCAGCACGCGAACCTCGCTGTTGGCCACGGTCTGCCGCGGGGACGCCCCCTGCGTCGGGCTCTCGCCGTCCTGCGACGAGCAGCCGCTCGGCGAATTCGCGCACCCGGCGACGAGCGCGAGGGCGGGCCAGACCGCGCGCCGGTGGCGTTTGGCCGTCACCGAATCGTTCCGTTCCGGGCGACTGGGGCGTGCTCGGGTCATCCGGATCACTCATTTACCATGCAGGACCCACGAGTGGCGCGTTGCTTAGCCGGGGAAAATCCCCTGGATTGAGGTATGGTTTGACCTGGATAGCACCATGAAAATCCTTGTCACCGGCGGTGCCGGGTTCATCGGCGCGAATTTTCTGAATCTCCTCGTCCCGCGTCACCCAGAGCACTCCTTCGTCAACTTCGACGCCCTGACCTACGCGGCCAATCCGCGCAGCCTGGCCGAGTTGGAAGGGCGCAAGAACTACACCTTCGTGCGCGCCGACCTGGTCGACTTCGAAGCCGTACGCGCGGTCTTCGCCCAGCACCGGCCCGAGGTGGTCGTGCACTTCGCGGCCGAAAGTCACGTCGATCGTTCCATCGCCGGCCCGCGCCCCTTCCTGCGCACCAATGTCGAGGGCACCTTCAACCTGCTCGAAGCCTGCCGCGAGCTGTGGCCAAGCGGCGAGGGGCTGCTGCACCACGTGTCCACCGACGAAGTCTACGGCTCGCTCGGCCCCGCTGGGCTGTTCAGCGAGGAAACCAAGTACGACCCGTCGAGCCCCTATTCCGCGTCCAAGGCGGCGAGCGACCATCTGGTGCGCGCGTGGGGCCGCACCTTCGGCTTGCCTATCAAGATCACCAACTGCTCGAACAATTATGGGCCGTTGCAGTTTCCCGAAAAACTCATCCCGCTCATGATCCAGAACCTGCTCGAACGCAAGCCGCTGCCCGTGTACGGCAAGGGCGAGAACGTCCGCGACTGGCTGTTCGTCGGCGACCACTGCGAGGCGATCTGGGCCGTGGTGCACAAGGGTCGCGTGGGTCAGACCTACAACGTCGGCGGCCGCAGCGAGCAGCGCAACCTCGACGTGGTCAAGCGCCTGTGCGCCATCGTCGCGGAGGAAACGGGGGCGCGCGAGGCGGAGCTGCTCGACCTCGTCACGTACGTGAAGGATCGGCCCGGCCACGACGAGCGCTACGCCATCGACGCGCGCAAGATCGAACGCGAGCTGGGCTGGAAGCCACAGGAAACCTTTGCCACCGGGCTGCGCAGGACCGTGCGCTGGTACCTGGACCACCAGGACTGGGTGGCGAGCGTGCGCACCGGCGAGTACCGCCGCTGGATCGAGCAAAACTACGGAGGCCGCTAGCCATGGTAAGCAAGGGCATCATTCTCGCCGGTGGGGCGGGCACGCGGCTGCACCCGATCACGCGCGCGGTGAGCAAGCAGCTCGTGCCGGTGTACGACAAGCCGATGATCTACTATCCACTCTCGGTGCTCATGCTCGCCGGGATTCGCGAGGTGCTGGTCATCACCACGCCCGACGACCAGGGGCCGTTTCGCAAGCTGCTCGGCGACGGCTCGCAGTGGGGACTTGCGATTCGCTATGCCGTGCAAGCGAGTCCCGACGGACTGGCGCAGGCCTTTCTCATCGGCCGCGAGTTCATCGCCGGCTCGCCCTGCGCCCTCGTGCTCGGCGACAACATCTTCTACGGCCATGGACTGGGCGGCCTCTTCAAGAAAGTGGCGCAGCGCGAACGCGGCGCGACCGTCTTCGGCTACTTCGTGCAGAACCCCGATGCCTACGGCGTGGCCGAGCTCGACGACGCGGGGCGGGTGACCGGGCTCGAGGAAAAACCGAAGGCGCCCAAGAGCAACTACGCGGTGACAGGGCTCTATTTCTACGACGACAAGGTGGTGAGCCTGGCCGAGTCGCTCAAGCCCAGCGCGCGCGGCGAGCTCGAGATCACCGATTTGAACCGCCTCTACCTCCAGCGCGGCGAGCTCTATCTGGAAAAAATGGGGCGCGGGGTGGCCTGGCTCGACACCGGCACGCACGACTCCCTGCTACAAGCGGCGCAGTTTATCCAGACCATCCAGGCCCGCCAGGGGCTGATGGTGTCTTGTCCGGAGGAGATCGCGTTCGCCAAGGGATGGATCGACGTGGTCCGGTTGAAGGAGCTGGCCGGTCCGCTGGCCAAGACCGCGTACGGACAGTACCTGTTCGCCCTGGCCCAGCGAGGTCAGCCATGAAAGTCACGCCCCTGACCCTGCCCGAGGTCCTGCTCGTCGAGCCGCAGCGCTTCGGCGACGCCCGCGGGTATTTTCTCGAAACCTGGCGGCAGGAGCGCTACCAGGCGGCCGGCATCACCTTGCCCTTCGTGCAGGACAATCTCTCGCGCTCGGCGCACGGCATTCTGCGTGGCCTGCACCTGCAGCACCCGAACGACCAGGGCAAGCTGGTCTATGTGATCGAGGGCGAGGTCTTCGACGTCGCGGTCGACGTGCGCGTCGGCTCGCCGAATTTCGGCAAGTGGACCGGCGCGGCGCTTGCGTCGGAGGATCACCGCCAGCTCTGGATCCCGCCGGGCTTTGCCCATGGGTTCTGCGTGACGAGCGAGACCGCGCTGTTCGCCTACAAGTGCACGGCGCCGTACTCGGCGGCGGACGAGATCGGGGTGTTGTGGAACGACCCGGCGCTCTCTATTCCCTGGCCGGTGGGGGCGCCGCGGCTCTCGGCCAAGGACGGCGTTCTGCCCCGGCTGGCCGACATCGACAAGGCGCGCCTGCCGCGCTTTGGGGGCTAGAGCATGGCCGTGCCCATTCTTCTCGTCGGCGATCGCGGCATGCTTGGGCGTGCGTTCCGCGAGCTGTTCACGCGCGCGGCCCGGTCCTACCAGGGGTTCGACCTGCCCGATCTCGATGCCGCGGATGGAGCCCAGGTCGCGGCGCTATTCCGCAAGCCGTGGAGCGCGCTCATCAACTGCGCGGCTTTCACCAACGTCGACAAAGCGGAGGCCGACGAGGTGGCTGCCCTGCGCGGCAACGCGACCGCCCCGCGCGTGCTGGGGCAGGCCTGCGCGACCGCGGGGATTCCGCTGCTTCACTTCAGCACCGACTATGTCTTCGACGGCAAGGCCAGCCGGCCGTATCGGGCCGATGCGCCCGTGGATCCGCTCGGCGCCTACGGCCGTACCAAGGCCGCGGGCGAGCAGGCCATTGCCGCCAGCGGCGCCCGCTACCTCATCGTGCGCACGAGCTGGCTCTACGCCCCGTGGGGCAATAACTTCGTGCGCACCATGGACCGGCTGACGCGCGACAAGCCGTCGCTCAAGGTCGTGCACGACCAGCGCGGCCGGCCCACCAGCGCCGAGCACCTGGCGGCGACGGCGCTCGCGCTGCTCGACCGGGGAGCGACCGGCACCTATCACGTCACCGATGGCGGCGAGTGCACCTGGTACGAATTCACCCGCGAGATCGCCCGGAGGCTCGGCCGCACGTGCACCATCGCGCCGTGCACCACCGCCGAGTTTCCCCGCCCCGCGCCCCGGCCCGCGTACAGCGTGCTCGACCTGAGCCAGACGGAGGCCTTGCTCGGCCCGATGCCCGACTGGCGAGCCAACCTGGCGGACGTGCTCTCGCGTCTCGAACCGCTGTGATCTAGCGTCTCAAAATTGGTGTACGATCGCTTGGCACCGCGATTTGCGGCCGATCGGAGTGCTCCATGAAGAGTGCCATGAAGGTTGCTTCCAGGTGTGCGGTTCTTCCCTTGGCCGCCCTCGTTGCCTGTTCATCCAGCTCGGGACTGAGCGGTCCCGAAGCGGATGCGGGCGATCCCAACGGCGGCCGTGACACGGGGCCGGGGCCCAACCTGGTCTACCCCGACGGCAGCGTGGCGCCGACGCCGGTCTGCCTTTCCGAAGGTGGCAGCGCACCCGTCGCGAAACCCGTTCGCATCCACACCATGACGGGCGACAAGTCGTGNNGCGCCGGCGGTGGTGGCCGATCTGGAGGGCGACGGCGTGATGGACATCGTGGCGGCCGGGGACCAGGGCACGGTCGCCGCCTATGAATGGAAGAACGGCGCGCTCGCCATCAAGCCGGGCTGGCCGGCTTTCACGACGAGCGGCGGTCAGTCGCCCGAGGGTCGCGGCATGGCGGCGGCCGATCTCGACGGCGACGGCAAGATCGAGGTGGTGGTGACGACCACCAACACCTCGGATACCGGCGCGCAAGTCTTCGTGTTCTCGCCCAACGGCAAGCTCTTTCAGCCCGCGGGTACGAGCTGGGCCGCGTGGCCTCGTTACAATACGCGCACCGGCGTGGGCGGTGACGTGGACACCAACGGCCCGGGCCAGAGTGGGTACGGCTGCTACGGCCTCAACGTCGGNNTCCTATTTCACCAACCGCGACAGCAAGTACCCGAATGCGCCGTTCACCTGGGGCCAGTTCATTCGCTGGGTCGATCCGGTCGTGGAGGAGAACCACTACCACCTGCACACCGGCGACTGGCCCGACATCAAGACCACCATGTGGCTGCAGTGGACGGCATCGCCGCCCTCGGTGGCCGACCTCGACGGCGACGGCAAGAACGAGGTCATCGGCATTCCCAACGCCGAGATGAAAGATCCCTACGAGACTCAGGGTTACGCCTTCATGGTCTTGCAAGGCGCGTACGGCGACGGCTCGCGCAGCGCCATGCGCCTGCCGGGCTGGGAAACCCTGCCCATGTCGGCGAAGCCGGCGGTGCGCGCCTCGGGCGACTGGTACCCGCCCGACGGCGTGCCGGCGCCGGCCATCGCCAACATCCTCGGCGACAGCCGTCCGGAGATCGTCGCGACCATCAACGACGGGGCTGTCTACGCCATGGGCCCGGATGCACAGCTTCTGTGGCGCTACGACTATGCCAAGGGCGCGGCCAAGACCTTCGCCTCCGAGCCGGTGGTCGTGGACCTGAACCGCGACGGGGTGCCCGAGATCGTCTTCGGGACCTATTCCCTCGGCAAGAACGGCGGGCGTCTCGTCGTGCTCGACAACACCGGGCAAGAGCTCTACGACATCACGCTCGAGAATCAGGGCGATGGCGGCGGCAATGGCATCGGCGTGCCGGCGGCGCCGTCGGTGGCTGACCTCGACGGCGACGGCAATCTGGAGATCGTGCTGCTGACCTTCGATCACGGCGTCGACGTCTACACCGTGCCGGGCTCGGGCACGCAATGCCTGCCATGGCCGACGGGGCGGGGCAATCTCCTGCGCAATGGCCAGGGTCCGGCGTACGTGCGCTAGGGGCGCTGCATGGATCGTCCCAACGGATGGTTGAATCCTTTTTCCCTAGGTGCATTCATCGCCGCTCTCGGGGTGCTGCTTGGCGCCTTCGGCGCACACGCGCTCGCTACGCTGCCGCCGAAAAACCTGGCCTGGTGGCAGACGGGCACGCAGTACCTGTTCGTCGGTGCCTTCGGGATGATGTTGGATGGCCTTTTCCAACGGCCGCGCTTTGCATTCCGCGGCCCCGCCGTCGCGCTCCTGGTGGGGGTCTTGTTCTTCAGCGCCTCGCTCTACGCGCTGGCCCTGGGCGCGCCCCGCTGGCTGGGCATGATCACCCCGCTCGGTGGCGTGTCGCTGGTGGCCGGCTTTGTGTGGATCGGGGCTCGCGCGTGGCGG
>PNBO01000060.1:8333-32826 GCA_003136095.1 Myxococcales bacterium
ACCCCCGCGGTTCCGGCCAGTGACGATGCCGCCTATTACCGCCAGATGGTTCATGTTCTCGAAGCCAAGGATCTCGCGGCGGCGAAGGCCATCGACTTCGCGCGCTTCCGGCACGGCAGCATGCTGCTTCGGCACGGCGGGGGACCGGCCGCGGAGAAGGACCTGCGACCGGCGCTCACATCGGGTGATGTCGCGGCCATTCGGCGGGCCGCGAGCGCGCTGGTCGCCGAGGACGCGGCCCACATCGGGGCGCACATCATCCTTATGAACATCGACCAAGACGCGGGACACACCACGGATGCCGAGCTGCACGACGCCTTCATCGCGGGCATGTTCCATTCCATGTTCGCCTCGGGCGACGGGCGCGGGTACACGACGGCGATTCGCGCCTATTTCATTCGAGAGGAATACGACCTGGTGCGGGCGCTGGGCGGCCAGGTCCAACGGCAGTCGCTTGGCCACCAAGACGGGAAGAGCTACGACATCCTGCAGGTGAAAACGAAGAGCGGGGCCACGCGCGACATCTACTTCGACATCACCGAGCTCTTCGCCGAAGAAGGCAAGCTTTTCGGCCTGCCAGCGCCCAAGGGAAAGTGACGGCGGGGCCGGGGTGGCGCGGGAGCCGTCGTAGCGCGGGCCTTGCCCGCAACCCAAGGCTTCAGGCTCCAGGCTCCAGGCTTCAGGTTCTCTGGTCGAGAGCGGCGATCAGCTTCTCCCCGGCCCGAAGGAGATCGCCGTATCGTGCAGCGAGGAGGTCTTGCTCTTCGGCGTGCATCATGCCCAACCGATGATCATATAGCGGGCCTCCGACGCAGAGCCGAGCGCCACGGTCAGGAAATGGCCATCGTCCCTCGTCGACCTATGCGCCGAGCCTTCGACGATGTTCGTCGGGACGGAGACAGCTGCCCGCCGGATCTGTGGTTGCAGCCCGAAGCGCTCCTCGGACGGAAAACGAGCGGTCGCGCGCTAGACAGGCTCGACCCGATCGTCTGCCATGGCGAAGACCTTGAGCCTGGCTGGATCTCGACTCACGCGCCTGCACTATAGCCTGAAGCCTGAAGCCTCATGGCACGACCGCTGAAAGAATCGTTGTGCCACGCGAAGAATCTCGGAGGTGGTAGATCAGTGCCTGCGGAGCAAGACTCAGATCTTCAGCCGAGACAGGCGATACGAGTACGTGGTCAGGTTCACCCAGTCCGGCAGACGCTCGCCCAGTGCCCGAACCTCAGGTCCGGTGGCGGGCGCGCCGTCGATGCCGCGCAGCTCGACCTCGACCGGTTGCCAGCCGCGCAAGGTAAGCTGGATGTCCACGCCGGCCGCGGGCACGCCTTCGAAGTTGACGAGGTACTGGCCCGGGAGCGGCGGGAGCGCGGGGAGGCTCGGGGTGAGCGACCAGGCCAGAAGTGCCGTCGTGGGGAGCAAGAGCCGCAATTGCGGGCTGGTCCCGTCGAGGTGCAGGGTGACTTGCCGCCGGTCGGTGGGGGCATCGTAGTTGCTCGCCGTGGCCTCCGCGTGCGGTGCCGGCATCGCGGGTGGCGCTGCGGGCAGCATGTGTGTGAAGGGCGGCATGAAGAGAGCGAGGCTGGTGGGCCACGATGCGGGCACGGGCAGCGCGTCCGGGAAGCTCGCTGCCAGTGGCCGCATGCCGTCGGCGCCGTAGCTCGACAGGAGCAACGCGCTCTTGTCGCCGTCGGCCGCGTGCAATCCGAGCAGGCGCTTGGGGCGCGCGGCCGAGTACGCTGGATGCAATGCCGTGAGCACGATTCCCGCGACACCCAAGCCAGCGCAGACCAGCGCCGTCTTGGGGAAGCCGCCCTCGCGATAGGGCAGGGTGAACGCGACCACTCCCACCAGACAGGTCACCATGCCCACGAGCACCGCGATGACCAGATCGGTGGGTGCATCCGGCGGCGTCAGACCCGCCATCGGCACGATGTTCGCGACGATCATGGTCGCAATCTCGATGGTCACGATGGCTCCGGGTGCGAGCGCGAGCAACAGGCTGACCAGACGCGCGCGCGGCCAGAGCGCGGCGACGAGCAGTCCGGCAACACCGCCGGCCACCCAGTAGAGCGGGATGTAGCCCATGCCGGTCCCGCCGAGGGTGGCCAGGAGGAGCCAGAAGGCCCAGAACAGAATGCCGCCCATCCGGGCCGACAGGTCCAGGCGATTCTCGTCGCCCAGCATCTTGCGCAGGGCCCGCGCCCGCCAGCGCCCGTGCACGAAGAGCATGGCGGCCACCGCGGGCAAGGCGAAGCAAGCGAGAACCAGGACCGGGCGGCTGAACCAGCCGAGCGAGCGGTGCACGAAGAGCTTGAGGACAACGGCCGGCAGCAAGGCCGCCAGCATGCCCGCCACCACGGAGAGGCAGTTCCACCCGCAGGCAGCCAGTACATTACGCAGCGACACCGAGTGGAAAAAACGAGCCCGCGCGACCAGCAGCAGGAAGCAGACCAGCGCGAAGGCGCCGAGCCACCGCGCGGTGGCTATCGAATAGGCCACCATCTTGTACCCGAGGAGGTCGTAGTAGACCGCGCGCTCGGCGGTGGGAATCATCCGCGTGGCGCCGCTGGCGAGCGCACGAGTCACGGCCAGGGTCGTGTCGCCCATGGACTGGATGCCGCCAGCCTCCAGCCGCCCAAGCCGATCGAGCCGGGTATGCACTCCCCAGGCGTCGCCGACCATGGCCACGTCCAGACCCACCAGGCCGGCTTCGTGGAAGGGGGTGAAATCGCCGTTGAAGGGCAACAGCCCGCTCTGCGCCAGCTCCTGCGCCATCACGTTTCCGAGCGGGGCGGCCACCGCGTGCGCGTAGGTGCCGGCCAGCCAGGGATTGCCGGGGCCGGCCCCGATGAGCGCGGCTTTGCCGCCCGGCAGCGCCTCGAGATAGACGTAGGCGCGCACCTCCTTGGCCCACGGATGTTGGAGAAACGCGGCCGCGCCGAGCAGCCCGATCTCCTCGGCGCCGTTGAGGTTCACGATGAGCGTGCGGTCGAGCGGCGCCTCGCGCGCCAGTATGCGCAACCCCTCGACGATGCAGGCGATGCCTGCGGCGTCGTCGGCCGCGCCGACAGAGTCGATCAGGGTGTCGAAGTGCGCGTTGAGAAGAATGGCATCGTTCGTCTTGCCCGGCAGGCGCCCGAGGACGTTGGTCGTCCGATACACGAACGGGACCGACGGGAACATTTTGTGGACGTGGGTACCCGAGGCCAGTTGGGTTTCGACCTCGACACCCGGGATCTTGCGCAGCTCGGCGGCCAGGAGCTCGGCGGCCTTGGCGTGGCCAGGAGTGCCGTTCACGCGCAGGCCGATGTCTTCCGTGAGGTGGCGGATGATGTCGCGGGCTCGCTCTTCGGAAAAGCGCTCCATGGGGGCGTCCCGGCCGAGCGGGGCTGGCGGCGCCAGCGCGTGCACTGACAGAATCAGGACAGTGGCGATGGTCCCGAACACGAGGAGCCAGGGTCCGCCAGAGCGCAGCGAAAATGTGGTGCCGATGTGATTTGTCACGATCGACTCCTGTCGAGGGATTACTTCGCGAACGTGATGCCGGCGATGCACATGCTCGTGACGGTGACCGGCGCGCTGCCCGAAACCGCCTCGAGGCTGAACTTGTCGATGTTCGCTATGCTCGCTGCCGCAATCTTCCCCGTGGGGGCCGTGTTGTAGCAATCGGTCGCGAAATTCGCGAGGGTCATGGCCGACGCTGAGTAGGTCATACAGTAGGACGTGCCGTCGGGATCACCCTTGACGTGAACTTGGGCGCGAACCGTCGACGTGGGCAAGCCGGTGGCCGCGATGGTGATGCTGGTGAACGCCTGACCGAGAACCAGAGAGGGATCGCCCGTGCCACCCGCGTCGCCGGCGTTCACGCCGATCACGACGCCGTAGTTGGCGGAGTATTCTGCGCTGGTCGGGGAGGACGACAGGGCCGGCGTCGAGCCGGTGATGCAGAGCGCGCTGGTGGAGGACCAGTTGGGAGCGGCGGCGCAGGGCGTGGCGCTGGTGATGGCTGCCTTCGATGCGCCGCAGGTCGGGTCGGTGATGGTATCCGCGGAGCCGAGAGCGACCCAGCCGAAACCAGTCATGGCGCCTGTTGCCTTGCCACTGACGATGGTGACGGTTGTGCCGCTATTTTTCGTGCCGGAGGTGGTGGTGCCGCCCGTCGGGGTCGTGGTGGTGCCGCCGGAGCTGGTAGTGCCCCCCTTCCCCGGCGTTCCACCCGAGCCACTGATGCCCCCAGAGCTGGTGATGGTCGTCGTCGTGACGATTCCGCCGCTCCCGGTGATTCCTCCACCTCCGGTCTTACCGCCGGAGCCGGCTGTCGTGGCCCCGCCGGACGCCACGAAGCCGCCCGAGCCGACCACCCCGCCCGAGCCGACCACGCCTCCCGTGGCCGTCGCACCGCCCACTCCAATCACGCCGCCTGCGCCGCTGTCTCGCGAGAGGACATCGGGCGCGGAATCCGGCGGGGCGCTCGCGTCCTTGCCGGGATTCGGGCCGATGGCTTGAAGAACGATCGACAACGTGGTCTGGTTGCCGACAACCACGGCTTTGGCGTCCTGGCCTGATGCGACCGGACTTCCGGATGCGTCCACCGCCGTAATCCCCACCGCGAGGGTTCCTTGGCGTGAGCGAGGCATGGAGAGCGAGAACGACGTCGGAAAGGTGATCGTCGCGCCGGCATTGGTCTTGGGGAAATCCTCGGACGTGGAGAGACCACCCAAGGTGACGGTTGCCTGGAGTTGCGTGATGCCAACCAGCCCGCCGGTGGCATCGACGTCGACGAGCACGACCGAGTCCGAGTTGCTCTTCTGGCAAGAAGCCCAGGACGCGAACAGAACCAACGATGCAAGAGCGAGCCGTTTCATGGGAACACCGGCCGGTTGCCCATCGGGGTCGATGGAATCTTTGTGCCGCCCCCCGAGCTCATGAGATAAGCGGTGGTTACGGCGCCGGCCACGACGACGGCGCCAACGCCCGTCCAGAACCACCACGTGACGTAGATCGGCTTCTGCTCCACCGCAGGGGCTGGTTGGGCGGTGAGCGATACATCGGTTCCGGCGGACGGTGGCGGAGCCGGCGAGGGTACGGGGGCAGTCTCAATCGCAAGCGGCGTTGGTAAGGGTGCGGGCGCGGCCGCAGGCGGAAGCGGCTCGGGAGGCACCGGCAAGGGCCTTGTCTCGGGAACGCGAGGAACCTTGGCCTGCTCCTCGGCCTGGATGTCGGCGATGCGCGCCTCGACCTGAGGACGATTCGGGTCGTCGGGGGGCGCCTTCTTGAGATACTGCTGAAAGAAATCGAGCGCCTGCGCGTTCTGTCCCAGCTTGCGGTGGCACTGCCCGATGTTGAACAGGAAGGCCGGATCGGGCTTGGCCACGTACGCAGCCTTGTATTCCTCCAGAGCCTTGGCGTACTCGCGGACTTCGTAGAGCCGACGTGCTGTCTCGAAATGGGCAAGCGCGGCCGCTTTCGCCGGATCCGCTGTCTTGCCTGGCTCGCCAGCAAGGGCGAGGGACATCATGGGCAGTAGGAAAATCACCGCTAGCGCCAGGAGGCGCAAGCCACCAGCCTGACCCGACTTGCTAAGCATGGCCGTATGGTATCCCAAATCCCGCCGTCCGGTGTTTCGTGTCTGGCCTGTGAACGAATACGGGGCGCCGAGGCGCCCCGTCGGGATCGAAAGGAAATCTGCCGACTACTTGAAGGTGATTCCCGTCATGCACATGCTGGTGACGGTGACCGCCGTGGTGGCGGAAACCGCCTCCAGGCTGACCTTGTCGATGTTGGAAGCGCTGGCCGCTGGGAAGAGGCCCGTGGGGGACGTGGCGTAGCAATCGGTAGCGAAACTGGTAAGGGTCATGGCCCCCGTCGTGTACTTCAGGCAATACGACTTGCTGTCGGCGTCACCTTTGATGTGAATCTGGGCGCGCACCTCGCTGGTGGGCATCCCCGTCGTGGCAATGGTAATCGACGTGAACGCCTGACCGAGGACGAGCGAGGCATCGCCGGTGCCGCCCGCATCGCCGGCGTTGACGCCAACCACGACGCCGTAGTTGTTGGTGTAGTCCGGGGTAGTCCCCAGGACGGGGCAACCACCGGTGATGCAGAGCTTGTCGGTGGCCGACCAGTTGACATCGGCAGCGCATGCCGCGGTGGAGGTGATCGGTGTCTTGGATGCACCGCAGGTCGGGTCGGTGATGCTGTCTAGGGAACCGAGGGCGACCCAGCCGTAGCCGGTCATGGCGCCGACTGCCTTGCCACTGGCGAAGGTCACGGTCGACCCGCTGTTCTTGGTGCTGGAGGTAGTGGTGCCGCCCGTCGGGGTCGTGCTGGTGCCGCCAGAGCTGGTGGTGCCACCGCTGCCGGGAGTGGTGGTGGTGCCGCCGCTGCCGGGAGTGGTGGTGGAACCGCCAGAGCTGGTGGTGCCGCCGGAGCTGGTGGTGCCGCCCTTGCCTGGGGTGCCGCCGGAACTGGTGGTGCCGCCCTTGCCTGTGGTACCGCCGGAGCTGGTGGTACCGCCGGAGCCCTCTTTGGATGAGGAGCCGCCGGAGCCGGTGATGCCGCCGTTGCCACCGCCGTTGCCGCCATTGCCACCCGAGCCACCGCTATTCGAGCTGCCGCCGCCCGAGCCACCATCCCCGCCACCGATGTTCTCACCGCCGGTCGGCTGGCAATTGGGCGCCAGCAACGCGAAGGCGACGATTGCAGCTCCTGTCACGAAACTCGAAAGACCACGAAGAGAGCTTTTCATGTGAACCTCACCAAATGGAAGCGGCCAAACCGGGCGAATGTTACACAAACAGGCCTGAAAATACTAGAAGTCAGCGTAACACCCCGCGGGCTGGTTTTCTCGCGGGAAGTCCCCCCTGTAGGCGCGCGGGCGCGAAAGCCGTGCGCTCCCTCACATTTCAATGGCTGGTTGGAACAGGAGCCCGCAGCCATTCATTGGAGCGCATTGCGGCGCAAGCCCTCCGTGGCGGCGCTACCAGAGTCACGGCGCCGCCGACCAGGGTTTGCTGAGCTCGCGCAACCGCGTGTCGTTGCGTCGCCCTTGGAATCGCAGTGGCGTAGTCGTGGCCAAGCAGTTCGTTCGCGGTATATATGGGGGTGATGACCCTTGCGGAAAAGCACGCGCGCTTACGCGGCCTTATCGCCGACTGTGGCTCGGCCCTGGTCTGCTATTCGGGCGGTGTGGACTCGACCCTCCTCGTCAAGGTGGCGCACGACGTGCTTGGCGAACAGTGCGTGGCCATGGTCGCGCTCTCGCCGACCATGGCGGCGAGCGAGCGAGCGGCGGCGCTGGAAATGGCTGCGACAATGGGCGTGCGCACCGAGGTGGCGGAATCGCACGAGCTCTCGCGTCCGGAATTCCGCATGAACCCGCAAGACCGCTGCTACTACTGCAAGGGAGAGCTGCTCGAGTTGGCCAGACCACTGGCCGATCGCCTGGGGCTGCACGAGGTGCTGCTCGGAACCAACACCGACGACCTGGGCGACTACCGGCCGGGCCTGCAAGCGGCGCGGGACTATGGCGCGCGCCAGCCGCTCGTTGACGCGACCCTCTCAAAGGCCGAGGTGCGCGCGCTGTCGAAGGAGCTGGGCCTTTCGACCTGGGACAAGCCGCAACTCGCGTGTCTGTCGTCGCGCTTTCCCTACGGCACCGAGATCACGCCCGAGCGCCTGCGCCAGGTCGACGGCCTGGAAGACGGGATGCGCGGCCTTGGCTTTCGCCAGGTGCGCGCGCGCTGGCACGGCGAGATCGCCCGCCTGGAGCTCGAGCCCGAGGCGATTGCCCGCGCGGCCGAGCCCGCGATGCGCGCCGCGATCGTGAAGCTCGGTCGCGACCTCGGGTTCACCTTCGTGGCCTTGGACCTGGCCGGCTTCAGCTCCGGCTCGATGAATCAGCTCCTCAACATCCGCAAGCAAGCCGTCTAGAGATCGGCGGCGGAGACGCGGTCGACTTCCATGGTCGCGCCCAGGGTGCCGAGCGCGATGCCGCCGCTCGCCAGCGGGTTGTCGTCGATCACGGAGTAGACGGGCGTGCCGTCGATGAAGGCGTTGAGCGCATGGCCGATGACTTCCAGCCGGACGATGTACCAGACGCCGGCGCGGATGCCGACGTCGACGCCAGAGTCCCATGAAGCGCTGATCCCGTGGTCGCGCCGGCGCACGATCACGGAGCCGTCGCCACGCAGGGCCACGAAATAGCCGCTGTCGGCCGTGGAGTCATAGCGAGCGAAGAGGGCGGCCACGTAGGACGGCGCCTCGGCGTAGAAGTCGATCACGCGCAGCCTGGCCTCGACAATCTGGTCGGGGCCGATGGCCGCCGTCGCGTAGGCGATGTGCCAGGTGTCCGCGTCGAGGACGCCTTCGGAGAGGACCGAGCCCGAGCTTCCCAGGATCACGGACCAGTCGCCGAGGGAGCCAGAGGGGGTTTCGCCGACCACCTCCCAGCCCGGGGCCGCGCCGGTCTGGAAATCATCGAGGAGCAAGTAGCCACCGTCGGGAATGGGCGTGAGCTGGGGCGTTTCGCCCGGGGGCGTGTCGCGCGTGGTGGGTGGCCGGCCATCGCCGGCCTCGTCCGGGCGGGCCACGGCCTCGCCCGCAGTTTCGCCGATCGGGCCGGCTTCGGAAGCTGGGAAGTCCTCGGCGATATCTCTGGTCACGTCGGTCTTGCCACCGTCGCAGTAGGTGCAAGGCGAGCCGCCCGCGCTGGAACAGCCCACGCCCGCCAGGAGCGGCGCCAACATCGGCAGAGCTGCGAACGCGCGGGAGACGGACATAAGTTCCTCGTGCGGGGCAACTATAGTCGATGCCGAGGCAAAAGCGGACCCGGCGCGTGCCCATGCGGTTGCTTCGCCGCGGCCTTGGGTTATGGTCGGGCCGTGCCTGCCCCCCTCGTTCCCGTGCGCAAGACAGCGGTCATGCCCTCCGTGTCGCCCGCGGCGGCGTACGCCGTGGTCGTGGACTTTCCGGTCTATCCGCGGCTCTTTCCCGAGATCAAGGCGGCGCGCGTCCTGGCCACGGAAGGCAAACGGGTGCGCGCCGAGTTCCGCGGCAACATCGTGCTCCCCTTCCGCTACGTGCTCGACCTCGACTGCGACGCGGAGACGCTGACCGTCGACTGGCGCTATGTCGAAGGCGAGGTGGTGAAGAGCTCCGAGGGTAGCTGGCGCTTTTCCGCCGAAGGGAATGGCGCGCGCGTCGAGTACATGGTCGCGATGGAGATCGCGGCGCCGGTCCCCGGATTTCTCCTGCGCAAGATCACCGACGGCCTCATCACCCTGTCGCTGCCCGCGATGTTCGCCGCGGTCGAGCGCGAGGCCCTGGCGCGCAGGAAGCCTTGAGAGCCGAACGGTTTGAAAGCCGCACAATTTCCGGATTTTTCACCACAGAGAGCGCAGAGAGCACAGAGACGGAGGGGCGCGTGCGTGGCAGTGGGCTTTGCCCGATGGTACGCATCACGGGGGATGGAAAGGACCCTCCCGGGCTCCTTTCGAGGAATGAAGGGTTTCCGGATCCGGATCCGAACTTCTCCATTCTCATCCGTCTCTGCACTCTCTGCGCTCTCTGCGCTCTCTGTGGTTCCTTCCCTTCCGGACCTCGCGTTTCTGCTGTCCGCAGGATTTTAGGGGGGAACAAACCGTTTGGTACTTTAGCGACCTTCTATGGCCGGAGGACCAGCGTGCTGACGCTGCGGGCGGGCATGCTGTAGCTGAAGACATTGGGGGAGACCGCGGCCAGCGTCGCGCCCTTCACCGCCGTGGCCGAGGCGGAAGTCAGGGTGTAGACGTCGGCCGCAGTGAGCTGGGTCGGGTGGGTGAGGGTGATGTTGGCGACCGGCGTGCCGGTGGTCTTGTTGATGGCTACGACCACCACGTTGGTCGGATTCTGCGCGAAGACGCTGGCGTAGACCGAGGTCGCGTCCGCGGCCGAGGTCGTCGCCGCGATCGAGGTGTCGCCGAAGGTCGCGCCATTGCCGTCGTAGTTGCGATACATGGCGAAGCCGGCGTAGAGGAAGGTGTTGGTCGCGCTCATGAGCCACACCGAGGCCGCGAACAAACCCTCGCGGCCGTAGACGCCGAGCACGTCGGCCTGGGCGATACCGCCCGAGATGTCGCCGCCCGCGCCGTAGTTGTATTCGCTGATTGACAGCTTGGTGCCGGGGTAGCGCTGGTCAATCTTGGCCTGCAGGCGCGGGAGCAGATAGATGGGGCCGACTCCGGCGGCGTCCGCGATCCAGCTCGTTTCTTTGTAGCTCTTGTCCCAGAGCGAGCGCGGTGCCTGCAGGCGCGCCTCGACCTCGCCGGCTGTGACGCCGTCGTCGTCGATGCGCCTGCCGTCCCCCTGCGCCTCGGGATACCAGTGCACGTCGAGCACGTCGAGCAGGCGCTGGCCCGCGGTCGCCTCGGCGGCCTTCATCGAATCTAGGTAGAACTCGATGAAGTCGCGACCGTTGGCGTCGGGCGCCTTCTGCAAATCGACCATGCCTTGCCAGCCGTAGTTGACCGGCCCGAAGACCAGCGCCTTGGGTGCGGCGCCCTTGATGCCGGCCGCGAAGTCGGTGCTCTTCTGCACCAACTCGGCATAGGTGACCTTGTCCGGATGGATCTCGCTGTGGGTTTCCGCCCAGATGTCGGGTTCGTTGTCGAGCATGTAGAAGATGCGGCGGCTGGGGTCGGTCTGGGCGGTCGGGAACTGGGACTCCATGTACGCAACGAACTCGTCGGCGTAGACCTTGCCGTCGGTGAGATCGGGCGGGTAGGCGAAGGCGCTGCCTTTCTTGGGTTGGATGGGGAAGAAGTTCTCGGCGATCTGCGCGGCCGTGGGTTTCGCGGGGCACGCGCTGTTGGCCTTGGCGGACACCCAGCCCGCGATGGGCACGGTCATGATCATGCTGGCGCTCGCGGCGCTGGCGGCCTGGGTGGGAGCGGTCATGCCCGCGCCGGGCGTGGTGCTCTTGCTCAGGTAATTGTCGCTGGAGTAGTTCCAGTCCGACCCGGCATTGGAGAGGTTGTTCTCCCAGTTGTAGGCGGTCAGGCGATTGCCGCCCACGCGCGCCAGCGTGAGCCCCTTCGCCTCCTTGGTGAAGTCGCCGCTGTTCGTGCCGTAGATGTAGGGCGAGATCGCATGCGCCTTGCTGCTGTCGATGGTGAAGGTGACCTCGGACGGGCCGGAATTGCCTGCCACACCGCCAGTGCCGCCCGCACCGCCGCCGCCACCGTCGGGCGATTGGGTTGGGTCCGACGCGCAGGCGAGGGAAATCAATGCGATCGAGAACAAGCCAACAACGCGCAATTTCATGGGTGCTCTGTGATACAGCTTCAAAAGCGGGCACCTGATCGTAGCACGAGAGCCGCTGCGCCGGGGGTCATCTCGAGGGGTCGAGCAAGAGCCAAAGGCGGTCGCTAACGTTCCGGCCCAGGCGGTCGGCGGCGACGGTCAGCCGTCCATCTTGCAGGCGGGAGGCGGCTTCGCGCAGAACCGGCAGCAACTCCTCGGGCCGGAAGCCGCCAAGCTCGGGCGTGGACCAGCGCTGCTGGCCGAGCGCGAACGGCAACAACCAGTCGATGGCTTTGCGGATGGAGCGACCGTCGGGGGTCTGGTAGCGCCACAGGTCCACGCCGGCGGCGTCGCCGAGGTTGGCGAGCGCGACGAAGGCTTGCAGATTGAAGATGGCGTAGTGCCAGGAGCGCGTGCGCTGCAGCTCTTCGGGCTGCCGGCCGTCGGGCTCGAGCTCGCGGCCGATGCGGCGCTTGCGGCCAAATTGCAGCACCTCGTTCGCCAGCTCGGTCTGGCCAGTGGCCAGTGCCAGCGACACGACCTGGACGTCGTACCAGGTCCCATGGTTGTTCCTGGCCTGGCCCTCGCGGCGGCCGAGCTCGCTCTCGCGCAGCCAGGCGAGGTAGTCGCGGAACCAGGAGGCCAGCCCATCGCGATCCGCCGCGGTGAGGGACTTGCTGCCCATGAGCAGGCCGATCCCGTCGACCAGACGGGCGAGCTGCGCGGTATCGATGATGCCGGCGGGCCTCCCGTCCTCCTTGCCGCGCATGCCTTGCGCGAAGCTCAGGTGGGGATTCATGCGGGTTTCCGCCTCGAGAAAGAAGACCCGCAACAGCCGGGCTTCGTGCTCGGCGTAGATCTCGTCGTCGGTGAAGTAGTAGGCCAGGCCCAGGGATTCGCTGAGGTCCACGATGCGCGAGAAGTAGCCGTGGTCGGGGATGCTGTCGCGCTCGGGATTGATTTGGCCGTCGCGCGTGACGTAGGGCAGGCCGTCGGCTTTGTGCGGGTCAGGCCACGCGTAGGGCGCCAAGCTCAGGTAATCATGCTTGTCGCCACTCGGCGGCAGCGCCGACTTCTCGGTGACGGAGAACGGCTGCACCGCGAGCGCCCGGCGGGCGTCGTCGAGCAGACGCACGAGCGCGGGCTCGGGGTGCTGCCGATCGGTATCCCAGCGCGCCTTGTGCCGGGCGAGCGCCGCCGGCGAATGCAAGAAGACACGCGGCCCGGCCAGGGCATCCGTCGAAGTGGGTACGGACGACGGCGGCCCCACCTGGGACGGCGCCGCCCGATCGGCTGCGCAGCCCTGTGAGAGGAACAAACCACAGAGAGCGCAGAGAACGCAAAGGCCGGAGGAAGAAGGGTTCGGAAATCGAGGTCCGAACAATCCCTTTCTCTTCCGTTCTCTGTGCTCTCTGCGCTCTCTGTGGTTCAAAAGCTTGCTCGCTCGCCGCTACTTGCCCACAGAGTCTTGAGCGGAGAACCACTTTGCTTGCACATCGTCGTCGACCAGCGCGGGAACGAGCGCGCCCGGCATGACCGACTCAACGCTGCCCGGCGCCAGCGGCCCGCCAAGGTCGGTGCGCAGCCAGCCCGGATCGAGCAGGTTCATGGTCACGCGGTGCCCTGCAGGCGAATGACCGTGTCGCGCACGAACTTGTCGAGGGCGGCCTTGGACGCGGCGTAGGCCATGAGCTCGGGCTGATCGCGAATCCCCGAGGTGACCTGTACGATACGGCCGAACTTCCTGGCGAGCATATGGGGCAGTAGGCCGTGCGTGATGCGCACGGGAGCGATGACGTTGACCTCGAAGCTCTTGCGGTAGTCGTCGGCCGTGACCTCGGCGTAGTTGGCCCGGAACGGCGTCATGATGGCGGCGTTGTTATAGAGCAGGTCGATGCCGCCGCTGGCGGCAAGGGCCTCGCGGATCAGGCGATCGACGTCGGCCTCGACCGACAGCTCGGCTCCGACGAGGGCGAGATTCACCCGCGCGCCCAGCTCGCGCTCGAGCGGGGCGCAGTGCTCGCGCGCCCGGCTGTGCAGGACCAGAGCGCAGCCCTTGGCCGCCAGGCCGCGCGCGATCTCGCGGCCGACACCGCGGCTTGCACCGGTGACCAGCGCCCATTTTCCCTGCAGGTCGATGCTCATGCGGCACGTTCTTACCCGGGGCCGCGGCTTCGTCAAGCCAGCCGGCCGCGTAGAAAGATCCGCGTGGTTGCGGTAAAGAAGTCGCATGCAAACGCGCGCGTCCTACCCAGTCGCCCTCGTACAGATGGCGATGTCCACCGATCTCGCGACCAACCTCGACAAGGCCTGCGCCCAGGTCCGCCAGGCGGCAAGTCTTGGCGCCAAGGTCGTCTGCCTACCCGAGCTCTTCCGCTCGCCGTACTTCTGTCAGAGCGAGGACGCCGCGCGCTTTTCGCTGGCCGAGTCGATTCCCGGACCCAGCACCGAGGCGCTGGGCTGGGAGGCCCGCCGCAGCGGGGTGGTGGTGCTGGCGTCCATCTTCGAGCGCCGCGCGCCGGGGTTGTGCCACAACACCACCGTGGTCATCGGCACCGACGGCGCCATCTTGGGCAAGTACCGCAAGATGCACATTCCCGACGATCCCGCGTACTACGAGAAGTTCTACTTCACACCCGGTGATCTCGGGTTCCCGATCTTCCCCACCGAGTACGGCAACCTGGGCGTCCTGGTCTGCTGGGATCAGTGGTTTCCCGAGGCGGCCCGCCTGGTGGCCCTGCGCGGGGCCGACATCATTTTCTACCCGACGGCCATCGGCTGGCACCCGGCCGAGAAGGCCGCGCAGGGGGCCGCCCAGCGCGACGCCTGGCGAACCGTGCAGCGCGGGCACGCCATCGCGAACGGCGTCTACCTGGCCGCCGTCAACCGCGTGGGCTTGGAAACCCCCGTCGGCCCGCCGGGACTGGAATTCTGGGGCGGAAGTTTCCTCTGCGACCCGCAAGGCGTGATGCTGGCCGAGGCGTCGGCCGAGCGCGAGGAGATCCTGCTGGGCAGCGTGGATCCCGCGCGCATCGAGGAGGTGCGCCGTAACTGGCCTTTCTTGCGCGATCGTCGCGTCGATGCCTACCAGGGGCTGGACCGCCGATTCCTCGACGAGGAGTAGCACCATGCTCAAGAAGACGCCCGCCGCTCTGGGATTCGCCATGCCTGCCGAATGGGAGCCGCACGAGGCGACGTGGCTCGGCTGGCCCCACTGCCGCACCGACTGGCCGGGCAAGCTCGCGGCCATCGAATGGGTGTATGGCGAGATCGTGCGCAAGATCGCCGAGGGTGAGAAGGTCCGCATCATCATCGACTCCGCGGCCCGCGAGGCGAAGGCCCGCCGCGTGCTCGGGCGCGCGCACGCCAACCTCGGCAACGTCGAGTTCTTCCGCACCCCGAGCGATCGCGGCTGGTCGCGCGACTTCGGCCCCATCTGTGTGCGCAAAGCGGCGCCGCGGCCCGAGGTAGCCATCGCCAAGTTCAAGTTCACCGCCTGGGCCAAGTACGCCAACTGGCGGAAAGACGATCGCATCGCCCCGCGCATCGCCGAACGCCAGCGCCTGCGCATGTTCCCCGCGATGAACGGCGAGAAGATGGTCGCGCTCGAGGGCGGCGGCATCGAGGTCAATGGCCGCGGCACTCTGCTCACCACCGAGGAGTGCTTCCTCGATCAAAAGATCCAGTGCCGCAATCCCGGCATGACCCGGCAGGAATACAACCGCGTGTTCACCGACTACCTCGGCGCCCGCAACGTGCTCTGGCTGGGCGACGGCATCGTGGGCGACGACACCCACGGCCACGTCGACGATCTGTGCCGCTTCGTCAATCGCGACACCCTGGTGCTCATCCAGGAAAAGCGCGAGAGCGACGTCAACTACCTGCCCCTGCGCGACAACTGGGAACGGCTCAGGGACGCGCGCCTGGAGGACGGCACCCGTCCCGACGTGATTCCCTTGCCCGTGCCCGCGCCGCTCTATTGTGGCGAGTGGCGGCTGCCCGCGAGCTACGCCAACTTCTACATGGCCAACGCCGCCGTGATCGTGCCGACCTTCAACGACCCGGCCGACCGCCTCGCGCTCGGCATCCTCGGCGAGCTGATTCGCGACCGTCCCGTGGTCGGCATCCACGCCGTGGATCTCGTCCTCGGTTTCGGCACGTTGCACTGCCTGACCCAGCAGCAGCCAGCACGCGGGTAGGAGCCGCGAAAAGATAACTTGTGCAAAGAGCGCGGCCGAGGCGCCCGGATGGCAAGGAGCGAGGAACGAGCATACCCGTCGGTATGTGAGCGACGAGCGACGCAGCCAGCCGGGATGGATCGGCCGCGCACCTGCTAAAGCTATCTTTGAGCGGCGACTTAGCCCGCACCATCGCCCGGCCGGACCGCGCGAACCTGGAGGCATCTGGCCCCTTTCTTGCTGTTGCCAACTACCGCAACCCCGCGCGACCTCGGGTCGACCGGCGGCTGCACGCAAGCGCTCTCGGCCCATCCGAATTCGCCACCCCACCGTTGGACCTCCACCATGGACCTGTCAGGAAGCAAACACTCTTGCACTTCCCACCTTCTTGCGGTGTGCTTGTCGCCGTGGGTGCGCAAGTGACCACGGAGCTTCACCCGCCAGCGGGTCGGTCCGGCGCCGACGGCCTGCGCGAGCTGCTCGCCTCGGATCGCCTGCTCCGCATCGCCGGCGTCCACGACGCCCTCGGCGCACGCCTGGCGGTCTCCGCCGGGTTCCCGGCCCTGTGGTCGAGCGGGCTCGGCATCTGCTGTAGCCGCGGGGTTCCCGACTGCAGCACGTTGCCCTGCCACGCGTTTGCCGACGCGGCCCGCACCATTGCCCAGGCCGCGCCGGTTCCAGTCCTGGCCGATGCGGACTCGGGTTTTGGTGGGGCGGAAGCAGTCGGTCTTGCCGTACACGCCTTCGAGGCCGCGGGGGCCGCCGGGATCTGCGTGGAAGATGCCCCCTATCCGAAACGCAACAGTTTTCTCCCCGGCGAACACCCACTCGTCGAGGTGGCCGACTTCGTGGCCAAGCTGCGGGCGGCGCTCGCGGCGCGACAGCACGCATCGTTCGTCATCGTCGCCCGCACCGAGGCATTGATTGGCGGGCGCGGGCTGGACGAGGCCCTGGCTCGCTGCCGGGCTTACGCCGACGCGGGCGCCGATCTCGTGATCCCGCATTCGCGGGCGAGCAGCGTGGAAGAGGTCATGGGCGTGGCCCGCCGCTGGGATCGTCCGGTGCCGCTCGGGCTCATCCCCACGACCTACCCCGAGCTCAACGACCGCTACCATGACGCCGACTTGCTCGCGTTCGGCATCAAGGTCCTGATCTATGCCAATCAGGGATTGCGCGCGGCCGTGCAGGCCCAGTCCTCCGCGTTCCGCGCCATGCTGGACGGGGGCTCGGCCAGCCCACTCGAAGCGTACATCGCCTCGGTCAGCCAAGTGGTGTCGCTCTTCGCCCAGCCCATCGTGGAAACCGGGCAAGTATCGGATCATGCCGAGGCCGAGAGACGGGGAGAGCCCCGTGGCGCGGGGGCCGCGCTGCCGACCAGCACTCGGGCAAGCTCGTGAGCGATGCCACCGAAATAGTTGCGGCGCTCTTGCGACATGGCTTTTCGCCCTTCGTGGGGGTGCCGTGCTCGCTGCTCGCCCCCCTCTTTTCGGATCTTGCCGGCCGTGGCGTGCTGCTCATGGCGACCGAGGAAGGCGAAGCTGTCGGCATGGCGGCGGGCATGGTCCTGGCGGGCAGGAAGCCGGTGGTGCTCATGCAGAACGCCGGCGTCCTCAATGCCCTAAATCCGCTCTTAAGCCTGCACGCGGTCTTCGAGCTGCCTCTTCTGCTCGTGATTTCACACCGGGGCGAGCCAGGCGCGCCGGATGCGCCGGAGCACGAACACTGCGGCCGCCTGACCCTGCCGCTACTGGAGCTGGCCGGCATCACCCACGACATGGTCCCCGCCGACGGCGGCGAGGCCCTCGCCCTGTGCCTTGGTCGGGCCGCGGCGGCGGTCGAAGGTGGCGGCCGGCACGCGCTGCTGGTAGCGCGGGACACGTTTCGAGGCCAGCCAACAGCAGGCGTTGCCCCACGGCTCTCACCGCGGGAGATGGCAACAAGCCCCCCAGGGTTCTCTTCGGGCAGGACCATGCGCCGCCGGGACATTCTGGCCGCGGTGTTTGCGCGTTTTCCCGAGGCGGTCTTCGTCGCCAGCACCGGCTTTATCGCTCGCGAGGCGGTCGCCGCCGGCGCTCGCGCGCGCGCCAGCGTGTTTCCCGTGATTGGCTCCATGGGTTGCGCCGCTCCGGTCGGGCTCGGATTGGCGCTCTCCGCTCCGCAGCGCAAGGTCGTCGTGCTCGACGGTGACGGCGCGTTGCTCATGAAGCTCGGCGCGCTGGCCTCGGTCTCCAGCCACGCCCCCGCCAATCTGCTGCACGTCGTGTTCAACGATGGCGTTTACGCCTCGACGGGCGGGCAAGCGAATGCCGCTGGCCTGGTTTCCCTGGCCCGGCTCGCGCATGCCGCTGGTTACGCCACTTCCGTACAAGTGGAGACCGCCGCGGGTCTCGCAGGCGCGCTCGCCGTGGCCGCACCTGCGGCGGGACCAAACCTGATTTCTGTGGCCACCACCTTCGAGCCCAGCACCGATGCTCCCCGGGTCGACGAGCCGCCCGCGACCTACGCGCACCGCCTGCGGGCGCTGCGGCTGTGCGAACGACAAGTCTCCCCATGAGCGATTCACCGATCATGTTCGGAGCGGCCAGCCTTTCCCGCTTGCCGGCCCTGCTGCGGCCGGGGGCCAAGCTCGCGCTGGTCACCGGGCGGCAGGCAGCCCGCGCTTCGGGCCTTCTGGCCCGGGTGGTCGGCCTCGCCGAAGAAAAGACGAACCTGGTCGCCACGCTGGCCGTGCCCTCGCATCCGGCGTGGGAAGACTACCTCGGCGCGGGTCGTGCCTTGCGAGAGAGCGGCGCGAACCTGGTGCTCGCCTTGGGCGGCGGCAGCGTGATGGACGTGGCCAAGCATGCGGTCTCGGCCGACGGCGAGGTCCTGGATCTCATCGCGGTGCCCACCCTGTTCGGCTCCGGTGCCGAAGTCACGCCATTCGCGACCTGGTGGGACCGGACCGCGATGCTGAAACGTTCCCTGCCGGTGCGGCCCTGCGGCCGCGTGCTCGTCGACCCGCTGCTTGCGCTCACCGCGCCGCGGGCCGTGCGCGCGGCTGCCGCGCTCGATGGCCTGGCCCACGGCGCGGACGTGCTTTGGCAAGCGGGGATCTCCCGGCGCGACCGGGTGCGCGCGGCGGCGGCGATCCGGCTGGTTCGACACTGGCTCGCGGATGCCCTGGCCGGAAAGACCGTGGCCCTCTGTCGCATCGCCGCGGCGAGCATCCTGGGCGGCCTCGCCATCGCATCCGCCGGCAGTGGGGCCAGCCACGCCTTGTCCTATCCCTTGCAACTGCGCTTCGGTGTGCCGCATGGGCTGGGGTGCGCGCTGGGGCTGCTCTGGCTCATGCGCGCCTTTCCCGAGCGGATTCCCGCGGACCTCCTCTCTGCGCTGGGGGCCACCGACCCACAATCCGGTGCGCGGGAGATCGCGAGTCTCATCGAGCGCGCCGGTTTTTCGACCCAGCTCGCAGCCCACGGCGCCACGGTCGAGGATCTTGGGCTCATCGTGGCCGAGGCGGACGCGACTCGGCTGGTACGCGCCGGCATCCGGATTGCACCTGAGAGGCTCGCGATGCTTCTCAGCGAGGTTGCATGAACATGGTTGCCCATCACCGCAAGGACACGCCCGCCACCGATTTGTCGATGGGCGGATTGGGCACTTTGCTCAATACCGGATGGCACGCTCTCTTCGGCGGCTGGGCCCATTGGCGCCGCAATCGCCGCTGGGCGCGGGCCACCCTGCGCAATCTCAAGGCTGGGATTCTGACGCCACCGCCGCCACCCTTGGTCCAGATCCTCCCGACCGAGCGCTGCAACTTGCGCTGCAAGATGTGCAATCAGTGGGGACTCAAAGGGATCTACCTCAACGGCAGGCAACCGGCCGAGCTCGATCCGGCGGTGCTCGCGCGGGTCTTGGGCGAGCTGTCCGCCTCCGATCCGGTCGTCAACATCCACGGCGGCGAGCCGTTCGCATACGGCGCCATCGACGATCTGATGACGATGTTGGCCACGAGCCCCCTGGACGTGCTCTTCACCACCAATGGGACACTCATGGGACCGCACGCCGAGGCCTTGGCCAGGCTCCGGCGCGCCGCCTTCTTGATCTCCGTGGATGGTCCCGAGGCGAGCCACGACAAGATCCGAGGCCCAGGGGCCTTCCGGGCCATGGAGGACGGTGTGCGGGCGCTCGTGCAAGCCACGCGGCAGAGGTCCGGCCGGCGTCCCCTCATGCTTATGAACTGCACCGTGAGCGAGTTCACCTCGCCCGAGCATATCGAGGCCACCTACCAGGTCGCGCGGAGGCTTGGCTTTCTCTACGTGAACTTCACGCTGCGCTGGTTCGTCACCGAAGCGGCCGGGCACGCCTTCGACGTCCAGCTGGCCCGCGATTTTGGCGTGACCGCCCCGTCGCGAACCTGGCAAGGCTTCGTGGGCGAGGTGGGGAGCGTGCCCGCGACCGCCATAGCCACCGCCCTGTCCCGAGTGCTTCGCCACAACCTCCGCATGCTCCCGCCCTTCGTGCGCGTCACGCCGCGCTTGCCCCGCGTCGACGCCGCGAACCTGCGGCGCTACTTCGATGACTACCCGCACACCTTCGGTCGCAAGCGTTGCCTCTATCCCTTCTACGCCCCCCGCATCCACGCCAATGGCGACGTGGTCTACTGCTGGGGATTTCGCGATCCCGTCGTGGGCAACGTCAACCACGCCACCCTCGCGCAAGCCTGCGCCAGCCCGACCGCCGACCGCCTCCGGCGCGTCTGCCTCGACGGGCTCTTGCCGGTGTGCAGTCGCTGTTGCGGCCTCTTCCTTGCCTACCCACTCGATCCGTCGGGCTCGGTGTGGAAGATCCCCGCGGTCTTGACGGCACCCCCTGTGCCGAGCGCCAGCCCACCTTGATTCGGTATAGTTGCACCATGCCCAAGGACCTTGCAGCCGTAGTCGGGTTGAGGAAGTCAGGCTCGCCATGAGACGAACGCTCCTCGGTCTTGGCGCCATGGCCGGACTCTTGGGTTCGGTTGGCCTCGGGCGAACCGCCGTCGCCAGCGACGATTCCGCGAGCTCCGCCGTGCCACCGGCGACGCCGGAAGCAGCCGCCACGCGCGCGCAGGGCACCTTGGGCGTCGGGCCAGTGGAGGTGCCGGCACCGTCCGAGAAAGCCCTGCGCTATCACCGCAGCGGCAACCTGATCTGGACGCTGGAACAGGTGCTGGCCATCGCGTTGCCCCTCCTGCTCCTCTTCACCGGGTTTTCGGCGGGGTTGCGCTCGCTGGCCAGCCGACTCGTGGGTGGGCGGTTCTACCCGACCTTGCTGCTCTACTTCGTGGTGCTCTCGCTGCTGCTCTTCGTGGTCGAGCTGCCGCTTTCCTACTACGTGGGGTATGCGCGCGAACACGCGTACGGGCTTTCGACCCAGCGCTTTGCCAAGTGGGCCGTCGACCAACTCAAGTCTCTGGGCATCGGCGTGCTCGTCGGCGCGCTGGTGCTGTGGGTGCCCTATTGGCTGCTCGGCAAAAGCCCGCAGCGCTGGTGGCTGTGGACGGGCATGCTGGCCTTGCCGTTCTACACGCTGGTTTTGCTCATCACGCCGCTGTGGATCGCGCCGCTCTTCAACAAGTTCGGTCCCATGCAGGACAAGGGGCTGGAGGCCGAGGTGCTGGCCATCGCCCAGCGCGCGGGCGTCGAAGGCGCGCGCGTATTCGAGGTCAACAAGAGCGTCGACACCGCCAAGGTCAATGCCTACGTCACGGGCGTGGGCAGCACCAAGCGCATCGTGCTGTGGGACACCTTGCTGGCGCGGCTTTCGCCGCCGCAGACGACCTACGTTGTCGGCCACGAGCTGGGCCATTACGTCCTCGGCCACGTGTGGACCAGCGTGCTGCTCTCGTCGTTGCTGACCCTGCTGGGGCTCTTCGGTGCCGACCGCCTGGCCGGCTANNGCGGCCCTGGCCTTCTCGCGCTACCACGAACGCGAAGCCGACCGCTTCGGTCTGGAATTGACCCACGACAACTACGCTGCCGCCACCGCCTTCGTGGCCTTGCAGCAGCAGAACCTGTCCGTGCCCCGCCCCAGCCTGCTCTACAAGATCTTTCGCGCCAGCCACCCCTCCATCGGCGAACGCGTCGACTTCATCAACGACTATCGGCCGTGGGAACGCGGCCAGCGCGGGCAGTACGAGGAACGCATCCGGCACTGATCTACTACCTTCGCCGAACGCCCTCTACAATTAGATGCGGCGGGACCAAGGCTTCGAGCCCATACTTAGATGTCCTCCCCTGGCCTGCTCGTTCCTGGTCGTGGGCGGTCACCACCGACGATCAGTTGTGGGCCTGAAACGCCAGACACGAGCTGACACGCGATCCGTGAAATCAGCAATCACCCCCGAACTGCCGACTCTAGGACCTTGTCTGGCTTCACGGCCAGTTGCCCAAACTTTCCATCGACCGACCGAGATCTTGAATGAGGCGAGAACGAAATACCTGGGTGGGCACGCCCATCATAATTGCGCCATGCGCCATTTCTCTGGTGGGCGAGTTTGGCTTGCCCGAGGAAGAAGTGGCCGTGTTCGCCGCGCTTTCGTCGCATGCTAGCGCACAGTATTTTCCCGATGTGGTCCCCCCTTCACCGTTGGTGGCTGCCGTGGTCGAGCACGCCTGTGACCATCTGGGAGAGGTTGCCGCGGCTTTGCCTCCAGGCTCGGTGTTGCTCGTGCCACCCCAGGCCCAGTACGACGGTGAAGAACCCCTTTTCGAATCCACGCCCGCCATCGCGGTGGCTACCACCGCGGCCTACTTCGAGACGGCCGGACAGTCCATCAGCAGCGCAAAGGACGAAATCCTGCTGGTGGCCTCGGCGGCCCATCGCGCCACACACGATGGGATCAGCGCGGAGGGTGAACTGGCCGCCGCCGTGCATGGAGGACTGATCAAGGTCGTTTCCCAACCTGGCGCCGCCCCTCGTATCGAACGCCTGGCACCGCCCGCGGGCCTCCATCTGGTCGTCTTCAAGACCGGCGATTCCCTACTCCCCGTGGGCTGGCTGGCAGGCGTGCGCCAATTCGCCGAACGCGATCCCATCGCGCATGCGCGAATCATCGACGACCTGCTGGAACATGCCGGACGTTTCGCGACCGCATTGTCCGAGGGAAATGCCACGGCCGCCATCGCCTCATCGGGGCGATATGGACAGGGCATCCTGCAACTTGCGGCGGCTGCCTCGGTGCCGCTGCAATCCGTTGCCTTCGTCCAAGCCATGGAGCTGGCCAAGGAAATCGGGGGCATCGCCAAGACCGCGAGCGCGGACCGCGGCGACCTTGGCGTCGCCTTGTTCGCCACTCCCGAGGCCGCGAGCCTCTTTGCCCGCGCCTGCCAGCCCCCCCTGGTTCCACTGCGTGTGGAGCTGGACAGCTCCGGGGTACGCTGCCTGGTCCTGCCCCAGGCCGGAGAATCCGCGGCCGTCTACACCCCGGCGCCAGAAACGGGTGCTTCGTCCATCTCGGCCGAGGCCGTCGTGCGGAGCCTCGTCGAGGACAAGACCACGGAGAAAACGCTGGGGCAGCAGGATTCCGCTGTCCTTCCGACGTCGCACCGGGTGGTCCCCGAAACCCAAGCATCCGCCCTTGCATCGGAGCCAATCATCATCGAGGAGGCTCCCACTCCCGCTTCGGGATCAGCGGTCATCGTGGAAGCCTTCGCTCTCGCATCGGAACCCGTACCTCTCGTGGAAGCTCTCGCCCCCGCAACGGAACCCGCGGCCGAGGAGTCCGCGATGCAGAACGGGCCAGCGGTGCGGCCGCCTCGCCGTCGTCGGTGGATCGCACCGGCCGTCGGCGGTGTGCTCATCGTCGGAACGCTCTTTGCGGTGTGGCTGACCAAGACCCTTGACAACCACAAGGCACCGCCGGACACCAACCAACCTCGCGTGGCGCCCACCCTGCCCGAGTCCCCCCCGTCCACCGAAAACGAAGTCGTCCCCACCTCGGGCGGAATGGTCGCTCCTCCGGTCGCGCCACCGGATGATCCAGCCTCGCCGCCTTCTGCTGCTCAACGCTCGCGCGGGTCCACGACCAGCACGTCGAGCGGCAAGCCGCTCCCCGCCGCCCAGGCCACGCCAAGCGGAAGGCCGAGAGCGCGGGCCGGCCGCGGTGACCCCGCCAATCCACCCTTGCTGCGGGCAGGAAAACTATCCACCGACGATTTTTGAACCCAGCTTCGGACGGTATCCGACTCTCCGGATCTTCTTCTGCCGAGATCAACCGAGCGGGGCTTTTCCTCGCCTGTGAACCGTGCCGAGGTCCATCAAAGGGTGTCTTCACCCGAGATCCTCTATCCTGAGTTGCGTTAGCCCGCTCCCGCAGCCGCCGTCTCGCGCCGGCGTCTTCCCTACCTACCCGCTCACTCCATCCCGCTCGCCGTGGCCGCCTCCCGCGGTCTTGCCACCAGCCGACGCAGAGACCGCCAGCCGACCTTGAGGGCGGCCTTGGCGGCGACCTCGGTGATGGCCCAGGCCAGCTCGGGGTCGCGCAGGCGCAAGAGCTTGCCCAGGCCGTGCCACAAGTAGGACGGCCGCAGGTAGTAACCTCGTACGGCCTCGCCGTGCAGGCGCGTGAGCTCCGGGCGATCGAGCAGGCCGAGCCCGCGCTCGCGGCTGGCGAGCACGACCTCTTCCTCGTCGCGGACGAGGCCCTGGTCCTTCGCCTCTTGCCAAAGCAAGGAGCCGCGACGGTAGCCGAGGATGTTGAAGAAAACCGTGTCGAGCGGCAGGGTCTGGACGAAACGGATGGTTTCGCGCATGGCCGCGCGATCCTCGAAGGGGGCGCCGAGGATCACGTGGGCGTGGGTGAAGATGCCGCGCTCGTCGGCGAGCTGCACGGCCCGGCGGTTCTGGTCGACGGTGGCCCGCTTGCGATAGAAGTCGAGCGTGGCCTGGCTGCCGGATTCGATGCCGAAGTCGACGAAGCGCACGCCCGCGGCCACGAGGGCGTCGTAGAGCTCGGGATCGGCGACGTCGACCCGGGCCACGATCTTGAGGTGCATGCGGATCTTGCG
>PNBO01000060.1:32855-39961 GCA_003136095.1 Myxococcales bacterium
GCGGGCCGGGCGCAGAAGCGGCAGTGGCCGGTGCAGCCGCGGCCGGTGATGAGACTGGTGGACTTGCCGCGAAAGGCCCCGAACAGGGAATAGTCCCGCCTGGCCACCAGATGGCGCGCGGGCCAGGGCAGGGGGCCCAGGTTTTCCTCGACCGGCAGCTCCTCGGTGCGGACGATGCGTTCGCCGTCGCGGAAGATCACGCCGGGCAGCGCGGACAGATCGCTTCCCGCCAGCATGGCCGCGACCACGTCGGCCACCGTGCGCTCGACCTCGCCGGTCATCGCCACGTCGACACCCTCGGGCAGGTGGCGGAACAAGGTGACGTCTGGGCCACCGGCGATGACCCGCAAGCCCGGCACCAGCTCGCGAGCGTCGCGCGCGACGCGGGCGCTCGACTCGCGGTAGTGGGTCTGGGTATGCAACCCCAGCACCTGGCAGCCTTCGAGGTGGCGGCGGAGACTTTCGCGGGAGTACGGCTCCACGGAGAAGTCGGCAAAGCGCACGGCGAAACCGCTGCGCTCGAGGGCGGCGGCGACGTAGAGCGGGCCGAGTGGGGGATAGACCGCGCCGAGATCGTCGACCTTGACGTCCTCGCGCTTGAGGTCGCCGCTGCCGTAGTTGGCGCGGGCCTGGGGAAAGACCAGCAATACGCGGCCGCGCGGGCTGGCCGAGCCTTCGACGCTCATGCGCGCTCCTCATGCCGGCGCGGGATGCGGGCTTTCCACTGGGTGGCCTTCTTGCGGAGGGTGTTGCCTACCTCGGCGTAGAGGTACTGCACGCACAGCCGCGCCACGAGGCGCATGAAATCGTACTCGCCGCTGCGGGCCGACTTCATCGCCAGGCGCAGCCAGTACGAGGGCCGGAAGAAGAAGCGCAGCAGGAGATCCTTGAGTGCCCGCCGCAGCCGCGCCTCGGGCAGCCGCGCCAGACCATGCTCGGAGGTGGCGGTCGTGTTGAGCTCGCCGTCGGCNNGAGAGCACATTGACGAAGATCGAGTCGAGCGGCAGCTCGAGCACGAAACGGCGGGTCGCCAGCAGATCCGCCTCGGTCTCGTCGGCGCACCCGAGAATGAAGTTCGCGTGCACGAACAGCCCGGCCTGGTGGGCCAGCCGCACGGCCCGGCCGTTGCGCTCGACCGTGGTGCCCTTGTTGAGGAAGTCGAGCGAGCCTTGCACCCCGGACTCGAGGCCCATCGACAGCAGGAAGACCCCGGCCTGGCGCAAGCGCGCGAAGAGCTCGGGATCCGCGGCATCGACCCGCCCGGCGACGACGATGCGGAAGGCGAAACCGCGCGCGATGATGCCGTCGGCGATGGCGAGCACGCGCTTGCGATCGATGAGGAAGTTGTTGTCGCCGAAGAAGAGGAAGCGATAGCCCGCGCGGTGCAGGGCCTCGAGCTCGGCCAGCACGTTCTCGGGCGAGCGCACGCGGTAGGTGTTCTGGGTGAGCGCGATGCGCGAGCAGAAGGAGCAACGAAAGGGACAACCGCGCGAGGTGATGACCACCGCGGTCTTGCCGCGCTGGCGCGGGCCGAAGAGCGAGTAGTGGTCGCGGTCGCAGAGGTCGCGATCGGGCACGGGGATGTCGTCGAGCTCGGCCGGCAGCTTGGGCGGGCGACCCGTGCGCTCCTGGCCGGTGGCCGGGTCGCGAAAGAGAATGCCATGCGCCTGGGCCAGGTCGCCACCCGTCAAGATGCGCTCGACGATGTCCACGATGGTCAGCTCCGCCTCGCCCACCACCGTGGCCAAAGTGTGGGCGAAGAGCACCGGCCGCAGGGTCACGTCCGGGCCGCCGACGATGATGGGGCGCTCGACGCCCGCGGCCACCAGCTCGTCGATGAGGGCGGTGACCTTGTCGCGATTGTTGCGCACCACCGAGAAGCCGACGAGGTCGGCGCGGCGGGCGGCCGCGACCAGGCGCTCGGCTTGGTAGGTCTCGCCGGCGAAATCGATGACCTCGACCTCGAAGCCCGCGCGGCCCAGGATGGTGCCGAGATAGAGCAGCCCGAGCGGCGGGAAGGTGTAGGGCATCTCCATGCCGGTATTGGGCAGGTGGCCGCTCGCCAGGCGAAAGAAGGCCGGCGGAAACACCAGCAAGACGCGCCCGCGCGAGGTCCGCCCGGCCGAGGCCACGGGATCCATCAATTGGCCCTCGCCATTGGCTCGGGGATGCGCGGCCGGGCGCGCGCGGCGGCCGCGAGGAAGACCACGGTCGATACCACGAGGAGGGCGGCGGTTGCCCACTGGGCGATGTCTCTTGCGCCTTGCCAGGGCAGGATCGCGCCGCAAATGATGCCCGCGACGGTGGGTGCGCCAAACCCGAGGCGGATGCGTGGGATGAAGTACACCTGGGGATAGTCGCACTTTCTGCGCGCGAGCCAGCTCCCGAGCGAGAACAGGATGGCGTATTTCACCGCGATGATCGCGAAAAGCCACAAGGGAAAGGTGCCGCGATACGCGAGCATGGCCACCGCCGACACCATCGAGATGGCGTCGAGGGCCTTGTCGAAGAGCGCGCCGAACCGGCTCGCCTGATTGAGCAGCCGCGCCAGGTGGCCGTCGAGCATGTCGAGTGCGTAATTGCCGGCCACGCAGGCCATCATCCAGGCGTCACGGTGCTCGAGGCCGGCCAGGACCATGGCGGGAATGAACGGCATGCGCAGGGCCGTCACCAAGTTCGGCCAGGTGAGAACCCGGCGCGAGGTCGCCGGCCGCGCGCGCAACTTCGTTCCGAAGTACGACCAGGCCTTGGGGCGCGGTTCACCTGCGGGCGATGACGAGTCTGGAAGGTTCTGTTCCATTGGGCTTCGAGGGGATGCAATGCAAAGGCCACGGACCGTGGCGCGGGTTCACGTCGGCTTCATCGTATCGCCAACTGGCTGCTTGGCGATGCTTCTCCCCGCCTGGATCAGGCGCCCGATACCGGCAAGGAACGTGCAGGGAACCACCGCGAGCAGCCCCCATTCGAGCGGCGAGCGGCCGGCCAGCGAGCCCGGCAGGAACCCTTGCGCGATGAGCACGGCCATCAGCGCGACGTGCCCGTCGGTGCGCGACAGACGCGGATCGCGCCTGACTCCCGTCGAGGCCTCGACTTGCGTGTTGACCCCCGCGAGAAACTGGCTGCCGACCAGCGCCGAGAGCGCGACGAGCGGGCTCGCCCAGCCCGAGGCGGCGAGTCCGCCCAGGCAGGCCACGTCGGCCAGGCGATCGGCGGTATGGTCGAGGAAGTTACCGAGCTTCGACATGCGCCCGCTGGCGCGCGCCACGGCGCCATCGAGATAGTCAGCCACCACGTGCAAGGCCAGCAGAACGAGCCCCACGCTCACCGTCGAGCAGGCGAACGAGAGTCCGGCGCCAATGGCCAGGCCCAAGGCTACGAAGGTGATGAGATTGGGGTCCACCTGGTGGCAGACCCGGGTCAGGGGGACCAAGACGGGCGACAGGATGCGGCGCCAGGTTCGGTAGGTCATGGCTGGCCACCGGCGCGTGGGTCGGGGAACAACTGGCGCGCGCGGGCCAGATCCTCCGGGAAATCAATCTCCACCCACGGCAGCCCCGTGCAATCGACCATGGCCAGGCGATGTCCTTGTTGCACCACTTGATTGAAGGCGCGCGTATCGTAGGCATGGTAGGCCCGGCTCACGGTGAGCTGCCGGTCGATCTCGGCGAAGAGCGAGTCGCCGGTGGGGCCGTCGAAGACCGCGATCCCCAGCCATTCGCCCTGGGCCTCGGCCGGGGGAATTCCCTTATCGCTGCTCTCGACCAGGCCGCCTGAGACCCTGACCTTCATTTCCTCGTCGCCGCAGGGATGGCAATCCACCGCCATGCGGGACAAGGGCGCGGCCAAGCAGCGCGCGAGGATCTCGGGGTCGAAGATGATGTCGGCGTGCAGATAGACGAAGGGCTGGTGCGCGACCGCCGATTGCGCGAACCACAGTGACGCCAGGTTGTTGGTCATGGAGAAGAACGGATTCTCGCGATACTCGACCGAGGCGCCGAGACGGCTTTCGATCTGCTCCCTGCCGAATCCGGTCACCACCGTGATGTCGGCGATCCCGACCTCCTGCAGGCTGTGGATCGACCGCTCGATGAGGGTGGCGCCGCCCACCTCCAGCAGGGCCTTGGGCCGCGTGGCCGCGACGGCGCCCAGACGGCGGCCCATTCCCGCCGCGACGATGACGGCTTTCGTAAGCTCGGAAGGGTTGGCAGGCGAACGAGGGGTCACGGCTACGCCTTCGGGCCGCGCGGCCAGACGTTGCGCAACATCGCGCGCAGAGGAAGGGGCGCCTTCTTGCCGGTCACGACCTTGTAGTAGACGAGCGCCCACAGCCGACGGAGCCCGATGTCCGCCAGCGAAACCTCGCGGTGGAGGGCTGGCCGGCAGGTCTTCTCGACGATGCTACGGCGGAGATCCGCAGCCGTGCGTCCGGGAAATTCGGTGCGGCCGCTGCCCACCGCGATGAGGAAGTGCGCGTCGCTGCCACCGGTCTCGGGCAACGCGCGGGCGCGCGCGATCTCGCGACAGCGCTCGCGACCCACGCGGCCGGGGAGGGTGTTGTTCAGGGTCTCGATGCCGTCGATGCGACCGGCCGGCTCCGGCGCGTCGAGAAGCTCGCCAAGGACGCGCTCGGTGAGGCTGTTCGACAGCCAGCTCAGGGGATGGGCGGCGATGCACATGCCGCCCTTGGCGTGCACGGCAGCGACGGTTTCGCTCGCTGGGCGGAACGATGCCACTGGCTGCTCGATGAAGAGCGCCAACATGTGACCGTCGGCGGTGGTGACCTCCATCCCCGTGATGACCTCGCAGCGCAGGTGGCGCTCAAGGGCGAGGTCGCGCGCCCGCAGACTTGCATCTAGGACATTGTGGTCGGTCACCGCGATGACATCGAGGTTGGTGTTCTGCTCGACATGCGCGAGCAGCTCGTCGACATCCATCAGGCCGTCGCTGGCACGGGTGTGAATGTGCAGATCGGACTGCCCGAACGCGGGCTCGGTTCCTCCAACATCCTTCACGAAAGCCTCGGAGGCACCGTATCGGAACCTGGCGATTTGAGTCAACACTTGTCATTGCGCTTGCAACATGCGATCCGACGATGGTGGCTCACACGCGCTGGCGCCCAAGCCCGTACCTTCGCCTTGCCCTGATGGTGCTGGGGTTCCTTGGCCTCACCGGCCTTGGCCTCGCGGTCGCCATGCGCCGTTCGGACATCCGACTAGGCCAGCTGACGGCTTTCTTCGCTCTGTCGCCCGGCTGGCTTGGCGCGGTGGCCGCCGCGGCCGCTGGGATCTACGTCACGGACTACTTCCGCTACCAGGCCACCTGCAACGTGCTGGGGGTCCGGCTGCCCTTCTGGGCGGGCTGCGACGCGGTCGTCGCCAATTTCTTCTTTTCCTGGATCTCGCCGGCCTCGGTGCTGGGCCTGCCCGCCGCCATCTACATGCTCGGGCGGGGAGGGGTACCCTGGGACGCGGCGCCGCTCGTCGCCTACGGCAAGTCGATCGGCGGTATCGCGGTCTTGCTCGTCGTCGCGGGCGCGGTCCTGGCCCTGGGCGCGGGGCCGGCGCTTGGTCCCGGGATGCAGGCCGTGCTCGCGGGCGGTGGGGCCACCATGGCCCTGCTTGTCCTCCTGCCCCTGCTTGGCGTGTTCTGGCCAGCCCCGTGCGAGCGTCTGGTGGAAGCTGCGGCGAACAAGCTCAGCCCGCGGCTTGCCTCCCGCCCCTGGCTTCAGCGCAAGGTCGAGACGGTGGCTCGCGCTCTGCTGGCCAGCATTGCCCGCGCCGCGCAACTGCGGCAGGCATCCTGGCGGTCGCTGCTTCTCGTCCTCGGGGCCCACCTGGCCTACCTCACGTGCTTCGTGGCGGCGTTGGCCCTGCTCGCGGCCGCCCACGGCGCCACGCCGCCGGCACGGAATCTGGGGGTCTCCGTGGTCTACGTGGCCACCCTCATGGTCGCGCCGACTCCGTCTGGCGCCGGCATCTCGGAAATAGCTGCGTGTCCATTTTTCGACGGTTTGTTACCACCTACCACCGCGCTGCTGGTGGTCCTGGTCTTCCGCTCGGTCACGTTCTACCTACATCTGGCGGTCGGGGCCGTATATCTGACGGTGGTCGGCGGCCTGCGCGACATTCTCGTGCGCCGGCGTCAGACGCCATAGGGGCAGGCGCGGCCCCTCACCCGCCTCGCTTCGCTCGGCGGCCTCTCCCCGAAGGGGAGAGGCGGATAAGGGGGCTGGCACATCGATTGCCTTGTTGGGCGCGCATGACCCCGTCACTCAAGCGCGCATGGTTGGTTCTCTCGGTCGGCACCCTGGTCGGAATCGCCGCCGCCCTGGTCGCCTCCCGGCTGGAGCTCCGCACCTCCTTTGCTGAGCTGCTGCCGAGCAGTGACCCCGCCGTCACGGTCTTGAAGGAGAACGCCCGGCGCATGCACGAGCTTGGCCCCCTGATGGTGGCCATCAAGTCGCCGGACCGGGCCGCCAACCTGCGCTACGCCGCCGCCCTTACCGGCTACCTGAAGAGCCTGCCGCCCCAGGTCTGCGCGCTGGCGGCCTACGAAATGAGCGAGGCCCGCGACTTCATCAAGCGCAATGCCTGGCTCTACACCTCGCTCGCCGATCTCACGGAAGGGCGCGATCGTCTGCGCTCCAAGATCCTCACGCGCAAGAATCCGTTGGCGCTCGACCTGGACGACGACACCGAGCCCGCTTCCCTGACCGACACCATCAAGCAGCGGCAGCGCCCCAGCGTTCTCGAGCGACGTTTTCCCGATGGCACCTTCGCCCACGGCGACTACGCCTGGGTCCTCGCGCTGCCCTCCGACACCGCGGGTGTCTTCCAAGAGCGCGCCGGCGAGCAGCTCGTCCAGGCGGTGCAGGCCTTCACGAGCAGCCACCCGGCCCAGGCCTTTCACCCGCAGATGAGCGTGACGCCCACCGGGCCGGTGATGATCGCCCTCGAGAACCGTCGCGCGGTCGAGCAGGACGTGCTCATCGTCACCGTGGTGTGCGTGCTCGTCATCGGCCTGTCCATCGCTTTCTTCTTCCGCTCGCCGTGGGCCATCCCCCTGGTGGTCATCCCCGCCGCCATCGGCTCGGTGATGGCGTTCGC